>DATFTC010000356.1:0-3638 GCA_035262305.1 Myxococcaceae bacterium | reverse complement strand
GGGGGCCGGCGGGCAGCAGACTGGAGACACTGGGCCCGACAGCGCGCTGCGCGCGTCGCCCTGGATACGAATGTGCCGGCGGACCGCCTCGGCACTGTACCGGTCAGCGCAGCAGCTCAAGGTGCGCTTGCGTCAGGCTCGTGTCCTCGCCCTCAAAGTCGATGGGGCTCACCTCCGCCGAGTAGAGGGAGGGACACTCGGCCATCTCATCTCGTCTGGTCAGCAACTCAACCGCCCAGGCGAGCAAGCCCGAGCGGCGGGGGCGCGGCGGGGAAGAACCCGGCCCGTTGAAGCTTTGCATGTGTGTTGGCTCCTTTGTCGGCCATCGCCAGGATTGAAGGGCCACGGACCTGCTCGCGCCCGTCGTCCTCGCTCCAGATACACTTGCGGAGACACCGGGGCGGTTCAGATGTTGCACGGCTCTTCGAGAGTTTGCCGCGGCGGGCATGCAACCGCAGCGATCAACAAGCGAATCCTCGCAACAAGGCGAGCATGCTCCGTTCGACCTGGCGGCGAGCAATCTTGTGGCGCGGAGCACTGGCAATGATCATCGCCCCGTCGATCAGCGCGCCGGCAACGAGGTGGCTCGCGGTCTCGACGTCAGGCACGTCCATCTGACCCGCGGCAGCGGCCCTGCGGAGCCCGTCGCGCAGAAGCCCTATGCCGTATTCGAGGTGAAAGCGCTGAGCCTATCGTTTGTCGCCGGTTGGCCCGGGCGGCGGCTCGATGTTCGACGCGACCAGCTCGTAGTCGATGAATTCCACCGGCGCCAGGCATTGGGGGTACAGCACGCCAGCGAACTCTTTCACCTCGCGCGACTGGGAGTGGGCCCGATCGGCGTCAGCGTCCCGGAAGATGAAGCTGTGCACGAAGCGCGTCGGGTTGTCGCGGTCCTGCAAAACCTCGTAGCGCAGCGTGCCGGGCTCATTTTCGCGCACGTAGCTGACGAACTTGCGAATGGCCGCAAGAGACTTTTGCAGCGCTTCCGGCCGCACCTCGTAGCGCGCGAGTTGTCGGATCATCCCTCTGCTTTCGGGCTTCGCCATGTCTCTTCCCTCCTCCGCAGTTTCGCGGTGAGGTTGGCATAGTCGGGCTGTCGCGCTCGCGGTAGGAAATGTTGCGGTGGGTGTTCACCAATTGGCCCTCGCCGCGAGCGATCTGCCCAGCCGAGCCTTTATCATCCCTGCCCTTGCCCGGCTCTCACTTCGACCAACTCGGGCTCGCGGGGGTTTTTGATGAACTGCTGAACCCGTTCGAATGCGGTTCGCGGAACCTGCCAGTCGCCGGCAAAGCAATTGTCGAGGTCGTGGATGAGGTAGATGATGTGCGAGAGCGCTCCCGCCATCGCCGCTGTCATCAAAGCATGCACAATCCAATTTTGAATCGAGAACAAATACATCGAACCCACGGTCAGAACCGCGCCGGTATAAATGAGAATCTTCAAGGCAAGGGGAATTCTCAGTTGCGCGGACGTCAAGCGGTTGGTGCGCACGTCGGAGAGATCGTTGAAGCGCGACAGGATTTCCGAGTGGAGAGCGGTATGGCACGCGGTATTGGGCTCGAAATCGTGAACGACGTCCCAAAGCTCGTCGAGAATTGCTCCACCCTGCGCGAACGCATTGCCGCCGTCGCCCCTGGCCATCGAGCCCCATTCCTGCTGCAGAACATCGTCGACGTATTTGCCAACGTAATGCTGGATGGCGTGCCGGTTTTGAGCGGGCAGGCCCCTCGACGTGCGAAATAGATCGAGCAGCTCATTGGCCTCGCGCTCGACGTAGTTGCGAGCGTCGTTGAACTGAGACCATACGACGAAGACCACGAAAGCGAGCAACACCGCGTAGATCGTGCCGAGGGTCTGAAGGTAGTTCCCCACCACGTCATTGGTGTCTCGCAGAACGTTCGCAGAAACGCATGTCCGAACGATGAACAATCCTGCCAAGGCGATGCCGATACTGAGGAGCACGGGCCGAAGAATCGCTCGCACCGTTTTCAAGGTCCGATGAGCTGACACGAGACGGATACTAGCGCAAACCGAACCCGCAGGCGGACTTCATCGCAAGTCTTTCGAGCTGCGCTATCCGCGCTTATCGGCCGCGGCGAGCCGGTCGAGCTCTTCGGCAAGCAAGCCGGCGAGATCGGATATCGCGGGTGCAATCATCGGAACTCTCTTCACCTCCAGCGCGAGGCTCCGTGCTGTTTGGGCGAATTTCTGAAGCCGTCCTTCGCCGTGCCGCTCGGCAATATTGATATCCTGAATCAGATTCGCGCACTCGTCGCAGATGTACACCGAGGGACCGGCAACCAGCTTGAGGACCTCATGCTCGGACTTGCCGCAAAACGAGCAATAGAGTGTGTCACGCTGCCTGTTTGACCGCGCTGCGGATTCCTCGGCGACCGGAATCTGCTCGAGCTCTTTGGCGAGCAAGTTGGCAGAGCGCGAAATCCAACTTGGGATCGGCAGAGGAGCCTCCAGCTGAGCCAGTTTCCAGGCTGATTTCAGGTCGAGCGCCAGGTTGCGGGCCATCTTGGCAAGGAGCTGCGGTGAGGGAGCAGGTTGCGGAACGCCACTTTGTCGAGACATCAGGTCAAGGCACAGCTCGAGGCAATGGTTGCAAATGAAAACATTAGGGCCTGCGATGAGCTTCTGAGCCTTGCGCTGTGACTTGCCACAAAACGAGCAGGCTGGATTGACCTGGTTCTCTTTCCACTTCACTGCGACTTCTCCAAGCGAGACCCACCCATCGACTGGTTAGCGTTTTGGATAATAGCCGATACGCCGCGGACTACGAGGCGGCGCGTACGCTCCCGCTCAGCTCAACGAATGTCCGGTCGCTTTGGGAGAACGCCAGTTTCTTGGCCCACGTGCTTGGAACGGCAGCGATCTTTGCGCGCGTGGCATACTGCGCCCGCACTTCAATGCCAGCGTCTAAGTAATCTGCTTCAAGGGCGCGGAGCGCAGCGGAATCTTCGAGGTCCGGTAGCCTGAGCGGCTCCACCGCTCGAGCATCTCGGCGAGCCTCGTAGCCGTAGAGAAACCAAACGCGCGCACCCGGCTTGGCCACTGTCGCCAACTTCCGAAGAGGGCCGACCTCGGGTACCGCCACCGCGCGAAGCAGCGAGCCCCATGGAAAAAGGACGGTCAAAGCGTCGGCGAGCTGGAAGAGCTCGCCGGGCGCCTGCTCAAGCGACAAGCGCCCAAAGATGGCATTCGCCAGACCGCCGCGCGCAGCTTTGCGCGATGCGCGGTGCGAGATCGCGCGCATGAGGTCAGCGCTCGAATCGACTCCGATCACCAGGTCGCAGGGACGCTGTCTGGCCATTCGATAGGCGAAAGCGCCGTCTCCCGTGCCGAAGTCGACGTGAACCTCGGCATATGAGCGAGCGCGCTCAACCAGTCATCAACGGTCTACCCAGCGCTCGTGCTTTCCTTCCACGATGTACATGGCTTGCACCTTGCCAGCTCCGTCGGCGGCGAGTCAACATGCGCGCCTGCGCCGTCATCTCAGCTCCGGCAACAGGTATTGCCGCCAGAGGGTCGGCTCGAATGCAGACTTGAAAAAGCCGAAGTGGCCGATGCGCGATGCGCCGATTTCCCTCGGTGCGATTCGCTTCATCACCCTCGGCGCATTGGCGTAGAA
>DATFTC010000355.1:0-2453 GCA_035262305.1 Myxococcaceae bacterium | reverse complement strand
CAACTCGTAAGCGGCGTCCCGCACGAGGGCGTGCTTGAAGCGGTAAACAGACTCGGGGGGAACCCCGCGGAAGTGGATGAGGTCCGCGTTGGCCAGCGTCTGCAAGCCCGTTTGGAGCCTTTCATCGGACAGGCCGGCAACTGAACGCAGCATTCGGTAGTCGAAATCGCGTCCAATAACGGCGGCGGTTTCCGCCACCGCCTTGGCTTCGCCCAGGCGGTCAAGCCGGGCCAACAGCGATCCGTTCAAGGTGACGGGAACCTCTCGTGATGCGGACTTCAGACCTTCCTCCAGCACCAGGCGCGTCAGTTCTTCCACGAAAAGAGGGACGCCGGTGCTGCGGCGCAAGACGGTCTCGATGACCTCGCTCTCTAACTCTATCTTCGGCGCGAGTCCTTCGATCATACGTTGGGCCTCGCGATCACTTAGGCGAGTGACGATGAGCGGCAGATGATGCGCCCGCTGCGGCCAGGCAGGAATGAATTCGGGGCGGGCCGTTATGACAACGAATAACGGGGCGGTCGCACACTGCTCGACCAACATGCGAACCAAATCGAGGGTCGACGGATCGGCCCAGTGCACGTCCTCCAGCACGATAACCATGGGCTGTGCGCGAGCCGAGCCGAGCGTCCATGCGGCAAGGGTGAGCAACAGGCGGTCGCGCTCCTGTTCGGGCGAGAGCAGCACCTCTGGATACTTTGCTGGCACCGGGAGCTCGAGCATTCGCGCAACCAGCGGGAAAGCTTGCTCGAGAGCGAGTCCGGCGCTCGTCATTGAAGCTTCCAGCGTTGCCATCTTTTCAGCGTCCGATTCATCGCCCCGCCACATAAGAGCGTGGTCGATGGCCTGCTTGAGCGGATGGAATGGCGTGCTCGAGAAAAATGGGTCTGCAGCAGTGTCTATCCAGGTGTGGCGCTCAGCCGCGATTCGCGCCCGCAACTCATTTACCAGACGGGTCTTGCCGATTCCGGCCTCGCCCAGAATCAGAACGGCCTGTCCTTCGCCCTCACAAGCTCGTGCAAAACGGTTTGCCAGCATGCGTAGTTCATCTTCGCGTCCAACGAAGGGAGCGAGCGCGCGAGGCGAGTGCGACAGACGATCGCTCACACCGGCAGGCCGAACCGCGCGACAAAGCTCGAGCGGTTCAAGCAGGCCCTTAATCGTTCGCGCGCCCAAGTCTTCAAGCAAGAACAGACCACTGACCAGATGCCGCGTGGCGGGCGTAATCAAGACCGTCCCCGGTTCGGCGACGGCCTGGACGTGAGCAGCAATATTGGGTGTGTCGCCGAAAATATCTGATCCATCCTTTCCCGCTTCAGCTATAACGGTCGGGCCGGTGTGAATTCCGACTCGGACAGACAACTCGGGACGCCCCACCTGCTGTAGCCTGGAACTCAAAGCGGCAATCGATTCCAGCAAGGCGAGCCCCGCACGTACTCCGCGCTCGGGATCGTTGTCGTAGGCGCGTGGCCAGCCGAAATAGGCCAGGATGCCATCGCCCAAGAACTTGGCGACGTGCCCACCGAAACGCTCTACCGCCAGCGATGCCTCCCGATGATACTCGCGGGCGATCTCGTGCCAGTCCTCCGGATCCAGCTTAACCGCAATTTCAGTGGAACCGACCAAGTCGCAGAACAGAACCGTCAGATGCCGCCGTTCGCCTTCGGTGGAGAAACCATCGGTTTGCGCGCGAGCGGCCCGACTATCACGTGAACTTTGTGATGATGAGGTCGGCTGAACACCTCCGTCACCTACGACCAACGGCGCCCCGCAGTCACCGCAGAATCCCGACAACGGAGGATTGGATGCCCGGCAGTTCGGACAGACCATTCGGAGCGGACTTCCGCATTGAGTGCAGAAGGGTTTTTCGGCTGGGTTTTCAGCCCCGCACTTCAAACACCGCATTGCGAATCACCTAAATCGCTCGCTAGGCGGTCCAGACTAAATTCGTTTAAGGGAACATCGCAAGGGTCAACTTAGCGCCATTGAAGAGGCGCGTTGCCGCCAATTTCAGAAGCGGGGTCCTCCCCAAAGCGCCTCCATTTTCGCCCTATGATGGTGTCACGTTGAGCCCGGTCCCGCGCGGCGAGTGCTGACCACCCTCATCCAGGCTTGGAATCAATGCGATTATGATCGGCACCAGGACGGCTCGCTTCCCGTCTGTCACTTCCGGACCGTCCGCGGTTAAACCCCTCGGCGTGCTCGCGCCAATCGCCGTTAAAGTCGCTTGAGCAACTTGTCGTAGTCTGCGTGCGTGCCGATCCAGAACCAGCAAACCTCCCGTGTATCGAGCCATTCAGAAGGCTTACGGGTGCTTCCGCTTTTGATCCGCGATGGACCGCGGCCGATAATTTTCGCGTGGCCAACCTCGGCGCGAACCTGTGGGGACACAGCCTCGACGGCAAGACCCGCTTCGGTCCGCGCCGGTCCACTACACAGCTCGGTGTCAAAGC
>DATFTC010000354.1:0-5531 GCA_035262305.1 Myxococcaceae bacterium | reverse complement strand
CCGAGGCGCGGCAGGTGAACGTATCGGATGCCCGCCCGCTGAAGGGCATCGCTCAGTTGCTCGCGGTTGAACTGCGGGTTGCGGCGCGACCCGGGGATGGTGCGAATGTCCGCGAGGGTGGAGATCCCGTGAAGTCGAAGCAGCTCGATGAATTCTTGCTCGGAGCGAGTCGAGTGGCCGATTGAATAGATCCGCGGCTCGCTCGCCGCTGCTTCGGTCGACGGGCGGACTGACGGGTTCGCCGGCCCGCGCGCTGTTGCTCGAGTCGAGCGGCTCGTCGAGTGGAGCGGCGGCTGGGACGGAGCGCCCCCGGTAGACAGAACGTTCTGTCTACTGGACGGCCGAGCTTTCGGCGGCGGGCCTGGCCCGCGGCGTTTCGCGCTCTTCTTCGGCTGACTCTTTTTCGACTTTGATCGAATTGTCGTCTGGCTTCCTGTCGATCAGTTTGTTCAGAGGATCGATGCCCGCTTTGGCCGGCCGCCGGTCGGCTAGAATCAAGAACTCCATTTCCGGCTGGTCGATCTTTTCCTTCTGCAAGTAGAACGCATTCCCCTTTTCGTCCAGGAGGCCGATGTCGATCCAGTCGTTGAGAGGAACTTCCTGCTCTTTACCCAGCGAATCCGCCCGCAGCTTTTTTGAGCTGGTGGTCAGTCGGATTTCGTACTTTCCGTCAGCGCGCTGCCGGTACGACGCCTTCCTCGCTCGATTATCGTAGAGTGTTATCGTCTCGAACATGTCCTCCAGCACGTACTTGTATTTGTCGGGCGTCACTTCGCGAAGCTGAGCGAGCAGCTCGGCAGCAGTAGTGTAAGGAGGCCCTCGAAAGGCAACCGCCTGAATGTATCGCGCCAACGCCTGATTCACGGCCTCTTCCCCGATGTAATCCTGCAGCGCGTACATCACCAGGCTGCCTTTGCGGTAGTGGATGTAGTCCTGATTCTCGACCCGCAGCAGCGGCAGCTCCTTCTTGCGTTCGGTGGTCCTGCCGATCAGGTACCGGTCCAGCTCGTACTTGAGGAAGCGGCGCATCTTCGCCGGCCCGAACTCGGACTTCATCACCATCAAGGCTGAGTACTGGGAGAGCGTTTCCGAAAGAAGCGTCGAGCCCTGCACCCGGCCGCTGATCACCTGGTGAGCCCACCACTGGTGCCCGACCTCGTGGGCGGTAACATAAAACGGATAATCGATATCGTTCTCGTCTTTGTCGTCGACCTTGGCAATGAATCCAATCCCCTCCGAGTATGGGATGGTGTTTGGGAATGATTGCGCGAAGGCGCGATATCGCGGGAACTCAATGATTCGAACCTGATGATGCTGATATGGACTGAAATTGCGCGTGTAATAGTCGAGCGATTTTTTGACCGAGGTGATCATCCGGTCCAGGTTGTACTCGTGGCCCGGATGGTAAAAGATTTCAATCGCCACGTCGTTCCAATGGTCCCGTTTGACCTCGTATCGCGCAGACAAGAAGGCGAAGAACCGCAAGATCTTGCTGTCCATTGCATAGTGGAAATAGCGGCGCCCTCCTTCAGTCCACTCGCGCTGTAGATAACCCGGGGCAAGCGCAATCTGATCCGCGCTGGTGCTCACCGTCGCGTCGAAGGTGACCCAGTCCGAGTCGGAGATGAGGTAATTGTTTTTTCTGCCCTCTGGATCATTCAAGTCGCGCATCCGCTCTTTGGGCGGCAAGTGGTGTTTCTTCCGTTCCTCGTCCGATGACAACTCTCGGCCTTCCGAGTAGCCCAGAGTGGGCAGGAGACCGCTGTTGATAAAGGTGCCGTTGTACACGACGTCTTGAGAGACTTCGTCCGAGGTGAATCCGCGGTGCTGGTAGTTGAGCTCGAAATTCAATTTCGCCTTCTCATGCGGTTGCAGGGGCTCTTTGAGCTCGAACCGGTAAAACCCTAACTCTTTGTCGTTGGTCACCTGTGTGCTGTCCCGGTCCAGAGCGAGCAGCTTGACCTCGACCTGGTTGAAGACGTTGACCTCGATGGAAGAACACGGTGCATCCGCTTTGTTCTCGAGAACGTAGTTTCCCTTCATCGCCGCGCGTCGCTCGGCCGGGAAAATGTCGACCGCGACGGTGACGTCGGTGATCCGCGGCTCGGGTGTCGAGGCGTACTTCTTGTACTGTCTTTCATATCGCGCTTGCAGCTCGGCAGTCTGAAAGCTCGTTCGATAATGGTTGAGTTTGTTCGTGTTGTAGAAGATAAAGGCGCCGGCGGCGAGAAAGACCACCAGGGCAGTAGCCGCGGCAGCCCGAATGGTTGGAGTCATCCTCATTCGAGCCAAGCGGCTCCGCCATTGGGCCGATTCGTCTACGCCGCGCACCCAGAGCAGATTGCAGGCGATGACGAGCAAGACCGCGAATGCGGCCCAGTAGAGGTCGAACCAGAAGATGGGCGCCACGAAGTGGCCATAGCCGTTCATGTCCGAGTAGATGACCGGGGGCGCAGTCGGATAATTGTAGAGACGGTGCTCGAAGCCGAGCGCGGCCAAACCAAACCTGCTCACCACGTAATAAATCACCATTGCGAAGTGGCCCATGTATTTCTGGTTCACCAGCACGTGGACCGCCATCGCCAACACCGAGATGAGGCAGAGCCTGATCAAATTGATGACAAACAGCTGCTTGAAATACAGCCCGAGCTCGAAATGGAAGTATCCCTTCACCACTTGGAGCACGATTCCGGTGAGCATCACCACCGCGCACAGGACCGCCTGCACGATCCCCAGCGCAAACAGCTTGGAGCCGACGAGCAACCAGGTGGGCGTGGGCGACGAGTCGATTATCTGGCCGACCCGCGCGTCGCGCTCGCGCCAGACCAGCTCGCCCGAGTAGAAGGTGATGATGATGTAGAAGAACAAGAAGAAAGAGCCGCCGACGACCTCGACCATGATGTGCGTCACTGGATAGGTCGGCGTCCCATAAAGGCGACCCGTCACCAGAATCGCGGTCACCACCATGAACAGCACACCCGCCGCGACGATGACGACGAAGTAGACGTTCTTGATCGTCTCGATGAACTGAAGCCAACTCGAGCGGAAGAAAAGGAAACCCAACGACGATGGCGAGAACGACTTGGTGACGGGAAGCGGCGCAATCTCAGCCGTGCTCGGCGCCGCGGAGGTATCGGATGCGTCCGATCGCGCGCGAGCTCCTCGCTCGGAGACGTGGGTAAATCTGAATCGATGATAGGCGATCACGAATACCGCGATCGCGACTGCCATCCACAAGGCGCGGTTCGCGAGGAAAATTCCCTCCAAGGGAATAGGCCGACCATTTCGCTCGGCGATTGTCCAATATTCCGTGAGACGGCCGAGCGCCAGCGTTCCAAACGGATCGACCAGTGCGGCGACCGTCTTGTTCTCCAGCTGGCTCGCCAGCTGCAGTCCAATGAAGTATCCGACCAGGGTGATGACGGCGGTGAGGAAGACCGGCAGTATCTTTCGCAGCAGCGCCGCCATGATGAAGAACACGGCGCCGGTGAACAAGAGATTCGGAATGACGATGAAGAGGCACGGACCGATGTAAGCCATCGCTTGATTGCGGCCGACGCGGGATGCGTCGATCCATGGGGCGTGGCTGGCAAAGAGCGCGCCGACGGGAATGGCGGCGAAAACCAGGAGCAACAAAGCCGCGCCGGCCAGGAAACGGCCGCCGAGATACTGAAGCTTGGTGATCGGCGTGGTAAAGAAGAACGGGTGCACCTCGTACTCGAAATCTTGCTGTACCGCCCGGCCCATGATGGCCGCGATCACCGGCAGGCCGAAGAAACTCAAAAGGCCAATGAAGGTGGCCAGCGAGTAGGGTGAGTTGATCAAGACCTTCTCGCCGACTCCGACCGAAACACTTGCTCCTTTAAATGCGCCGCCAGCCGCGGAAATCAACACGACTGTGAAACCGAAGAAGACGACGGCATAGATGTATGTCGACAACCGGCGGAGCCGGTGCAGCAGCTCGAAGGTGAAAATGTTCCGCATCGTAGGTCTCGATCCCGCCGATCAGTTGGGTTGAGTGGAAGCAACCGCGCGGGCCGCGTCCGGGCTGCGCCGTTTCAGCGTCCAGAAATAGACGTCCTCCAGATCGGCTTCAGCCGGCTGTGACTGTACATCCGGTTGCTCGGTGCTGTAGATGCGAAGCAGGGTCTTTCCGGAGAACAGTCGCGTCGAGAGAACCTGAAATCGCTGCTGGTGATGTTCCACCTCGGACTTGTCGACGGTCTTCTTCCAAATTTTTCCTGCCAGGGCGGCAATTGCCCGAGATGGCTCTCCCATCAACAGCAGCGTCCCATCGTTGATGATCGCCATCTTTTGACAAAGGTCGCTCACGTCGGCCACGATGTGCGTCGAGAGGATGACGACCACGTTCTCGCCGATCTGACTGAGCAGGTTGTGGAAACGAACGCGCTCCTCAGGATCCAGTCCAGCGGTGGGCTCATCGACGATGATCAGCTTGGGGTTTCCGATCAGCGCCTGAGCAATCCCGAATCGTTGCTTCATGCCCCCCGAGAAGCCGCCTAGAGCTTTTCCGCGAAATTGATACAAGTTCGTCTGACGGAGCAAATCGGTGACGAGTGCTTTTCGCTCAGCTGCTTTGGAGATTCCCTTCAGCGACGCAAAATGATTCAACATGTCCTCCGCCGAGACCTTCGGGTACAGCCCGAACTCCTGGGGCAGATAGCCGAGGATTCGGCGGAGCCGATCCTTCTCCCTGAGGATGTCGACATCTCCCAAGGTGGCGGAACCGGCATCGGCCTCCTGCAGCGTCGCCAAGGTGCGCATCAGAGTCGATTTCCCCGCGCCATTCGGGCCCAAGAGCCCAAACATTCCGGCGGGAATGGTGAGCGAGATGTCCTTGAGCGCCTGGACGCCGTTGCCGTACGTCTTCGAGAGGTTTTCGATCCTCAATTCCATGCTTCGTCTCCTCGCGAGCGTGGGATAGTACGCTCGGTACGATGGGGCGTCGAACCCATTACCGACGCTCGCTATTCCGTGGGCTGTGGCCCTCACTTACCCAGCTGCGCTTCAAATGGATCTTCGTCGGCATGCGCTTTTGCACCAGTCGTACGCCGCGTGCTCCAGTTGTTTGACCCGCTGCGCGCGATGGAGCAGGGTACTCCATTAAGCGGCCAGACCGGGGGGTCCCGATGAGCGCTGAAAGCACGCCTGATCGAGCTGGAGCACCGGCAGTTGAGAGGCGCAAAGACGAGCGCGTCGTCGCCCGGATCGAAGTGCGATTTCAGGAAGCTTCGGAAGCGGCCCGCGCGTTTCGCGCGTACTCGCTGAATCTCTCCGTTGGAGGCCTGTGCCTGAAGACTCGCAAGCAATACGAGGTCGGGGCCGCGCTTCAGCTTCTGCTGACAGTCGAGGATCAAGAGTACAGCCTTTCGGGTGCGGTGGCGTGGGAACGAGAGGGCGCCATCGGCGTGCGTTTTGAAAACGTTGACCCGACCGATCGCAAGCGGTTGGCCGACCTGGTGGGACGCTTCAAACGCCGCTGATTGAGGCCCCGACTCGGCCCAACCGCG
>DATFTC010000353.1:0-3682 GCA_035262305.1 Myxococcaceae bacterium | reverse complement strand
CCTAACGTCCACTGGTAAGAGAGCCCGTACCGTTGTGCAATTTTGATGCGCAGTACACCTCCGGCTCACAGCAAACTCATCACTGTAATAGAAAACTGCCGTGGGATCTCGCGCGGCGGTACGCTCGTCGCCTCAGCGGGGTCGGGGCTCAGCTACTTACGGCTGGGTCATTTTTGGAAAGCAGACCTGGGTCATTCCTCGCGAAGCACTACAGCTTCCAAGAGATCATCGATCGATTGGACGTCGCGCCTCAATGAGGTCAGCTCATTCCTGAGGAACTCATGTGTCCCCGGGTTCCCCCGAGATTGTTCGACTAGCCTCACGAGAAGGGCGATGCGATCCCGAAGAGTACGGACGGCGACTGCCAAACCGGTCTCAAACCGTGTGGTCCTACGAACTAGCAGTTCCAGAGCGGGGCCGATATCCGCCAAGTTCAAACAAAAAGTCACTGGCAGCCCTTCCATGGCATTGGTGGGCATTTCTGGGTACTCCGCATCCCGGGGCTCCTGCACCATGGTCAAACCACCCCCTTCGTGCACTGTACGAAGTCCTTCGGTTCCGTCTCTCCAGAGTCCCGTCAAAATTACGCCGATTACGCGCTTGCCGTAATTTTGGGCGGCCGATGTGAAGAGGCGATTGATTGTGCTCACGGGCCGCTTCGGAATGTCGTGCTCTACTGTGATCATCCCGCGACTGAAAGTGGCCGACCTGCCCGGCGGAAGAACGAAAATGAACCCTTGCTGCAAGGGTTCCTGATTTTCGACCTCAATGATGGGAAGGCGGCTGAACCGCCCCAGCCACTGTTTGAGACTAGAAGCGCTCTCCAAGGGCATGTGCAAAAGGATTACGATTGCCGCCGGCATATCGGCGGAAAGGTCCTTGAAGATTTCCCCAAGTGCCTGATGGCCGCCCGCCGAGGCGCCGATGACGATCAGGTTCGCGATGTGGCTTGGGTTCGCGATGTGGCTCGGGCTCGCCTGTCCTTGGCGCCGGAGTCGTTCTCCTGAGGTCAATGAGGATTTTCGAACGGGCACTTCCTTTATGGTCTCACTTTACGGTCTCGAGCTTGTGACTGCCTGTAGCCAGCGGAACCTAGCTGGCTTCCTGTGCATATTCGGGCTGCAGCTCGATTCCAGCCCATGTTTCCGATAGCGGCTGTGAAACGGCGTTAGCTTCCCCTTGGAGGGAATCGGCAGGACCTGAGCTGGCAAGGGGAAGCTAACGCCAGCTAACGTCCACTGAGCGGCACAGCAAACGGATTACTTCCGGGATTGCGCGTAATTCGTCCGCTGGTAAACGTTCGTGGGCAACTGGGACGCGGCTTTGAAGCAGTGAATCGGGGCCTCAATCGAGCTGAGGTAACCCCATTCGCGCGAGACATTGAAGAAATCGCGGATCGGGGCGCAGGTAATCCCACTGCGGTCCGACGGCGAGATGAACGAGTAGCGGGTCGCGGCTTGCGATGGCCTGATCCAGCCAGCGGAAGGCGGCGTCCTGATCGCCGGACTCGCTGTAAAACAGAGCAAGCTGTACCGGCGGGAAGGCCTGCGGATAAAGAGCAGCGCGTTCGAGAGCGAGCCTGACGATCCCACCGCGGCCCTCCGACGCAAAGGCGCGCTTTAGCGAATCGACCATTTCGGGAGGCGCGCCGTGCAGCTCGGCATGTGTCAGGATTTCGGCGAAATGACGATCGGCATCGCCTTTTTTGAGGTACGCGCCGGCGAGAAATTCGCCTGCGTGGGGATGCCGCGGATCGAGGGCCAGAGTTTTGCTGGCCCACTCGATCGATTCATCATAGCGGCGCTGATTCCAATAGCACAGGGCGATTTGTAGATGCACCAGCGGCGAGAAAGGATCGCGCTCGAGCGCTTTGTGCTTCAGCTCCAGAGCGTCATGCAGCCTGCCGATCGCTTCCATGAGCCGTCCGCAGGCCAGATAAGCTTCGGTGTGATTCGGATTCAGCTCTAGCGCGCGCCGCAGACTTTTTTCGGCGGCAAGCCAGTTCCATTCGCTCAGAAATAGCACGATCCCCAGGGCGACCTGCGCGTCTGCGCAGGAGGCGTCGAGAGCCAGCGCCGCGAGTGCGGACGTTTTCGCGTGGTGATAGGCCTTGGCGGGTGGCGCGACGCGAAACTCGGCCTGCGCGCACCAAGCGAGCGCCAGGCCGGCGTGCGCCTCGGCGTAGGCGGGATCTAACGCGATGGCGGCCTGGAATGCCTCGACCGCTTTCGGAGTTTCCACCATCGACGCGGCCAACAGGTGCGCGCGCCCGCGCCCGAACAGCTCGTACACCTCCGAGGTGTGGACCGGCACGAACGGCCGCATTCCGGTCCCGCTCACCCAGCGGTATCCGGACCGAGCCACAGTTTCGATGTAACGCTCGCGGCCCAGGGCCTTGCGCAACTGCGAGACGTGAACGGCGAGGATCCCTTCTTCGACAAATGACTCCGGCCACACGGCGGCAAGCAGCTCGGCCTTACGCACGAGCCGTCCGCCGTTGCGCACCAGAGTCACCAGGACGTCGTGGGCTTTCGGCGCAAGAGCGATGGCGTGGCCGTTCTTGGTCAATCTCCGCTCGGAGACGTCGAGCCGAAAGTCGCCAAACTCATAGATTTCGCGGCTGGCCATCGGTTCCATGCTAGAGCTTAAGCGAAATTTAAGGAATTCTTCAAGACTCGCGCGCTAGTTCGCCGCTAATCTGCCGGTGAGGAGATGCAAACATGACCGATCCTTTCGCTGGAACGTGGAAAATGAATCCCGGGAAATCGAATTTCGACCCGAATCATCGGCCGACGGAGGGCACGATGCGCTTCGAGCCTCAAACCGACGGCTACCTGATGCGCGCCGAGGGCGTCTGCGACGGCAAGCGCGTCGAAGAGCAGCCGCAGAGGTTCATCCTGGACGGCGTCGAGCGCCGGGTTCCCGGCGCGGCTGGCGTGACCGCGGTCTCCACGCGGCCGGATACCAATACTATCCACGTGGCGGCGCGCGCGGGCGATCACACGGTCGGCGAGGGCAGTTACGTCGTTTCCGCCGATGGAACGACCCTGACCGCGACCGTGCGCGGGATGGACGCAAAGCAGCGTCCCTTTCAAACCACGGTTGTTTGGGAGCGCGGCGAGTGAAGAGGCGCTGCCGGGAGATCTTAGCAACGCTCGGACTTGATCGTCAGAGACTCGGAGATTAGGCTGTTTCCGATAATGGTATAAAAACGGCGTTGTCGTGTGCGCCTCAAAGGCGCAGGTCACCAGTGGGGGAAGGCCCCACCCAAGGAGGTTGTTGGTTGAGCTTGGTAGCTTGCGAGCGCCCGAGCCGGGTAACCGGCTAGGGCGGAGCCTCGCGATAAAGCCCACGTATGGTGGGTGAGCAACCCGGCGGGCCGTAACGCGTGTGAAGCTTGAGCAGGCCTCGAAAGTAGTGATGTGGACGCCGACCCGCCACGACAACGGGGAAGGCAGCACGGACAGGGAAGGAGCCCTGCGCGGGAACGCGCAACTCGTCAACCAACGAGCGCACCTGATCCGGTCCACCGGGGTAGTGAGCACGGCATGCAGGGAAGGTGATCTGGGTCAGTGAGGGAGGCTCGGGATTGGCTGGGGGTCGCGTCCCCAAACGTCGCTAGAAAGGGCGGCGGCCAGTCTGGGAGTCGGAGAGGGTCATACGACCGATGAAGCCGGGTAAT
>DATFTC010000352.1:0-2158 GCA_035262305.1 Myxococcaceae bacterium | reverse complement strand
ATTTCGTTCATGTAGCGACGCGACTCCGCGATCACGTCGTCGATATCGACCGGAAGGTCGCCGGCGTGAATGGTCAGGAGTTGGCGTCCGCAGCGGCGCTGCTCGCGGGTGGTCCAGTCGGATAGAAATTTCGCGATAGCGTCGACCGAAATTCCGCCCGGACGCACGAGTTCTTCGCCGGTGACGCGTTTCTGCGGCTCGATCATGAAGAAATCGTCGGAATCAGCGAGGAAGTAGGGCTCAAGCGTCGGTGCCGCCTCCGGAAGATACCCGAAGTCCCATACCAGGACCGGTTCCGTGATCACCCGTTCCGGCTTGATCGCGACGAGAGCGACCGGCCACTGGTAGCCCACCAGCGTCTCCTCATCGACGTACCAATAGAATTGATCCATGCACCACTGATGATAGAGCCTCTGATTCACGGTGCGCGCCTTCACGGTGAGGTGCTTGTGGGTCAAGGCGAGCTTTGCCATCTCGCGCGGCTTGACCGCTAGCACGGCGCTCTCCGCATCGACCCGCGCCGCGAGCTGCGGCCACACCTCCTCGAGCACGACGCGGAAGCTTGGCGCATGAATGACGCGCTTGCCTTCGCGCATCAGCTCGGCGAGCCGCCGATACGATCCGTCGGCAATGATGAAATCGGCGTTGAGAAACAGCAAAAACGTTTCCGTCACCTTCGCGCCCAAATCGACGAAACCGCGGAACAACGCAGCCGTCAAAACCACGCCGTATTCGCCGGGCTCGCAAGGCATCAAATCGTCGAGCGAGGCAAACTTGACTGGGCAAATGGCAGAGAGCCGCTGGAACGAGCGCGCCTGCCGGATATAATCGACGAGCTTGCTTTCGGTGACGAGGACGACCTCGACATCGAACATCGTTGCGAGCGAAGGAAGGTTGCCCGGGGCGAGCAATGCCGGCAACGTCATCGAAACCAGCTTTTCGGCGTAGACCGAGCCCCAAAGCGGGATGATCAGGCGGGCTGGTGGTCTCATTGGCTCTCAGGGCTTACGAAACCTGGAATCCGGTTGCATCCCCGCTTCTCCGCCGCCTCGGGCGTTGCCGAACGGAGCATATCGTCCTCGGCAGTCCAAGGCCACCAAGCATAGCGAGTGCTTCAGCTATCAACCGACTTGCGACCGTTGGTGCTGACGTCCCAATCCCATGCCCTCGTCACCGCCCCCCAAGCTTGACCCCGAGCTGCTTCATGTCGGCCAAATCGGCGCGTCGGCATCCGGGCGAGAAGATGCCATAGTCGAAGGAGATGTTGGTGTCGAGGACGCCTGAGAACATCATTCCGGTCATGATCAGATTCGCGCGCATGAGGCGCACTCGGCCGTCGTGAGCGCGTAGGCAATTCGAGTATTGTTGCGGCAACACCACCAAGGATATGCCGTCACTATACCCCGAAACATGTAAGCCGCCGCGGATCACTGACAGTTTCATGTCACGTGCCGGAACTAGCCGATCGTGGACCTCGATCGAGAGGACAACCTGGTGGGCGAAATCGAAGTTCGCGCTGTTGAGAGCAGCAACGATTTCGGCTGCTGATCGGCCAGTAGTTATTTCCGTCGGGCTGTAGTTGCCAAGATTGACGTCTGGAATCTCGGATATCACCCAGAGCCCCGGCGGGTTGTCCGGCTGGCGACGCGGAAAGCTTACGGACCGAAATTCTTTCATGCCAGGGATACGAAGCGGCTCATAGCCGCCGATATAGCGCACCCCAAGTGCGCGAAACGTGCGAAACAAGAGATCGAAGGAGCCACCGCCGGTATTGATCCATGGGCGGAACCAGTTTAGGTCGGTTGAGATATTCCTCTTGAACAATTGCCGGATGAAATAAATCACTTGCGGCGTTACCAACTGACTGTATTCGTTCGTCGTTGGAACACCATCGACCCAAAGACTGTCTAACGTGAGAAATTCATCATATTGAAACGTATAAAAGAAAACGGAGCCGCGGAATCGCGGGTCGGTGCGGAGACCAATGTTGTTCCTGAAAAATTGTCTGAGCTCGGGCTCGTTTGGCCAGGCCTCATACCAGTCTTTCGACATCTCCTTCTGGTATTTAAGCGCCTTGGCGATCGGAACTGCCGGAACTACGAAAGTAGACAACACGGCCACGATGGCAGTCGCCACTGCCGCTTTTCGCGGCGACAGC
>DATFTC010000351.1:0-5523 GCA_035262305.1 Myxococcaceae bacterium | reverse complement strand
GCGCTACTCAATGACCTGATCCGCTCGGATCAGGATCGACTGCGGAATGGCCAACCCCAGAGCCTTGGCGGTCTTGAGATTGATCACCAACTCGAACTTCGTGGGCTGCTCGACGGGCAGATCAGCGGGCTTGGCGCCCTTGAGGATTTTGTCCACGTACGCGGCCGCGTGGCGGTATAGATCGGGCAGGCTAGGCCCATAGGACATCAGACCGCCGGCGGGGACATACTCTCTGGTGGGATACATAGACGGCAGCCGACTCCTCTGCGCGAAGGTCGCGATTTTGCCTCGGTTCATGAACGCCACTGGATTCGCTCCAGGCAGCACCAACGCCTGCGCACGCTGCCTCGTGATAGCTGAAAAGGCGCGATCGAGATCCTCGGCGCGAGACACTTCAACGGATTGGAGCTCCAGACCCATCACATGGGCCGCGCCCACTGTTTCTTTGTAGTCGAACACCGCTCCGCGGATGTCGGGATTCCAGAGCACTGCCACGCGGGAGAGACCGGGGACGGCTTCTCTCAGCAGCTCTAGCCGCTTCGCGCTGAGCTCCGGAGAGATATTGCTCAGCCCGGTGACATTCGTGCCGGGGCGGGCGAGGCTCCGCACGAACCCGGTCCCCACTGGATCGGTGCTGATGGTCATCACGATCGGGATCGTCTGAGTTTCTCGTGTGAGCGCTGCAATCACCACATCGCTGGTCGCCACTATCACGCTCACCTTGAGGCCCACCAGCTCCCGTGCGAGAGCCGAAAGCCGTTCGGCTCTGCCCTCTCCATAGCGCACCTCCAAGACGAACGTTGTTCCTTCGACATAGCCAAGCTCCCGCAACGCCTGCCTGAACGCCTCAATCTCCGGTGCGAGAACCGCCGGCGTGGTCACAGAAAGAAGCCCGATCTTCGCGAGCTTGGTCGCCTGCTGCCCATCAGCCGCGAGCGGCACGGTCAGGATGCTCCCACCCACCATGACGACGAATGCTCGCCGGTCCATCACTGGATGACTTCGTCGGCTCGCACTAGCAACGATTGCGGGATCGTGAGACCGAGGGCTTTCGCCGTCTTGAGATTGATCACCAGTTCGAACTTGGTGGGCTGCTCGACCGGCAGATCTGCAGGCTTGGCACCTTTCAGGATCTTGTCCACGTAAATAGCGGCACGCCGCCAAGCGTCGGTTAGGTTCGTCCCATACGACATAAGCCCACCTGCGTCAGGGCCCTCGCGATACATGTAGATGGTTGGGAGTGCGTTCTTCCGCGCAAGAGTTGCAATCTGAGCCCGAAACCCCCACAAGTAAGGGCCACCGAAGATCATGACCGCGCTCGCGCGGTGACCGACAATCAATGCGAACGCCTTGGGGAGGTCGCTCTCTGTCCTGACCTGCATGTATAGGAGGGCGATTCCGCGCCGTTTCGCCGCGTCCTCTGCCGCCTTCAAGCTCGCTTCTTCCAACGCAGACGGGTCAACGATCCCACCGATGCGCGAGAGCCGAGGAGAAACTTCGGCAAGGAGCTCCACGTGTTTTCCGAAAATCTCAGGCGACGGGTCCCAGGTAAGGCCGGTGATGTTGCCGCCAGGCCGCGCCAGAGATGAGATATATCCTCGGCCAACGGGATCGCGGCCGTACACCATCACAATAGGGATTGAGGTGGTTGCTTGCTTCGCGGCGTCTATGAAGAGATTCGGCCCTGTCACGATAACTTCGACGTTCAGACGTAGTAGGTCCGCAACGGCTTTTGGCAGCTCTTCAGCCCTGCACCGCGTCTCGAAGACAACGTTCCCCCCTCGAACGTAGCCAAGCTGTCGAAGGCTCTCCTCGAACGCGGCTACGTACGCACCCGGCGGATTACAAAGGACCCCAATCTTATACATCCTCGCCTGCTGCGCCTTGACGAGGAGCGGAGCGGCGAAGAGACTGAGCGCGAGAGCGACCGCGAGCCCGATCCGCAGCATGGGCACCTCAGCGGGATGGCTGGCGGGAGTCTAGCAGACGACGGCTGATCGCAGGAGATGGCCGCGTTGGGCGGTCACTGTATGATCTCGTCGGCGCGGACGAGGATGGACTGCGGGATCGTCAGCCCGAGCGCCTTGGCGGTCTTGAGGTTGATCACCAACTCGAACTTGGTCGGTTGCTCGATTGGGAGATCGGCGGGCTTCGCACCTTTGAGGATCTTGTCTACGTAGGTCGCTGCACGCCGGAACCCATCAGGGATATCCGGCGCGTATGACATGAGCCCGCCGGCCTCTGCAAACTCCTTGGCTCCGAAGACGGTCGGCAACTTGTGCTTCTTCGCAAAATCACCGACCAGCTCTCGATACCCGGACGTCTGCTTATCAAAGAACATCGTCAGGGCATCAGGTCGCGCTTTTTCCAGCGCCGCAAACGCGCGCGAAAGGTCGTCGGCGTTCCGCACCTCCAGAGGCTGGAGCCTCACTTTCAGCTTTTGAGCCGTGGCCCGAGTTGCCCGTAATTCGAGATCGGCGCTGCTCGCGCCCGGATTCCACAGGACGGCCAACCTGCTGACCCGCGGAATAGTCTCCTTGAGCAGCTCAAGTCGCTTCGAGCCCAGCTCGGGGGTCAGGAGGGCCCTTCCCGTCACGTTGCCGCGCCAAGCTAGCGACGAACCCCTCGGTGATCGGATCGGCGCTTCCTGGCATGACGATGGGAATGGTGCTAGTTGCCCGAGCCGCGGCCCTAAGTAGTGCATTGCTTCCAGCCGTGACGATGACGTCAACCTTCATGCGGGCCAGTTCTTCAGCGAGGTCGTCTATCAGTTCGGGATTCGACTGTGCCGAGCGGTAGTCGATAATGATTGTCTTGCCTTCGACCCAACCGAGCTCGTGTAGACCAGCCAGGAAGGCTTCACGCTCCGGCGAGGGCTTCTCACTCAAAGGAGGAAGAACGAGGTAACCGAGGCGTGGGATCTTCGCGGGCGGCTGGGATTCGGCGGCGAGCGGCGCGGCGAGGATGCTCCCGCCCACCACGGTGATGAACGCTCGCCGATCCATCATTGGATGACCTCGTCGGCTCGCCCCAGCACTGACTGCGGGATGGTCAGACCAATGGCCTTTGCGGTCTTTAGGTTGATTACCAATTCGAATTTGGTCGGTTGCTCGACGGGCAGGTCCCCAGGTTTTGCGCCCTTTAGGATCTTGTCCACATAGGTGGCCGCTCGGCGATACATATCGACCTGATCCGGCCCGTAGGCCATGAGTCCTCCCGCCTGGGCAAATTCTCGGAACGGAAACATGGCGGGAATGTGATTGCCAATCAGAAATTGCACAATCGGCGCTCGATAAGCGAGCAAGACGCGGTCGGGAAGGACAACCAGCCCGTCGGGTCGCGCCGCTTTGATCGTGGCGAGGGCGCGGTCAATGTCGCTGCGACTCCCCGCCTCGATGCGCTGAAGCTTGATGTGCAGTACATCGGCAGCAGGCGGCACCGCCTTCCAGCCAATCGACGAGAATGGATTGTCCGGGTTGAGCAAGACGACCACCCGCGACAGTTTCGGAACGGCCTGCTTGAGGAGTTCGAGCCGTTTACCCTCCACCTCGGGTGCAAGCGTGGACAGTCCCGTCACATTGCCGCCGGGCTTTGCGAGACTCGATACGAGTCCAGCGGCTACAGGCTCCCCCACCACCGCAGTGACGATGGGGATTGATTGAGTCGCTTGCTTCGCCGCAACGGTGCCCTGAGTGCCCGCCGTGAGGATGATATCCGGCTTGAGGCGGACAAGCTCTTGCGCGACGGTCGCGTACCGTTCCTGTTGCCCGTCAGCCCATCGGAACTCGATGATGAGATTTCGCCCCTCGACGTACCCGAGCTGTCGCAGCCCGTCACGAAACGCATCGACCAGATTGGCTTCGAGGGATGGTGAAGAGTTACCCAGATATCCTACTGTCACACTCTTTCCCGCTCGCTGTGCCTCGGCGACGAGCGGCGCGGTGAGGACGCATCCGCCCACCATGGCGATGAACGCTCGCCGGTCCATCACTCGATCACCTCGTCTGCCCGCCCCAGCACCGACGGCGGGGTTCTCAGCCCCAGAGTGAGCAGTCCGATCTTCCTGACCTTCGATGCCTGCTGCGCATCGGCTGCAAGAGGCGCAAAGAGCAGGCTGACCGCGAGCACGACCGCGAGCCCGATCCGCCGCATGGGCACCCCGTGGGGATGGCTGGCGGGAGTCTAGCCGAAGACGCGACACAACGCACCAGCGCCCTGGCCGAGCGCACCGGGGCGCGGGCCAGAATGCGCTATTGGATCAGCTCGTCGGCGCGCATCAGCATCGATTGCGGCACAATAGGCCCAGCGCCTTGGCCGTCTTGCTCGAGTTGCTCGGCTTTCTTACCCGTATCGGTACGCTCTGAGCTAATGTGTTGGCGGGTTCCCCATTTCGGCGTCTCCATCGTCTTCGTCGGCCTGCTGCGCCTGTTAGACCTAACTCACCTGCGCGCCGACACCGTTCGCTGGTGTGAGGCGAAGCGCACATCTCTTGCGGAATCGTTGCGGGGCTTTCGCATAACTTTTCATTTTCCGGATGCACGCGTTCCGCCAAGAGCTGTCGTGTAAGCCACTCAATGTTCGCATGAAGCCTGCGATAGGAATCGCCGGCTTCTATCCGGCAAAGCTCATTCGTGGGGGCAAGACATCTCGGCACGTGCCTTGCTGAATTGGAACTCGCCTTTTTGCCGTTGCGCGGCTGTTGATGGTCGCCGCGCCTTTGGAACGCTCAGTTCCGGAATTGAAAGCTCCATCCGGAGGCACCAACGCGATGCGACGCGTGAGCTGGAAACCTATACGTTCCGTTGCGATTGTCGCGGTCCTTTACGCGTTAGTGCTGTCGTTCATCCCGCTCGCTGCAAGGGCGCAAACCGCCACATCGTCGTTGCTCGTTAAGCTCGCCGTCGGGCTGTCGCCCGACCAGCCGTCCCAGGTCATTGGGCGCAATGGCGGTATCGAAATCTCGGCGATCCCAGCGTTTCGGCTGTACGTCATCCAGGTCGTGACGGCGGACGGCACCACGTACTTGGCGGATTCAGATGAGAAGTAGCAGGCAAGGAAGCACGAGTCGCATGGACGCTGAGCATCAGCACACAAGCGCTGTAACTCGGTCGAATATCCGAGTGCGCCAGCGCAAGTGGCTGCGCGCCGGCCTCGCCGTTACCGTCCTCCTCTCGGTGCCCTCGGTGGCCGTCGCCGAGATCCGCGAGGAGCGTGACAGCGTGCTTTACGTCACGAACGTCGAGCCGCGGCAAGCCGTCGTGGCTGTCGGGCCGGCTGCCTCATCAACGGAGCGGAACGTCCCTAGGCCTCAAGCGCTCTACGGAGACCTGATCCGCGCCGCGGCAGCGCGGCATGGGCTTGCGCCTGAGCTCGTCGAGTCTGTCGTCCGCGCAGAGTCCAACTTCAACGCGCGGGCCGTCTCACCGAAGGGTGCCTGCGGGCTCATGCAGCTGATGCCAACGACCGCCGCGCAGCTCGGCGTCCGCGATGTCTTCGACGCGCGCCAGAATATCGAAGGCGGCG
>DATFTC010000350.1:0-3450 GCA_035262305.1 Myxococcaceae bacterium | reverse complement strand
CTGGCTCGCCTACGTGCTCGTCGACGATGTCGCAGCATCCACCAAGAAAGCCAAGTCGCTCGGTGCAAAGATCATCAAGGACGTCAGCGAGGTGCCGCAGGCCGGATGGTTCAGCATCCTCGAGGATCCCACCGGCGCCGTTTTCGCCCTGTGGAAGCCAATGAAAAAGTAGGGGTGGCGCCGTGAGCGGGTGATCCGCACGCGTGGGTTCTACGTGCCTCGGTCACCCGGGAGCGGGCGCCTCGACCCGTCGCGCTTCGACGCGCAACGCGGCGAACGCAAGCCCATAGCAGGCAACGCCAACCCAAAAGGATCCAGAAATTCCTGCGTACAGGGCGATCATCACCGCTAGCACCGAGCCGCACACCGAGGTTGCTCCGTTGATGCCCCACAGCCAGGGAGTGAGCGCCCCATTGCGTTTGGACGCCCACTGCATTCCGAGCGGAAATGCGGTTCCCATCAACAACCCCACCGGCGCCAGAATCGCGATTGCCACCGCGATCCGCACCGGAGTTACCGAGGCCTTGAAAAATTGCAGCACCGCCGGCGTCGCAAGGCCAAAGCACAAAAGCACCGCGAGCAATCCCAAAAGAATGGCCGCCCTTGATAGGCGCGACGACGGCGACTCGAGGTATTTCGTCGCCCAGCTCCCCAGCCCACTGCAGAACAGGAGGGCAAACAAGACGACCGAAAGGCTGTAAGTGGGATGACCCAAGAAAATATTCAGTCTCTGCAACTGAGACACTTCCACAAGCATGAAACCCAATCCAATGCTGGCGAAATACAGAACCGGTCGACCGGCCTGCTTGACCCCGGCGTTCCGCGCCCGGAGGAGCAAAGGCAGCAGGATGAACAAAACGCTCATCCCGACCACCTCAACAAATGACAAGGCGAGAAACCTGACGGCGGTATTGTTGACCTCTCGGCGCTGGGTTCTCTCAGATGCGTGCATCAAAGCATCCCTCAAGCGCACCATCTGGAAGAAAAAAGGTCGATCATCGGTGGGAGGAGAAAGGTCCAACCCGGGCGCCGCGCTTGCGGGGACGGGCTCGGCGCTCGTTGCCAAGCTCGCCAGGAGGCCACTCTTTCTAGCCCGCGGGCTGAGCAGCATCTCGAACTGGAGGTCTCTGACTCGCGTCTCGAGCTGATCGAGATCGCGATCGGAAAGCTTATCGTTGCTCAGCAAAAGTGTCGCGACGCCGTAGGGCCCTCCCCAGCTTTCGCCCCCAGGCCGGTCGACGATCGCGATGTGCTTTCGAGTCTCGACGATGCCCAGTCGACTGAGCGCCGCGCTCGCTAGCGCCGTCAATCGATATGTCTCACCAGGGAAATCGTCTGAGTAAAAACGCGATACGGAGAGGATTCCATGAGGTCGGAGCCGCTGGATAAAGAGCACCCAGCCCTCCACCGTGTAAAGCGAGTTTTCAGTGAGGACGAAGGCTCCGGCGCTGGTTGCCGCCCAGGTGTCGATCACTGAAATCTGGATGATGTCAAAGCGATCGCTGGATCTCTCGAGGTAGCTCCGAGCATCATCGTTGATGAAACTTACTCCAGCGCGCCTGTCCAGATGGCCGGTGAAGTCTCCAAACCTCTGGTTCACTGTATCAATAATGTTGTAATTGATATCGATTCCGCGAATCAGCGGTTGCCCGAAAGCCAGCGCCGAGAGAACGTCCCGCCCTCCTCCAGTTCCAACAACCAACACCTTCGATTGAGGCCTGATGTAGTGGGCAATATTCGTGACGTCATATTTCAGGTAATCCAGGCTTCCCAAATCGCCATCGAAGCCGGTGAGCACCGTTCCCGCGGTCGCGTCGATCAGTAAATGCAGCTGCCGCACCCGGCGGAACGGGCTCTCGCGGCTAAAGCCCCATCCAAACGGGCGGCCGGGGATATTCGCGTCGCCATAGACCGTGACCCGGGAAAAAGAATTCCACTTTTCATAGATGGCGTCGGCTTCAGGTCTGCCTTTGGCATAGGCAATTCGGAGGATCGGACTTCCATGGCCGAGCGACTGAACGGAGCAGGCGGCTAAAATCAGAACGGTGCCGGCGATCGCGATTGAAACAGCACGTTTTTCCTTCGCGCCGACGGCAAAGCAGATTGCCGCCGCACTTGCGAGGCAAGCAGTTCCGATCACCGCCGTCGGCCCGTCGGTGAGATTGAGCATCACCCAAAGAAGAACACAGCCCAGCGCCGCTCCAAGAAGATCCGCGGCATAGACCGCGCTCACGTCCTTGATGAATCGCGAGAGGGCGAGCGTGATGCACATTCCGCCGAAGATGAATGGAACGGCGACGATCCCAAATGAAGAAAGAAAGGTGACCGGGTCCGGCAGCGACTCGCCCGAGGCCGTCGACATGTTTAGATGCAAACCGAGGCTGATGACAATCGAGAGCGAAAATGCGAGCGCTGTCTGCGACAGCTGTCGATGCGTCTTCTCTTCAGGGAAGTAGCGGGGAAATAAAAAGATTGCCAGTGCCCCCGCGGACATGCCCAGCATGGCCATGGATATGGCCATGAAGGCGAAGTGGTACCACATCGTGACGCTGAAGATGCGCGTCAGGAGCAGCTCGTACATCAAGTTTGCGAGCGCGACCAGGAACACGCCCGCGTAGGTGGAACCGCGTGCGGTTGTCTTGAGGGATGCGGTCGTTCTCACCAAACGGCGGTCCGGGTCGCGATAGTGAGACTAGCATGATTCCATGCGAGGCCGGCGACTGCGGGCCTCCCGGCGCTCAGAGATAACCCGGCGCATCGGTTTCGCGTGGCATACCTGGCGGGATTTTGTACGTGTGGGACACTGCCAGAGCAGCGGACAGGCTACTGCGCAACCTGGTGTGATCAAGTGAGTTGGGACGAGCCGTGCTCGTCCCAATGGATTGCTGTGCACCGCGGGATGCTTTACGCGTCAGCGCCCAGGCCAGGAGATCAGCGGAGGGCCGGTGGGCGATGTGCTCCCGCCTTCGGGTTCCAGAGTGAGCTGGAGCTGTTGAGGCGGAGCGAGAGGCGCGCGTTCTTCGTAGACGATGAGCCCGCGTCCGCTTGCATCCGGCACGCTCTGGCCGAGCGAAATCCACTTGCCCTCGCGTTGGGTCCAGGCTTGATATGTCTTTCCGCGTGGCGGTGCAGGCAAATCGGAGAAGGTGAGAACTGCGTTCGAGGCTCCCGGCCGGGTTCGGTAATTTCCGTGCGCCGCGGCGGGTGCATTCCACGTGGCGACCAGCGTCAGCACTTGGGTGTCGCTGGCGGTCACCATTCGGAGCGCCGCCTCGGTGCGCGACTGTCGCGCTTGCTCGGAGGCATGCTGGAGCCCAAGCCGCGCCGCCACGACCGCGACCAAGACCGCAGCCATCGCCGCGAGCGCAACGCGAAGTTGCTGGATTCCCGAGCGGATGCGGGTCTTCGTGGTTCCGAGGGGAACTTTGAGGGTATCGGCGACCTGCTCGT
>DATFTC010000349.1:0-5792 GCA_035262305.1 Myxococcaceae bacterium | reverse complement strand
ATCCTCTACGATCCAGCTGACTTGAGCGGCGCGTCGATCGGTTGCGCGACCGTTGATTGCCGCCTGATCCAGGGAATTGCAATTCGATAATCACAGTCAAGAGAGGGTTACGGAGATGAGAATTGCCTTGGCCATCGGGGCGCTGGCGCTATTGCTCCCCGGAGCTTCGCGAGCGGGCGTGTACTGGCAGAACGGCGTGCGGTCGTCGTCCATCAGCGTCTGTTTTGTCGGGGACGCAGTCACTTCCCGCCCGGCTCGCGTGCAGCAGGTGATCAGCTTCATCCGGGAATACGAGTGGGCTGCCAACATCCACTTCGCTTACACCGGAACCTGCGCAGCATCGGTGAGACAGCCGAACGGAAATGACTATTACAGCGGAGACGTGCGAGTCGTGATCCCCAATACCAGCGTCAGCTTCACTGGAATGGTGCCGGGGGTCGGCTGTCCGCTATTCCTCGATTCCAGCGGGCACTACAACCACCAGAACGACGGATTTGGCAGTTGGTCCAATGCTCCGAACGATCTGGAGGCCAATCGCGCCTGCCAGTACAACCTGAAGTTGGGAGATGATGGTGACGCGCGTGGCCCATACCTAAACCACACGCTGCACGAGTTTGGCCACGCTTTGGGATTGGCCCACGAGCACTCCCGCGCGGATGCGAACGCGCCTTGTACGGAGGCGGGTTATGGCGGCGGCCTGACTTCCTACATCACCACCTACGACCGAGCGTCGGTGATGCACTACAAGTTCAGCTCCTGCGGCATCAATGGAAATTACGACGACACGGGATTGTCACCGGAGGATCGCCTTTCTGTTCACATCCTCTACCCCGAGTCCACGCCCGTGGCGGAGTTCGTGGGGACGACGGTCATTCCCTGGGGATCGGGTTTGTATTTGCGGTCGGCGTGGGTTGACGAGGGCGGAGAATCGCCCCAGGCGGTGCAAAACTTTCGATGGAGGCTGAACGGCTCCTTGGAAAGCACCGACACTTATTTGTCGAGGTCGTTCTTTTTCTTTCCAGGCTCGTATTCGCTGGACGTCGATTACGAGGATCTCCTCGGCCGCTCCTACAGCTATCACGGCACCGTCCAGGTGTTGGCGGCGGGTGATTATGCGCGGCAGGTAACCACGCCGATCGCCGCCAGGCTGCCGTTGTTGTGAGGGCACCCGACGACCCCGCTGGCTTGAAGAGGTGGAGGGGTCGGTCGGAGAAGGAAGGCCGCAGCTCCCGCGATGTCGGTTCGCGGGAGCTGCGGCTTTTTTGATCGTCGCACATCTTGACAAATCGCAGGTTCATGATTGCTGCGGAATCCACCATGACACCTACACGACGCATCCAGTAGGCTCGCTCGGGTCACTCACCGAATGATCGCGTGAGTAGGCTAACTCAACTGCATTTGTGGGGAGAGGAATTGGAATGAGGAGATTTGTATCGCTCTGCGCCTTGTTCGCCGCGCTGGGAACGGGCACTTCGGAGGCAATTGCCCAGGTTCACGGTCACGATGGGTCAGTCATCACCGGCCGCACCGTGGGTGCCAATAATGACGTTCTTTTTTTTCAAGCGGGTTGGCCAGGCATTTCGGCGTCGCTGATCCATGGAGCTACGCCGAAGGTTGATCTAGGCGGAATCTTCACCTTCAACTACGGCTTCGAAGGTGACGTCAACGCGCCCGTTGTTCCCGGGCTCAAGCTGCAAGGCCTGCTGCGCGCAAATTTCACCGACTCCGGCAAGCTCAACCTCGGCATCAACTTCGCTCCCGGTCCGCTGTTCTATTTCTTTCGGGGGTACCCAACCGTGATCGGCATGGACGTCCCGATCGGGCTCGCCGTCGGGATTCGCGCGTCGCCTAACGTCAACGTCGGCTTAATGTTCGAGTTGCCGATGTTCGTTGTCTTTGGAACGAGCCGATACGACGGGCAACTCGTTCTTCCCATCTTGTTCGGGGGCGGCGTTGAATACTTCATCGAGCGCAATCTCGCCCTGACGTTCACCATGAAAATGGGTCCGATGATCTACACCGCCAGCGATTTCACGGACTTCGATTTCCAAGCGCTCTTCGGGCTGGCGGTGAAGCTATAAACGTCAACCGTAGTCGCGGCAGATCGCACCGGTCTGCGTGAAGTGCCGTTCTGCGTGAATTGAACGAGCGGCTCCGCCGAGAACGCCAGTGGACTTCGGAGCAGAGCGGAGAGATCGAGCTACTGGACAAAGTTGAGCTGATCGCGGATCTCACCGCTTGGGTTCATCTGCGTATGGACGTTGAGATAGAGGCCCCCGTTGAGCAGCGCGTTCGTCTGATCCACGGTGAAATTGCATGTTCCGATCACCGGATTGGTAAACTCCGGCCCCGCCAAAGGGCAAATGACTGGCCCAGCAACTGTGGCATCTCCGATATGGATATGCGAAGCGGTAATCGGGGTCGCGTTGTCGTATGCACTCTCGATCACTAAAGCCGACGACGTCCCATCATCGTTGAAGGTGACAACGGTGACGCCGAGTCCGCCCATCCCAGTGTCAAGGGGCGGCACTTCATTTCCAGACGCCAGGTTCGACACGTACGTATAGCAACAGAATTGCGCAGAGGCATTCGTGGCGAAGAGCAAGAAGAACGAGATGGCACAGACCGCCAATGATGAAACGATTCTCTTTTGCATAACTACCCCCAATCGGTGAACTACAACCGGCCCATAGGACACCGCCACGGCAATATTGTTGCAACCTCCCACGCGTGAAATACCTCCACGCTTCGAAGCTGCCGGTGATTCCGATGGCGGGATGCGCAGTTACGCTCGTCCGTGCAGGCTGTCAAGAGCGAAAGAGACGAGCTGGCCTGAATCCCTCGGGCGCTCAGCGCGTTTTCAAGTCAGGTTCCGCTAAGCGCGCCCGGACGTCGTCGGTGACTGCTGCCACTGCTCCACCCAGATAGTCTGGATGAGGCATCGTACCCGCCCATTTCTTTCCTGCAGAAAAAATGGCGACAGCGTCCCAGACGAGGCCGCCGCGCCTCGGTACGTGGCGCTCTGGAACAGCGTTGGAGCCGCTGGAGTCCGCCGCTTTGTTCAACTCGATGGCGATGAGTCTGTCCTTGTCCCAGAATTGTTTGGCCCGGCCGTCCCAAATCCGGGCCAGCGTTCGACTCGTGGGCGAGCGAATATCCATCGCCAGGACCGGCTCCCAGACGACAAAAACCGACAGCGGGAGGTTCGACTTCGACAGGATTTCCTGGAGTGCAGAGGCCCCCTGCACGCATCCCGGTCAAGTGGGAGAGAAGAAGGCAATGACTCTGGTGCGATCATCGGCCGCATTGAAAGCGTGCCTGAAGGACTCCAGGTTTTGCGAAGACAGCAAAACGAGAGGTGATTGCCCGGCCGGCGTCTTCGTGGGCCACCGCAGATAACCCAGGAAGGCTGCCAACGCGCTGACCATCAGCAGCGCGGCGCCCCGCCATCTGCGTATTAAAACGGAATGCACACTCATCGGTCGGCTCCCTTAGAGGCCTAAGGGCGTTCCAGACCGGCTCGCAGCTCGCGCGCCAATAGGTCGACCGTCGATTGCGTTCCGCTCAGAACCTTCTGTTTCCAAGCCCCTTCGGTTTCGAATCTCGCATCGCCGATGGTGGTCGCCCATCGCGAAATGATGCCGTGGATCGCCCGCGCATCCAGGAGATCTTCTCTCTTCTCTTTCATGATTCGAACCACGTCGGGAACGACGCGAATGAAAGCTCGCAGTGCAGCGCCGGTCTTGATGGCGTATTTGCGCCCATTCCAAGCTTTCTCGAAAACGCGCGCGATTTGTTTGAAATAAGCCAGGAAAAACGGTTTGGCATTCTCCTGAAAGCGAGACCCGCCCGCTGCCATGGCGGTGAAGATGGTTTTGATCTCGTCGGCCAACGCCGCCTGCGAAATCTTGCCCGGACCGATGCCTAGGATTTTGATTTGACCGGCGAGCGGCGAGCCGGATGACTCATTGAGCGCGCGGATCACATCGTGAGCTGTGGCCAGCATCTCGTCGCGGTACAGGCGCTTTCCCGCCAAGCTCACCAGATGGGAGGGATTGAGCCGCGTGTGTTTTGCATTGATGGTGACAAACAGCTCCACCGTGTGATCTCCGGGCAGCGGATCAAACAACGCGGCCGGTACGTCGAAGTCCGAGAGCCCTCTTTCCAGTTTGGCCTGATGCAACGCCAACAGTCGATGCTGCCCATCGAGCACCCGTAGAAACCCCCCTTCGTCGGGGATCTCCAAGTTGCCGACGCTGACATTGGGGCGCACCGGCTTGAAATCCAAGCGCCGCTCCGAGACGAGCAAAACGGGTCCGGGGATCGCCGGAAGGGTGTTCAGCTCCGAGCAGAGCTTGTAATAATCAATCAGGCCTTCGATTTTCTTGCCGATGATGGGACGTTGATAAGCTTCGGCGCTGGCCCGAATCCTGGACTCGAGCAGCTCCCAGTTGATCTTCGGGGAAGATCGCCGGCCCGCCACCTTCACGTCCGGGTTTTCCTTCGAGTAACTCAAGATCTCGAAGCTCACCAGCCGATCGATTACGTCAGCGGTCAGCGACGCTTCGTAAAAGTTGACCCCGAACTGGCGGATGCGGATGGCAGGAAGGATGGTCATGGGCGGTTGTCTAGACCATCTTCGGCGCCGTTCCAACTCGGGAAATCGAGCGTTCCTGGGCGGTTCCGGGCGCGTGCGCACTCCGACGAGGGAACCGTTGTGCTTCCTTGACCTGTGTGGCGGCTGTCCCTATAGGTAGTCGCTTTTCAGCCGTGCGACGACGGCGCTGGGACGGGGTTGCCGATGAAAGCGGGATTAGTCGGCTATTCGCTGGTGGGGAAAACCACGTTGTTCAACGCGCTCACCGCGATGCAGAAGGGCAGCGCGGCGGCCGGGCATGGCCAAGCAAACCTCGGCGCGATCAAAGTGCCGGACGCCCGGGTGGAGTCGCTCACCGCGATCTACAAGCCGCGGAAGAAGACCCATGCGGAGATGCGTTTCGTCGATGTCCCTGGGCCTCGCGGAAAGGGTTCGGGTCTCGACGCGGAGTCGATCAAAGCGCTCGGCGATGCGGATGCTTTTTGCCTCGTCCTGCGCGCGTTTCCCGGGGGCGACGGCTCGCCGGCAGACACTTTGCAACAGCTGCGCGACTTCGACGCTGAGCTGGTGCTGGCGGATCTCGCGCTGGTCGAGAAGCGGCTTGACCGATTGCGCAAGGAACATGGGAAGGGCGGGGCGGAGTACCACGAGCTGTCGCGGCTCGCCGAGCATCTCGATGCGGCAAGGCCGCTTCGCACCATGAAGTGGAGCGATGCGGAAGAGAAGGAGATGGGGCACTTTCAATTCCTATCGCGCCGGCCGATGTTGGTGGCAGTGAACGTGGCAGAAGAAGATGCTGCCCGCCCGCCGTCCGCCGAGCTCCTCGCTTCGGCCAAGGAGCGCGGAGCGGAGGCGATCGCGGTTTGCGCGGCCGTAGAGGCGGAGATCGCCCAGCTCGACCCGAAGGACCAGGGCGAGTTCCTGGAATCGGTCGGTCTCGCGGAACCGGCGCGCGCCCGTTTCATTCGCGCTTCCTACCGCCTGCTGGACTTGATCTCGTTCTTTACCGTGGGGGAGGACGAGGTGAAGGCTTGGACCATCCGCCGTGGCGACCGCGCACCACGCGCCGCGGGCCGCATCCACAGCGATCTCGAGCGCGGCTTCATCCGCGCCGAAGTGATTCACTACGACGATTTCATCGCCGCTGGCAGCGAAGGCAAGGCTCGGCACGAAGGAAAACTGCGCCTGGAAGGCA
>DATFTC010000348.1:0-18608 GCA_035262305.1 Myxococcaceae bacterium | reverse complement strand
GCTGAGGATGAGGAGGTCTCCGCGCCGAACGCCATGCAGGAGCAGCAGTAAGATTTGCCGGCGCAGTTGGGACGGGAGGCGGGGACGCCTCCCATCCCGACGCACTAGAGTCGGATTTGCAGCCACCCGCGCTCGCAAACGCTTCGACTGCCGTTACTTCGTCGATCGCAGATTGCTCGGGAGGGCTAGGGCAGCCGTCCCGACAAATTTTTTTGAGTGCCTATGACGATTCATAGGAACTTTTAAATAAGTTCCGACGTTTTGACATAGGCCGCTCGAAAATGAATTTCCGGGGCGCCCTCGCTAATCGCGCGTTGCCAATCTCTCGTCAAAGCTATGCAGGGCGTCCAACCTTTGCCCGGGAGAAGCATGGGAATCGCAGTGCAGAACATCGTGCGCGATATCCAGCCGGTCTTTGAGGTCCTCTTGCGCCGCGGCCCGAACGGATTTCGGAACAATCATTTAGCGCAAGCGCTCGGCGCATCGCCATTGCGCGTCCCTCGACTTCTAGAGCAGGAGGATCATTTCCGAGCGAACGCTCAAGGCTGGCCCGGTTACCTCACCTGGATGGCGCCGAACATGCCTATGCTCTCGTGAAGAGAGCAGTAGAAGGGGTAGGTGCCCGTGTTAACAAAAGCGAACTGAAGCGTGTTCCCGCTCGACGTGCTTGGGATCGGATTGGGTATAGTGCCGGCGTCCGGGCCGCCGGCCTGGCTGGGCGCCAAGCCTGGGCGAAGCGGGTGGGAGCTGAAGGCGCCACTGAAAGTCACCTGTTGGGTAGCGCTAACGGCGAGGCACGGCTGATCGTAAACATTGCCGAAGTTTCCGCCGAAATTTATGACTCTCGACGCGCCGGGAGCGGTTGCGTCGGTAAAACTCGTACAGCCGTTAATCCCAGGCTTAAGCCCAACGTTATTGCTGCTTCCACAGCCCAACCCGACCAGTGCCACTGCCAGAGCAAATCCCGATATGACGTGCTTCATGGAATCTCCTTAAGGCAAATGGCAGGTCGTAGGACGGTCAAGACAAACAATGCCCGGCCCACATTTCCAAAAAAGCGCTGCCCGATCTGCGGCCTGCCGTCTCTTGAGTGCCTATTTATACGCCTCTTCGGCGGCATGTGCTCGACAAATTCAAGTTTCCATTGCCGCCAACGGCAGCATGCCGGAAGTGTGGGCTGAACGAAAGAATCTGGTCGAAGCGATGCAACAGTTGGCGAGCTGCGGTGTCCGGGTCCCCGCCGGCTGCTCTCACCCACTGCGACATACGTCTGCTCCGTGCGCAACCTGAGCTCGCACCGACTGTGAGCCGCGTTGTCGCAGAGAACGTCAAGTCCTGTTTCTCTTGCACCGAAAGGGCAATTGCGGCAAACGAGCGAGGATGCGAACTCTCCAACTTGCGTCCACCGTCGTTTTCTCTCTGCTCATCTGTTGCTCCGCGTTTGCCGGCTCGACCGCGTCGCGCGACATCCTGCCGCTCAAGCCCACCGAAAAGACCTTGCCCAACGGCTTGAAGGTGATCGTCGTGAGGACCGGCTTTCCCAACGTCGTTTCGGTACAGATTCCAGTCCAGACCGGCTCTCGCAACGAGTTCGAATCTGGAAAAACCGGCTTCGCTCATTTTTTTGAGCACATGATGTTCCGCGGAACCGCCGAATATCCACCGGAGAAGTACAACCAGATCGTCACCCAGGCGGGTGCTCGCCAAAACGCCTACACAACCGATGACTTTACAAATTACCACACCACGTTTGCCAAGCAGGACTTGGAAACGATACTCAAGATCGAAGCGGATCGATTTCAACACCTCTCCTATCCGATCGAGGCGTTCAAGACCGAATCGCGCGCCGTTCTCGGTGAATACAACAAAAACAGCGCCAGCCCGTTTCAGAAGCTCTTCGAGGTGATGCGCGACACTGCATACACCACGCACACGTACAAGCACACGACAATGGGCTTTATTCAAGACATCGAGAACATGCCCAATCAATTCGAGTACTCGAAGACTTTCTTCGAGCGCTGGTATCGCCCGGAATACACCACGATCATCGTCGCCGGTGATGTCAATCCACCTGAGGTCGTTCGGTTGGTGGAAAAGTACTGGGGCAACTGGAAGCGCGGCACCTTCCGCGCCGACATTCCACAAGAGCCCGAGCCGCAAGGGCCAAAGTACGCGCACGTGCCCTGGAACTCGGACACCCTACCAATTCTCACCGTCTCGTTTCACGGTCCTGCGTTTTCAGAGACCAAACCCGATCTTCCAGCGATGGACATCCTCTACGATTTGAACTTCGGTCCGACGTCGGACTTGTATCGCCGACTGGTTCAGCGAGAGCAGAAGGTGGACTCCCTTTCCGCCTTCGTCCAGGTAAATGCCGACCCCGGTTTGACGACGGTCAACGCTCGGGTCAAGAAAATCGAGGACGTGATTTACGTTCGCGACGCCATCCTCGGCACGCTGGCGCAGGCGAAGGCGGAAGCTGTCTCGGAACAGAAGCTGGCGGACGCGAAATCGAATGCACGTTATTCGTTCGCTCGCGCGCTGGACAACACCGAGACCATCGCCAGCGTGCTGGCGCGCTTTGTGCGATTGCGCCGCTCGTTCGACACGCTGAACAAATACTATCGCCTGTATGACGCGCTGACGCCGAACGATCTTCTGAAGGCAGCCAGGACCTACCTCACCGATCAGCGAATGGTGGTGGTGACTCTCTCCAAAGATGCAATGCCCGACGCAATCGCGCGCTTGCCGCCGCTCGCGTCCTTTCAGCAAAAGGTTGCAGGTGCTGAAATCCCGTTCATCGTCCAGAAGAATGCGTTGCCCCAGCTCAACATCAAGCTGAGCTTCGCCACCGGCTCGGCCTACGATCCCAAGGGCAAGGAAGGATTGGGCTACCTTTCCGGTTCGATGATCGCAAACGCCGGGTCCACCGAGATGCCGATCGACGAGATCCGGCGCGCGCTCTTTCCGATGTCTGGAAGCTTCACCGCTCAGGTCGACAAAGAGATGACCGTTTTCACGGGCAGCATCCATCGCGACAACTGGAGAAAATTTTTCGAGATCACTTTGCCGATGCTGCTCAGCCCGGGCTTTCGCGAAGAGGACTTCAGGCGCCTAAAAGACAATCAGCTGAACGCGCTAAAGCAAGACTTGCGAAACAACAACGAAGAGGAGCTGGGAAAGGAACGATTACAAGCCAATCTCTTCCGGGGCACGCCCTTTGGGCATCCAGTGCTCGGTACGTTGACCGGTATTCAGCAAATTGCCCTGAACGACGCGAAAGATTACTGGCGCGGGCGCTACACTCGCGGAAACCTGACGGTGGGGGTGGTGGGAGATGCGCCGGACGAGATGCTGGCGCGGCTGAAACAAGCCCTTTCTGCTCTACCCGAGGGGACGCCGAGCGCTCCGGCAGCGATCTCAGCGCAGCAGCCGAAAGGGATCGAGGTGGAAATCATCCAGAAAGACACCCGCGCCACCGCCATTTCGCTCGGCCATCCGATCGAATTGACTCGAGGCGATCCCGATTTTCCGGCGCTTTGGTTGGCGCGAGCGTGGCTGGGAGAGCATCGCGCTTCGTCTTCGCATCTGTTTCAGCGCATTCGGGAGGTCCGCGGGCTCAACTACGGAGACTACGCTTACATCGAGGCGTTTCCGCGCGCCGGTGCCCAATTCTTTCCGTCGCCCAACGTGGCCAGGCGAAAGCAGATATTCGAGATCTGGATCCGGCCAGTGGTCCCAGCCAATGCGCACGCCTCTCTAAGAATTGCGGTCTATGAGCTGCAGAAGCTTATCGACAAGGGCTTGACCCAGGAACAATTCGCGCAGACGCGAGACTATCTGATGAAAAACGTCTATTTGATAACGTCGACCGAGGATCAGCAGAACGGATATACGCTCGACTCGAAGTTCTACGGCATCGGCGAATTCACCCAATACATGCGCGACAAGCTTTCAAAGCTCTCGGTCGAGGATGTCAATCGCGTGATTCGCAAATACCTCTCGGCGAAGAGTCTGTCCGTGGTGATGGTGGCTCCGGACGCGGTCGCCTTGAAGGACAAGCTGGTCAGTGACGCGCCTTCGCCGCTGACCTACGACGCGCCCAAGCCGCCGGAAGTCCTTGAGGAAGATAAGGTCATCTCGGCGATCAAGCTCAACATCAAACCGGCCAACGTGCGAATCACCCCGGTGGATGAGGTGTTTGCGCGCGATGCGGCATCCGAGTTGAGCGCCAAGAACTGACTGTGATCGATTCGAGAGCTTGACCAGCGCGAACGGCTGTTCAGTTGGACGCGATCGCTACTTTCGCGTCCCGCGACGTCGCAGCCAAAGGCTCGACGCCGCCAGCAGCATAAGTGCTCGCAACCAAAGGTCGCCTCCGCTCGAGGAGGCAGCCGTAGTGCACCCGCCGAACAATATTTGCGTTGAATCGGTCGCTCCGCCGCGGTTTCCAGCGCCTCCCGAGCCGCCGTCTGCGCCCGCGTCGGCATTGCCGCTTCCACCGTCGCTGGTCGTCCCTCCATCATTGCTCATTCCGCCGTCCGCCGGTGCATCGCCTTCATCGCCTGGCGCAGGTGCACCGGCCGGATCTCGGAGAACGATGACCGAGCTCGCCGGGACGGTGAGCATCCCCGCCGGTACGTCCGTACCGTAATCCAGCGAGTAGCTCGGCGGATTGCCGGTGGAGTCGATCTCTCCGCCGCCCGACCAGCGCGCCTGCTTCATCGAAGAAGTGAGTGAATAGCTCAGGTCGCCGCTGGACGAGTTGACCAAGACCAAACCGCGAACGTAGCGGCGCAAATACAAACCGCCCGCGGAACCGCCGCTGCCGGCCACGCGAAGCAGCTCGATGTCCGAGGGGGGCTCAGCCAGATAGGCGCCCAGATCGATCTCATACTCGGGATACCAGGCCAGGGCATTGCCAAACATGATGTAGCTGGTTCCATTTCGAAGCAGCAAGTACGTGCCGATCAAGAGCTCGCGCGTGGCCTGCGGCAGACTGCTCGCCTCGGCGGTGACATCCGCCATCCATACCTTGCCCTGACTGGTGACGTACTGAACGATGCGCCTACACGACAAATTCCAGTCTCCCGGATTCGCTGCGGCGGCCTGCCAGTTTTCTGTGAAAACGCCGTCGGTCGACTGCAGCCAGTCCGGCTCATCGTTCGAGTCGACCAGCGCGTCTGGATTGGGGATCACCAGATATCGCGGATGCGTTCCATCTGGAGAGAACGCAATCCGCATCGCGTCGAAGTAGGCGGCCGCTCGCGGGCGCCACCAGCTGGAAAGGGCCTGGCGAGATGAGCCGCCGGCTGGCTCGGTCCACCATTGATTCGGCTGATAACCGTACCAAGGGGGAAACGCGACATCGAGAAACGTTCCAGTGGCTTTCGCCGTTGCCCAACTTTGCCAAGTCAGCAGCGTGTCAAAAACATAAGAACGCCACTCCGTCGAGCTGATGTCCATCAACCAGTACGGGTCGGGATAGGACACTCGATTGGCGGACGTTCCCGGGGTAGTGGTGTGCTGGTACGCGCGCTCCCTCTGGATTCCGTGGCTTGCGACCCACGGCGTAAAGGTGTCGGTATCCTCTTGGCCGAAGGCGTTGGGCCCAGTGATGTTCCCTACCGGATTGACCTGATCGGCGCCGTTCAATCCGTAGGCGAGGTGATACACCAGCATCAGAAAGTTCGGATTGCGCGCGCGGTAGTCGTCGATTTGCCGTTGAAACAGTTTCTGCGTGCCGACGAAATGCGTCACCACCCAGTTCTTTTGCGCTTCAGTGTAGCCATCCGGAATCAGCTGGTCTTTCCAAACCAGGACGTATCGCTTCGTCGATGGAAGCGGTTGCGCGAGACCGGACGGTTGGATGTCCGCCGAGCGCAGAGGGTAGACAACACCCGGTGGATGCGAGGCCGCAAATGCCGAGCTCCACAGAGCGAGGATCAGCGCCAAGGGCGTGTAGGCGAGTCGCTGCGCCATCGCACTCCGCCCTGGCTTCCGAGATACGGAATCCATTGAGGAGCGTGCAGCAAGCCCAATACCATCTGTCGCCTTCGGCAAAGCCTGGGAAATCAGCCGACGACTCGTGGACCCGAAACCTCAGGTGAGGACCTGACCCACCGCTCTGGGGGGTCAAAACATCACACGGTGCAGCTCGCCACTTCTCGTTCAACTTGCGCGGTGATTTCAATAATTGCGTTAGTCTCTCGATTGCATATACGTCGTCACCACTCCCGCCACCTCCATGCCGCCCGGCGAGCACTGATAGTTGCCATCGTCATCAAGCTGGCAGAGGCCCGAGCATGAGCCCAGGCCAATGACCGAGAGGCAGCGACCCGGCTCGCTGCACAGTCGGCTGTCGTCTCCTTGATGAGGACCGGAATCTGCGGAGCAGGCGTACCTCGCTAGAGCACCGGTGCCGTCGTCGATGGCAAAGAATGCGCCCTCGCGAATCGGAAACAATTCCGGCTCGCCTGGATCGACTCGAATTCCCGGTCCTCTGATGGAAATGGGCACATGCGCGCCCAGAGGATTCACGTGAGCTGCGAGGCAAGCTGTGAGCAAACCGTTCTCGAAGTCTGTCATCGCGTTGCCGCTCGTCCAGGACGGCAGTAAGCCAAACACGCCGCGAAACGTGTGAGTCTTGCCGTCCACACTCACCGTCCGGTCATCGCCCGGGGCCATTGCACATTGAACGATGTAATGCGCGAGCTCGAGGCGCTCCTCTTCAAGGCTTGGGTCAGAGCTGATCCACTCCGCCAGCGGGTCACTTGTGGAGCCAGGATAGACGGCGTCGGGGATCTGATTCGCGTCGTGGGTTCGAGGACCGTCGTCGCGCGCTAAAACTGGCGTTGATAACAACGAAGCGGCGAGAACCGAAATTACGATTTGATGGTGCGAACTCATCGTTTTCTCCTCGCCGTTCAAGCGAAATACCCAACGAAAGCAGCTCATCTGTAAGCTTCACGCCCGGGAGATCCCGTGGGGAGAGGGCATCCGCTTCACGGTTCTCCTGGGCGGGTGGTGGACGCGTTGTTGGAGCAGCGTGCGGTTGATTGTCCTCCTACTATCGCCTCCCGATTTTGAGAGCCTTCGCGCGCGCCACGGGCCGAGCCATTACCCGAGGATTGGATGTCGAACCATTCAGCGCTTTGCCCCGGGCGCCGTCCCGCATTCCGTTCAGCGCTTTGCCTTGGACGCCGTCCCGCATCCCGTTCAGTGCCTTGCCCTGGACGCCATCTCGCATCCCGTTCAGTGCCTTGCCCTGGACGCCGTCTCGCATTCCGTTCAGTGCCTGACCGTGGACGCCGTCCCGCATTCCGTTCAGCGCTTTGCCCTGCACGCCGTCTCGCATCCCGTTCAGTGCCTGACCGTGGATGCCGTCTCGCATCCCGTTCAGTGCCTGACCGTGGATGCCGTCTCGCATCCCATTGGTGGGCCTGTACGGGCCGTCGTCGTGCGCCAATGCCGGGACCGAAGCGAAGGAGACCGCTAAAACCGCCACTCCCATCAGAAGACCGCTAGCCGTTTTCATTGCCTGCTCCTTACCGTTCGCACTGCGTCGGGACGTTCGGGCCGGCGCTCTGGTCGCCATCACTTCCCTCGGTCCTGTATGTAAAGGCGTAAGTCGCGATCAAACTGGCTCACGAATCTAAATTCCGCTGTAAATCCAGGTTGATAGGGCCGAAATTAGTCGCTGGCGCGAATTGCTGGGGCTATCCGGAGAGACTTTGCGGCCACGAGCTAGCGCGCGAACGGGCCATCGGGACCAACCGAAGGGCGATCGGATCCCGGCGCCACGCAGCTTCGGCTCCTTGGAGATGGATGCCGACGAGCCATCGATCAATGCCGTTCAATCGGACGTGGTCCTCACTGCCGGACAGCACCCGCAGGCCAGCATCGGTAAGCGCGACGGGCGAGCGGGTCCATTCTTCGAATGCTTCACTGCGATCGCCCAGGCGGAGTTGGATCGTATCTGGAACGCGCAGGAGTGGGCGCCAACCTCGGGCGAGGTTGATCGGCAGCCGAGCTCGATTGCCGTGCGATCGGCTGAGGTAAATGTCTTCCACGCCGAGGCGCCGACTCGCAGATGCCCGTCCGTGGCTCGAACGCGTGTGTCGGCGAGAGTTGTCACTTGGTCCGCGGTGAGCTGTCCGATTCCGATGAAGCGCTCGATGCCGCGATTGCGGCCCGCGCAGATGAGGCTGACTCCCGCGGCACTAAGGTTCTGACGACAAAGCCATTCAAGAACCTTGATGAGGATGAGCTGAACGGACAAGCGGTGATCGAACCAGAGAACGATTTCCTCGTGTTTGGAAAAATCAGCGAGCGCCTGATCAAACGCTTTGAAGCGTTCGCGAGTGCCTTTGAAGCTGTCACAGCCGGCTTTTGACAAAAATCGAGCAGAAGCGTCTAGCCAAGCCTCTGAGCTCAGACTGGCCGGCGTCGGACCTCGTACATCAAATCGCCGTAGATCGAGACGTCGCCGGGTACGCCCGACTCCCTGAGCGTACCGGCAACCGAATGACCATCCGCGATATGGAGCATGGTCGATAAACCAATCTCGCTCACTTTGAACACGTCCTCCAAAGCGGGGAGACTTCTACTGCATTTCGAGTCCACGCTTCTCCGAGAAGGGCCGAGTCTGGGCGATCAAACTCTGCGGGCGCAAGACTGCGTTAGCTCCGAGCCCGCTGCTATCAGGCGGTGAGGATGGCGGCGCAAATTTCGGACGAATTGCGGAGAATCTACTTGGGAAGGCTGAGTCTTCAACCAGCCGGGCTCCGCAAGCTCAACAACGTCAGGACGTCTAGCAATCGCGCCGCCGATGACGAGGTCTACTGCTACGGCACTGTCGCTTGGATACCATGTAGCTCGTGCTCCAGTCGTTCGCGCATCACGCTGGGAATGCGGGCAGCGATTGCTAGTGCTTCCTCGAAAGCCTTCCTTGCGACATCCTCTTGTTGCAGTCGGCGCGCAGTCCGCCCGCGCATTTCCCAGAACTCAATCAAGTCTTGGCCCGTGAGGCACGCTTTCGCACGCTCCTGAACCACCGACCATTCCGCATCGTGCGGCTCGGACGTCAACAACTTAATCATCGAGAAGAATACGGCCTCGCTGGGAAGCAACTCAACCTCACGCTCGCCTTTGGCTCTCGCGCGCGCCTGCCGAGCTCGTATTTGGTCCAGGATCCCGCGAGCACCGTCGAAATCCCCTCGAGCTGCGAGTACGCGGCCGAGCAGCAGCTCAGACTCCGGCCGAGCGGCGTCTCCAAAACGGCGCATATCGATTTCAACGGCGCGTCGAGCGTGCCTTTCCGCTTCGTCTAACTCGTTCAGCCAGCGAAGGAAGAGTCCGACGTAGTAATGCGCCTGCTGCTCCAGTCGTCCATTGCCCAACTCCCGCGAGAGCGCCAAGACTCGCCGGTGATCCTCCAGTAAACGAGCCTTGTCGTTTCGACACGTCCAGAGCATTAGCCGATTGAGCATCGCTCCCGCGGCGTAGAGCTTGTCGCCACGCTCGGTGCACAGTGGAATTACCCGGGCAAATGCTTCCTCCGAATCGTTGAGACGTCCCAGGGTCGCCAAGACATAGCCATTGAGCAAAAGCGAGATGACATATGTTTCATATCCAGCGTCGCCGAGCGGTTCGGCCCACTTCGCAGCGCGATCCAGCAGTTCTGCGGCCTGCGCATCCTGATTGAAACGAAAACAAGAGACCCCTCGGCCCATAAGCAGTCTGGCTTCTACCAGCGGCGAATGCATCTCCGTTGAACGCTGGTGAGCTTGATCGACTAGGTCCTTGGACCGCCGGTACTCGTCGTTCCAGTCTAGGGCGTTCGCCTCGTCGAGCAGAATCTCGACGTGCGCCACAGCGTCGCCGAGCACGTCGGCCAGTTGCCTCGCGATGTCGAAGTCCTTACAGGCGTCTTCGAAACGGCCCAACCGATAGCGCATCAACCCACGCCCCCTGTGCGCGCCCAGGCGCTTGGCCTCCACGTTTTGTCCCATTTGTTCCAGCGCTCGCGTGTACATCAGCTCGGCCTCGAGGTAGGCATGGCGAGCTTGCGCGTGGTGCGCGAGCGTGAGAAAGGTTTCAAGCGCCACGTCCTGCAAGCCGCTGCGGGCTGCGTGGAAGGCGAGACGCGCGAGCCGATTACCTTCAGGTAGTGGGTACGTGTCTCGATAGAAACGGGCGGCGGCTACGTGGATAGTCCGACCGACGCTTCTGGGCACCGACTTGTAGACCGCCTCACGCACCAGCTCATGCCGAAAGTTCAATTGTCCATGCCCGCCACGGAGGAGAATCCCCGCCGCAACGAGTCGGTTAATTGCAACCACTGCATCCAACGGAAACGCCTGGGCAGCACCGTCGCGCTCCAGCTCCTTCAGCACGCCGAAGATCTCCTCAACACTGAACTCAGCACCGAGCGTCGCTGCCAGTCGCGCGTGCGACGCGAGGTCGGGTGGAAGCGACTCCAATTCGCGGGCAGCAATCCAGTCAACGATCGGAATCTCCGGCAGGCGTTCGAGCTCATCCGTTGCCAAGTACCAAGTGCCTGTCCTCGCATTTTGCCGAACCAAACCTTCGCTCTTGAGTGCCCGCACAAGCTCGACGAGCAGCAAGGGGATTGCGTGTGTTCGGTTTACCAGCCGCTGAACCGCTTCGGCGGGAACGTTCTCTGCCGGGGACAGCAAAGTCCGACAGAGCTCAGAGCCGGCTTCCAAGCTGAGTGGCCCAAGTTGCGTGAGGTGGTGTTCGGCGCATCGCGCGCCCCAGTTGGGTCGCCCAGCTCGAAAGGCCGGGCGTGCCAAAACGCACGCCCAGATCGGCACCTGATTTTCGGCCAACGTCGCATATTCGATCGCGTCGAGTGTTGCGTCGTCTGCAAACTGCGCATCGTCCAAAACGAAGAGCAATGGTTTGGCAAGAGCCCATCGCCTTATCGTCTCGCCAGCGGCGCGGGCGACCACTGCTCTTAAAGCGCCGGGCGCTGCAGCGAGGCTTCGGACCTCGGCTGCGTCGGCCGAAACCCAACCGAGCACGAGCGCGACGCCCGCCCAAACTTCGCCCGCGAGCTGCGCCCCGAGCCGCTGTCGCAGTAGGCTTCGACCGCCATCCGCCGGTCGCTCGTGATAGGAGATCCGGAGCACCCTGATCAGCAGCTCCCGTAGCGTCTGGTCTAGATCACCGCCGATCGGCTCACGGGGACGAAACTGCAGCAAGTGAGTATTTGCCTCCTTTGCAAGTCGGTGGATTAACGCTGAGGCGAGCCGGCTTTTGCCGTGTCCTGCCTCCGCGATGACGGTGGCAATCGTGGCCCCCCCGCCGTTGACTGCCTGGCGAGCAGAATCCAGTAGCGACTCGAGCACGTCCTCGCGACCGATGAGGGAAACAACCTCCGGGTCTGCCAACGTCAAGTGCTCCTCGGCAGCAGGCTCGGTGCTCAAGACTCGAAGCACTCCAGATTGGGATGCGGCTGGCGCCGTGGGAATATCTTCCAGCAGCTTTGCCGAAGCTTCGGTCAGAAAGATGCCACGCGGATGCGACGAGCTGAGGTAGCGCTCCTGGCGGAAAAAGAGCGGACTTAAATAGCGACATCCGCCTTCCAGTTTTGCCTGAACGATGACAGGCGCCACATCAATCAGAACCCGTGTGGCCAATGCTCGCTCGATGATTGCTCGTCCCGCCAGAAAGGCTCGCTTCGCCGGGTTGTCTCCCGAGTCGTGGCTGAAAGCTCCCGCGTACGCATTTACTGCCGCGTGGGCTAGCTGTCCGCCGAACGAGGTGAGCAGCGCCTGGACAGAAGCCGCGTCCTCGCCACTTTCGAAGAAGACAAGGCCCATGGTGCGCTTCTCGCGCGAGGGCGCGGGTGAGCACACGGCAGGGAGCTTGGCATCATCCGCGGGTCTCTCTGGACGCTCTCCTGAGGCAGCAATCTGCAATGCTGTGCGGAGAGATGCGATGGTTGGGAACCGCCGCTTCGGTTCCTTCGCCAGGCAGCGAAGAACGACTTCTTCCATCGCGCTCGACAGCTCGATGAATTCGGACAAGCGCGGCGGCCTCTTACTTCGATGGGCCTCCCGAACGTCGGCCGGCTTGCCGAAGAAGGGAACGCGGCCGGAAAGCAACTCAAAAAAGATGATGCCCAGGGAGTAGATGTCCGCGGCCTTGCCGATGGCACCAGAATTTTGGCACTGCTCGGGGGACATATAATCGGCGGTGCCGATAATTGTTTCATTTGTGGTGGATATTTCGGTCGCCCCATGGCGCTGTGACATGAAGCGGACCAGCCCGAAATCAATGAGCCGAGCTTTCGGCTCCAAACCCTCAATAAAGATGTTCTCCGGCTTAAGGTCGCGGTGAACAATTCCTCGCACGTGCGCCGCCTCGACGGCGTCCAAGATCGCCAGGCTGATTGGGACGAATTCCGGCAGTGTCATCATAGACTTGCTGCCCACCATCTGAGCGAGAGTGGGAGCCTCAACCAGTTCCAATACAGCAAATGCCGCGCCATCCGCCGTTTGTCCCGAGTCATACAGTTGAGGGACGTTCGGCGGTCCTATAGTACTTAACGCCCTGATTTCCTTATTCAGTCGGGCATTGGTACCAGGTCGATCCACACGTGCAACCTTGAGTGCCGCTTTGAGGCCGTCCTTTTGACGAATGGCTGAAAACACCGTTCCGAAACCCCCACGACCAAGCACGCCGGTCACCTCCCAGGCGGGAATACACGGGATGCTCACGTGCTGCACCGCCGCCGGTGCGTCAACCTTAGGCTTAGACGCTTCCGACAGACTTAAGATAGAACGGCACGACGCTAGGTGTGAACTCAACCGATGGCCGCAGCTTAAGCAACGCACCTCATAAGCCTATAGAACTGTACCCCGACGTAAAAGGCGCACATTCGCGACGTTCCGCTTTTAAGGAGCACCCGCGAACAGCAGGAAAGCCCTCAGGTCGATCAGGTCGCGATTTCGAATCCTTGCCCCAACTGTGTCCGCTGCGTGGCAGCCCGGTGCTTGACTCGCCGGACTAACGGTCTCGCCTCACCGGTACGCCGCGCTGCGTTCACGCGCTGACAAGCGCGGCGCCTACGGCGATCGCGACAGCGCCAAGAACCTGGGCCGGCGTCGGGCGCTCGCCCAAAAACCATGCGAAGCCCTGCGCGAAAAGGACCGAGGAGTTCCTGAGCGTGACCAATGCGCCGGCACCGCCTTGTTGCAGGCAGTAGAGAAAAATCCAAAACGACGCGCAGCACACGACGCCGGCTGAAATCATCGGCCCCGGGCGCCGCGACAAAATCCGGACAATGTTTTCGCGCCGCTTCCCGATCGCCGCGACATTCAAGAGCAGCGCAACCGATATCGACGTGGCGAAGACGGTGGCCGGTTCCGACCCCAGCGCCATCGCCTGTTTATACAGAAGATTGTAGCTCGCAATGAACAGCGCTGAGAGCATGGCCCAGCCGAGCCCATCCGCTCGGCGCACACCTTGAAACCGAGCACCCGGCAATCCAATCGCTAACAGTCCAATTGTGACCAACATCGCGCCGGCAAGCGACAAGCCCCCAGCGCGCTCGCCCAGCCAAATCATCGACACCGGCCAGACAATCAGAAGCGCTCCGCCGCGGCTGACCGGATAGTATTGGCCGAGAGGACCGGCCGCGAGCGAGCGCGACAGGGTTGCGAAGTATCCGGCCTCGCACAGCCCCGATGCCAGCGCACAGGCCAGCGCGCCGCCGCTGGGGAACCAGGTTCGGCGAAGCACCGCCGCCGCTGCCGCCAGAATCACGGCGACGGTCATGACCGCCAGGGTCGCTGCCTGCACATCGCGCTCTCGCTTGATCAGCGCATTCCAAAGCGCGTGCAGCAACGCCGAGAGCAGCACGAGCGTTGCGATGGTGAACGAGCTCATCCAGATCCGCCGCTGGGCTGAGTTGCGCTTGTTCCCATCGATGGTCAGCTGATTGTGACGGACTCACTTGATAGGTCGCCTCTCTAGGAATGTCGAGGGCCAACTCCCTAGAGCCGGCGTTGGCACCGCACGTTCGCCTTAGGAATCGCTACCGGGCCCCGCATTGTCTGGCCCAGCTCATCGCGGATCAACCGCTGTCAGCACCGTGGAGCAACCGCTGTCATCGCTCGCGGATCAACCGCTGTCAGCTTCAGTCGCGCTCGCAGATCACTCCGCTCGTCGGCTTCAGTCTCGCCGGACTACCAAGCCTGTTGAAGGATCGAGAATCAATCGGTCGCGCCGAGGACCGTCATCAAAATCAAACATCCCCTTGACCGAACCCGCCAACGCATCGGATGAATTCTCCAACCGTCCCAAGTGCCAATTGTCTTCGATGAACCGCAGCAGCGAGCTTTGGTCCGTCGTGGCGTGATCTACGAAGTTTTTTCTCGCCCAAGGAGATATCAACAGGAGCGGCAGGCGCGGTCCGTATCCGCACCGTCCGCCAAAGGCTTGCGGAGTGGCTCCGCACATACCGTTGCCGGTTAAACCATCGCGCGACGTTTGCGACTGACTCACGATCGGCGGCATCGCATGATCGTACCAGCCATCCGAATCGTCATAGGCGATGAAGACCGCCGTATGCCGCCACTCCGGGCGCTGCTGAAGGCGGTTGAGCGTCTCGACCAGGAATTGTTGCTCGTCCAGGGGATCGGAGTATCCGGGGTGCCCGTCCTGGTATGCGGCAGCTTTGAGATAGCTCACCTGCGGCATATTTCCGTTCTCTACAGCGCTCCAGAAATCGGCCAAGTCGTATTGGTGATTTGCTTGATCGGTTTGACCGATCATGTCCACCGAGCTGGGGGGCAAATGGTGAGGATTGAACGTGGAGGCGTAATACTGGAACGGTTCGTGATGCGGAATGTAGTCCGTCACCGTCGCTCCCCCGATGTTCACGTGAGTGCTACCGCAAATGGCGGTGCCATCGGGATTTCGGTCGGTGGGCGCGAACCCGCCCTGGAACCATCCCCAGGTAACGCCGCGATCATTCAAGAGGTCGCCGACGTTTCGCCCTCCCATGGAAACCGTCCCGTTGGCGGCCGATACGCAATCGTCATAACCAGGGCGAGGATCTCCAATGATCGTGTCGTCGATAACGTCGCTGGTCGTGATCGGCGGGCGCACCACCGAAGCCGGATGGGTCTGGCCAGCTATCAGATTCAGCGCTCCCGGCGTGGATGGCCCGAACACGGTGTTATAGAAATTGTCGCTCATTGCAAAGTGTTGCGCATAGTTCCACATGGCGGTGACGGTATTTCCATCGTAGTAGCCCATCACCAATCCTCGCCCGATCCCGTCATCGCAACTGGGGTCCACGTGCTCGGTGAATTCTACGAATTTGTCCATCAAGCCATGATTCATCGCCTGCTGCTCATGCAAGTAGTCATGATCCTGATCGCAAGTGACCGCTTGCGAACGGTCGAGTCGGAAGGGTTGCATGCTGTTTGGGTTCTGGAGCAAGAGCGCGCCGGTCAGGCCGTTGACCGTCGGCGTGTCATCGGCTGCCCTGAAGCGAGGCTGTCCACGGGGATTTACAGCACGTGGATACGTCCCGAAGTAATGATCGAAGGAAACGTTCTCCTGGAAGATGACGACCACGTTCCGGATAGCCGTGGCAGTGCGCGAGCTCGAGTCCGCCCACGCCGCCGGAATTGACCAGCCGACCAGGTTGTAAGCCGCAATGGACAACAGGATTGTTCGCCTCAAAGGCTTGACGGTCATTTGTCCCCCGCTTTCACAATAGTTGAGAAAGTGCAAACTACTGCGCGAGGCAAACGCCGCGAGGTCACTTTTACGCAAACAGTATGTTAACGGAAGGGACCGAGGTGGCCCGGTAAAGAAGTGCCGCCGCGGCAATCTGCGGCGGCATCGGCGCTAATCAAACGGGCTTCACACTCACTTAGTCACATTCGTGCAAACTGGGCCGATCAACGCGGCGAGAAAGAACTGCCCGATAATTCCTCGCCACGCCGCGCTTGCTCTGAATCCGTCCTTCAATTGCGCACGGTGAGTTTTTTATTTGCCATTGAGAGCCCTCCTTGGCTTAGGTTTATTCACAGTGATTGAAATGCCACGGCCCGGCCTCACTCGATGCGTCAGTCTGGGCAGGCGAACGCACCGAGGTTGGTGCACCTGAACGTGGACCCCTCAGTCATCAGTGATCGCTGGGGCCGATTGTTTCATCGGCAGCTGCGGGCTCATCGAGCCACCCTTGCCGCGCTCACGCCGCAGGTTGAACGGGCAAGCGCAGCAATGCGTTGCACCCGCGTCCGCTCGCGGAATTGTGCAATGTGAGCGTGCCCGAGTGCGCCTCGGCGATCTGTCTGCTGAGCACTAGGCCAATGCCGGAGCCTTCGGGTTTGGTGGTGAAGAAGGGAACAAAGAGGTTTGCGCTTCCGGACAGGCCGGGGCCTTCGTCGGCCACGAGGATTTCGGCCGTCGCTCCATTCTGCTTCCAGGAGACTTCCACGCCGCCCCCTGTTTCGAGAGCGGCGTCCGCTGCATTGCGAATCAGGTTGATCAGCAATTGCTCGAGCTGGTCGGCATCGGCGCGGACGCAAAGGGGCGGGCTCGGAGCGACCTTCACCGAAAGTCGCCGCTCGAGCGCAGCAATCCGGCCAACCAGCCCATCGAGCTCCACCGGGCCGAGGCGAGGAGGAGGTAAACGGGCCAGCTGCGAGTACGCTGCCATGAAACGCGAAAGACCTGCCGATCTCCGCTCCACCACGGCCAGACCATCGCGAACATCTTGAACCCAGTCTCCCTCACCGGTGTGCGTCTTCAAAAGCTCCTGCAAACCAGACGAGATGGAGTGGATCGGCGCGAGGGAATTGTTGATTTCGTGCCCGAGGACGCGGACCAATCGCTGCCAAGCCTGTCGTTCTTCTTGGCGAAGCGCGCGACGCAGATCCGAGAGCACCACCAAGGTGCGCGGCAAGCCGCCCTGTCGAAACTGGCCCCTCCTCAGCTCCCAGGGCCCCGGCATGCCGCCGATCGGCTTGTCCAGGGTTCTCGGGACCTCTCCCTCCAACAGCTCGGTCAAGCCAAGCTCTGCGGCCCTGCGATTCAATCCCTCCTCAGAGGAGACGTTGAGCAGCTGCTGAGCGGCGCGGTTGAGAAGCTTGAGCTTGCCATCCGCGTCAAAGGCAAGCACCGCCACATCTATTTCTTCGATGATTTGTCGCAACAACGCATTGCTCTCCAGCTCGCTCAACCGCTGGTTGTGCAACTGCTCGCTGAGCGCGCTCAGCTCGAAGAGCGCGAAGCCGAGGTCGTCGACCGGCTGACGGTCGCGCGCGCGGATGGAGTAGTCGCCTTCGCGGAGAGCGGCGACCAGATTGGAGAAGGTCTGAATCGGACGGACGGCGCCGGAGCGGGCGGCGGCCGCGGCGCCGAGCCAGACGAGAAGAACAAACAAAATCAGCGTCACTTGCACTTTGAGGCTGAACCCCCCCGCGAGCAGCAAAACAATTGCCACCGCGGAGCCAGGAAGGCCGGCCAGCAGCGCCAGCAAGAATACGCGCCAGTCCAGGTTGAGCTTCTTCAGTCCAGCAGCCACCGATCCTAACTCTCCTTCAAACCGTACGCTTCCAGCCGCCGGTAGAGAGCGCTTCGCGAAACCCCGAGCAACTTGGCTGCCTCGCTGACGTTGCCGTCGCACTTGCCCAGTGCGCGTTGAATCAGGTATCGCTCCGCTTCCTCCAAAGACATCTCTTCAAAATGCGAGGTGGGCGCCGCGCGCAACGCGAGGTCTGCTCCGGTGATCTCCTCGCCGCGGGCGAGCAGCGTCGCCCTCTCGACGGCGTGCTCGAGCTCCCGCACGTTGCCCGGCCAAGGGTAGTCAATCAGCGCCCGCAAGGCCTCGTCGGAAAATCGGATACCCTCCCTCCGGTACTTGCGCGATTGACGCTCGAGGAATGCGCTGGCCAGAGGGACGATGTCCTCGTGCCGCTCGCGGAGCGCAGGCAGCCGAATCTCCACCGTGTTCAGCCGATAGAGCAGGTCTTGGCGAAAAGTACCCTGACGGACGGCGGCCTCGAGATCCGCATTCGTCGCGGAAACCAGGCGCGCGTTTGTCTTGCGCACTCGCGACGAGCCGACCGGATGAAACTCGCCGGTCTGCAATACGCGCAACAATTTTGCCTGCTGCGACAGCGGCATGTTTCCAACTTCGTCCAAAAAAAGCGTGCTCTCGTTGGCCAGCTCGAAGCAGCCGGTGCGGTCTGACTTGGCATCCGTAAAGGCGCCCTTCACGTGGCCGAACAGCTCGCTTTCGAAGAGGCCCTCGGGAAGAGCGCCCGCGTTGATCGGAACCAGCGGACGGCTGGCGCGCGAGGACACTATGTGGAGCTGCCGCGCGATGACCTCCTTGCCGCTGCCGTGCTCGCCGGTAATCAGCACGTTGGCATCGGACGGGCCGATCCGCTCCACCATCTCCACGACGCTCTTCATGGCGGAGGACTGGGCAACCAGCGAGGGCAGCGCGCTGCGCTGAAGCCGAGACGTGCCCTCGGAGAGCTTGCGCGCATCGTGCAGCGCGCGGCTGAGCTGAACTTGCACTCCCACCGTGGTCAGCAGCCTTGTGTTGT
>DATFTC010000347.1:0-11536 GCA_035262305.1 Myxococcaceae bacterium | reverse complement strand
CCTTCAGCCTCTCGGCCATCTCTCCCCTTCAATCGATTGTCAAAGAGCTGCTGCGGAGGAGGTAGGATTCGAACCTACGAAGGGCTTTCACCCTTGGCGGTTTTCAAGACCGCTGCCTTCAGCCGCTCGGCCACTCCTCCCTGCCCGTGTTTTCGACCGGTTAACCGGCACTGCTTGGGCTGGCCGAGCCGGAGCGTAACTCCAGCGTAACTCGGATGCAGGAACTATCACGGACCGGGCCATTATCACGCCTGCTTTCTGATCGGGAGGGGCAAAACGGTCGCATCGTGCAGTTAGTCCACCTCGTACCGTTTGAGACAGAGCAGGCCACGTACCGTTTGAGACAGAGCAGGCCACGATTGCCACTGTTCGCGATCTACGACGCGACAGTCTTTCTATTCGCGCCATCGCGGCCAAGCTCAATGCGGACGGTATTCCGGCCCGCGGTACGCGCTGGTATGCAACCTCAGTGGCGCGCCTTCTTCGACGAGAGGTTGTGTGAGCCGGCGGAAGATAGTCGACCTGGCCCGAGAGCGCCGAATTCGGACCAATCTGGCCAAGCTCAAGGAGATGCTCGCCGGCAATCCGGAGCTCGCCCGGCGAACCCATGATGCCTTAACGGGCAAGCTGGCCGCGCCCGATCTGGAGGAAGCAATGGCCGAACGACGAGCAGGTTTCGATTCGAGTGCCGAGGGGTTTTCTTGAAACGGGTTGAGAAACTGGCCCGACAAATCCGCAAGGACCCTGCGCACAGCACAACCTATCGCGTGACCCGCGCCTCGACCTTGAGGATGGCACTCCTTCGAGGCGTGGAAGCCCTCGAGGCGGAATAGGCCACCAAGTAGCCCACGAACAGCTCCACAATACGCACACTGGAGGAAACAGCATGAAGTCGAAAATTAAGAAGAGAACGGCCGAAGATGACACGATCGAATTCCTGCGTTGGACCCTGAGCCTCGTCGAGGGCCGAGACCTGAGTCCCGCAGTCGCACGCCTTCTTAGGTTCCCGCTAGAATGCGCCTTGGGCATGGTCGAGGACATGATGCGAAAGGAACTAGGCCGTAGCCCGGCCAACTCGGAGGAGTGGGCCAGGGCGTAGGGCCTATATCCCTTGCCACCGACTTCCCAACAAAGCCCACGCGATTAGCAGCGTGTTGTTCGCCAGATGGGCAGCGATCGGCGTCACGAGACTTCGCGTCCGCCAATACAAAATCCCGTACACGATCCCGCCCGTCAAGGCTGGTAACCACGTTCGACCGTGCGCGAGACCGAACGTCAACGCCCCGCCCAAAACTCCGAGCGCTGGGTGGATCAAGCCGAGGAGGTTTTGAATGCCGCCCCTGAAGATCAACTCCTCAATCGGGGCCTGGATCACATTCCACAAAAGCCACGCGCTCGTCACGTGCGTAGGGGGTCCGGTAGGGGTGAACAACCGGGCCAAGGGCATCGTGACGAGCGGTAGCAGGATTCCAACGAGGGTGCCTAGGCCGACGTTGTGCAGAACGGCTGGGAATAAACCGTTCCGCAATCGCCCCGCGTCGCGTCTGCGATCGTGTCCCGAATCAGGGTCACAAGATCGGTGCAAATCCCGATTGAGACTGTCAGCCATCCCGTTAAGTCTCCTCCACCGGCAGCCATCAACAACTCGGGTGATTCTAGCGTTCGTAACGTCTCCTTCGACAGCGTCAACCTCTTTTTTGTCTGCATAAGGTCCTCCTGATTTAGCCGCGGAACTGCGGCGGACTCAAAGGTCCTACGAGGTCCGCTCGCAGCTCAACGGGTCTAGGGCTTCCACGTACTAGGGAAAATACGCCGCCTCCGGCCGGAAATGACCGAAGGCCCTTGCCTACTCGATCAGCTACGCACCCCGCGAGGTCAGGCGCGTAGGGCTCGCTCTGCTCACGCGTGAGGCCGAAATCGACGCCCGCCCCGCCCGCGCTTGTTTCGGCGCCGCACTCGCCGTCGCCGCGGATGCCAAGGCGATCACTTTTCGAGGTCGGCCTCCATCTCGCCCGATGCGGCTTGCTTCTATTGATCGCCGCCCGGACGAAGCGGGCTCAAGGTTTGGTGATCTGGGCATTGGGTTTTTCCGCGGCCTTCGCGCTGGGGCTCCGTGTTTGTCTTTTTCATACGCCCCGGAAGCGGCTAAGTGGCAAAGGCCCTCTGTTGCGGCACCTCAGGTTGACATGAACGTTACGTACTTTTGACACTTGATAACAAACATCGATGGTACGTAGCGCTGTTGTTGGTTCCCGGTTGGAGGTGATGGCGTGCTTGCTTATGCGCTGCTCTCGCTCGCTCTGGCTCTCTCCGACTTAGCTGCCACGGCAGTTAAACCCCCTTTCACCGGGGCCCAACGGCACGTCGCGACGCCTCCGGCGCAGCCGCTCTCCTTCAACGAGTTTTTCGAGGCGAGCCCCCGCGAGCTCAAACCCACTCAAAAGTTGCTTGGGCTCAATGGGAAGCGCGTCAAGATGCTCGGGTTCATGGCCAATCTGGAGAATGCGCCCTCGGGAGCTTTCTACCTCGCCCCTCGCCCGGTCATTTGCGACGAAGCGGGCGGAGGTACGGCAGATTTGCCACCGGAATCGGTGCGCGTGATTGTCCGCTCGGCGCAGGGGAAGAAGATCCAGTTCATCCCGCGGCTCCTTGAGGTGACGGGGATTCTAGAGGTTGGCAATCGGGTTGAAGACGACGGCCAGGTGTCGGCCATCCGCTTGGTACTGGATCAGACGAAAGGGAAGCGCATTCCAACAAAGACAAAATAAGAGGTACAAAATCAGGTGTAAGACGCAAATTTTCGTCAACACCGGGGGGAGTAATAACAATGTTTTGGTCCAGCAGACGTGACGTTTCATTCATAGCGTTGTCAGTGGTGTTGTTGATCAGCAGCCTTGCCGCTGCAGCTCCTACCAACGTTAGAATCATTCCCGCCAACCGCGCTCGGTTTCTGACCGGTCAAAAGTTCGACGTCAGGGTCGAGGGGCGCGGAACCGGACCGTTCTCTGCGACGCTCGCGATTGACGGCGTACCGCAAGAGTTCACTTCGGGGGTGCAGAACTCCAAAGAAACCGACGGAATCAGCGCGGCCGGGTATGGCGGCTTCAACTTGCGCGGCTATGCCAACCAAGTTGCCGGTGGCCACACCATTTCCGCGACGTTTTCGGATGCAAGCGGAACCGTAAGCACGGAAGTAACCTTCGAAATCATCGACCTCCGCGGTGAGCATCGGCCGGCGAAAAACATCATCATTCTGCTCGGCGATGGGATGGGAGTGGCACACCGGACCGCTGCCCGCCTGGTCAAGTATGGGGTGAGCGATGGGCAGCCGGATGGCTACCTTGCAATAGACCGTCTGCCTGGAACCGGGCTGGTAAGCACGCATTCGCTCAACAGCGTTGTCACCGATTCTGCACCTGGGATGGCCTGTTACTCGACCGGAAACCACTCCAACAACGGACAGGAAGGCGTGTACCCGGCAAATGTTATCAATCCCTTCTACTACCCGAGGGTTGAATACATGGCTGAGTACCTCCATCGCACGCGCGGTACTTCGCTCGGGCTCGTCACCACAGCCGATATTGAAGATGCGACTCCCGCGGCGAACGCCGTGCATACCGGCGATCGAAATGCGGGAACTGGCGTGTGCGATCAATATCTCGATGAGAGCGATGCGGAGGGGAGCGGCAGGTATGGAACCGGGCTGACAGTATTGATGGGAGGAGGTCGGCGTTGGTTCCTACCTGCCGGGCAGTTTGGCTCCAGCCGAGCGGCGGGGACCGACTACGCCGATTTACCCGAGGACCTCGTTGCCGCGTGGGACCTTCCGTCGGGCGGCGGAATCGATCCGTCGAGGGATTTGATCCAGGACTTCATCGACGCCGGATACACTTATGCGGCAACGGCGAGCGATCTTTCCAACATCGGTAGCCCGAACAAGCTCCTCGGACTATTCGGCTACGGAAACATGAACGTCGCCTTGGACAAGCTTGCAAAGAGACGCGGCGTGCCTCTGCCCGGAACCAAGACCTTTGCGGTAGACGACTATCACGCACCCGATCAGCCGATGCTTGAGGAGATGACCGAGGCGGCCCTCCGAGTGCTGAGACAGAACCCGAACGGTTTCGTCCTGATGGTTGAAGGTGCACACATCGACAAGCAATCGCACTACATGGATGCGGATCGCGTGATCGACGAAACCATCGAGTTCGACAACGCAGTGGGGGTGGCTAGGCGGTTTGCCGACGAGGCCGGGGACACCGTGATGGTCGTCCTCGCGGATCACGAATGCTCGGGATTCAGCTTGATTGGTGCGCTCACCGGCGGAATCAAACATCTACAATCCCTGCCTTCGGACCGGGAGACACTTGACCCGGCCACGCACCCGTCGCGCCAGAGTCTTGTGGGCACCTATGATGCTGCCGCGTTTCCTCGATACAACATCCTCCCCGACGGCTATCCTGAGACATTCGACATCGACGGCAAGGTCCTCGTCGGGTACGGCGCGGATGGCGACCGTTACGAGGGCTGGCTGATGAAGCCGCATCCTGTGATCGACAGTTTATTGCCCAACGACATCAAAGCTGAGCTCGCTGCTCTCGGTTATGCGACCGACCCATACTTGCGCGAGGAGAGTCGCGTCGGTTTCTTCATTCGCGGTCAAGTCCCTGGAACGCAAGCGGTGCACACCGCTTCCGACATCCCTGTTTCCGCTTACAGCACCGATCATCGAGGGCGGCCCAATCATTGGTATCAACAGTTCTTTGGAGTTCAGACAAACACAGACGTGTTTTTCAAGCTGATGCGCGCTGCGCTTGGTGGCTCCTGAGGTTTTTAGGACCATTTCGCTGCGGGTTCTAAACGGGGGATAACCATGAAGCGAAGGTTGAAGGTCGTCGTCTGCCTGACTGTAGCCTTCTCTGGTGCCGGGCTGTCCTCGGCGCATGCTCAACCACAACCCGGACCGGGCAATGAAGAAGCGATTCGATTGGCGAGCGCGTCCCCGCTGGTGCGTTCTGCCGAACGCTTCGTGCTGAGACAAATCGAGCACATTCGCAACGCGGCTCTGCGCGGCGCCACTCAAGACGCGCTTGCCAATCCTCGGACCTGCGTCCTGCACCGCGCGAGCATGAGCGAGGCGATGAAGGCTGCGATTGTAAAGCAACTTCTTGCAGAGGGACTGATCGCCCCAGCCGATGCTGACGCGTTTCCAGGTGGAGCGATCGCAGGTGTGTTTCCGCCACTGCTGGAGGAAGGCAGCGCTTGTCCTCGCCTTCCCCAGACATTTTTTTCGGCGCCGGGAAGCGTATACGGAGGACACCACTCTTATCCGGGGGGGCTCGCGATTCATGAGACATTCAACGAGCTGAGCGATCTGCAGCTCGCCGCCGGGTACCGGCGGGTATATGGCTCAACCCGAAGAGATGGGCTTCCCGTGGTTGGCCGGCCGGACGAGCGCTCCGACATCGATATCGACGAGGATATTATCGTCGCCGCGCCGATCTGGCACGATTGGGCAAAGATTATCGTGTTCCAGTGGAACAGCGATGGGAGTGAGTTCCCCGAGCTGAACTTTGGCGGAAACGGGCAAACCGACGCCTACGGCGAAAGCGGAGACTCGAGAACGGGCGGTCATCACATCATCGGAGTGGCAGAGACAATGGTGCGCGGCCTGTCGCCTGATTTCATCATCGCCCAAGCCTCCGCCCATTCAACGCCGACTTCGGGCAATGAATACAAAGTGGTGAACTGGATAAGGGCGGCGGCGATTATGACCGGGCTCGATCCCGTCAAGCAGGGGTACCTCCGCCGCGACAGCGCAAACCGGTTGCGGCTGCCGGCCGTTCGACAACTTGCGAGCCTCGATTTGAACGAGCTTTCGCCGACCCAGACGAACGTGCTCGCTGAGTACGTGCTTCACAACATATCGGATTCGGATTTCACGCTCACCGGGCCCTCGGTAACGATTGTGCAGTTCCTGCTCGCGAACATCGCTGCTGAGTTTGGATACGACCCAGCGGAGACCAGCAGGTACAATCGGCAGTTCAGGAATCCTGCGTTGACTTATCTCAGCGCAGAGCGACTGCTGATTATTTATGGAGAGCGAGGGATGGACGGCGTCCGAAACGAGGTACGGAAGCTGAGACGCCATGGCATCCTATAATTCTTCACGCGCGTGAACATTGCCTTCGCCTCGTTCTTTCGCAATAAGCGGCGGAAGACAAGCGAGGCGTGCAATGTCATTGCGAAAAGTGAAGCTCTCCGATTTGAAGCCGTTCGCCTACAGTTTCGGCGCCAACATCGGAGGACAGATGGCAGACGTGGGACGCACCGTCGGCTCGAAGACGGTCGGTCTGGTTATTCAAACCGTGCGGCCCGGTTGTTTCTCGTCGCGGCGCCACAAGCACGTGTTCCAGGAGGAGATCCTGATCGTCATGGCCGGCGAAGGCACGCTGCATCACGGCGACGAGCGCGTAGCGGTGTCAGCCGGTGAGTGCGTTTGCTACCTGCCGACCGATCCGGAAGCACACAACTTCGAGAATACCGGCACCGCCGACCTGGTTGTCTGGGCTTTCGGCAATCGCTTCCCGTATGAGGTCGCAATCTATCCGGATCAGGGCCTGGCTTTCGTCGAGGGATTGGGCGCCGACGTGCCTCTGGCCTCGGGCGCTCAGAGCGACTGGACGGAAGACCGGCGGAAGCGCTGAGCCGCTGCGGGTGGTGAGCGACAAGAGCGGCACCCCGCCCACCTCCCGATCATCCCGGTTCGCAATGACTGCTGTCAAAACCGGAGCAGTGGCTTGGGTGACTCCAGGCGCAGAGTTTGGCTATGCTGGAAAGTGGCCGGAGTGAGTCGAAAGCGCCACGTGAACCGACACAACAGAAGGAAAAAGTTGGCTCCTGTGGGCAAGGCTGCCGCGGATGAATTGTCGCTCGCGACCACCGCGGCAAAAAGGGCAGTGCCCCGGGCTGAGTATGAGCCACCTCGCGTTGAGCGCCTTGGGAATTTGCGCGAGCTGTTGGCGAAGACCGGCGCAGCGCTTGATGTTCCTGCGCACCATCCAACTCGCCCGTAATAATCTGACGACCGAAACTTTCGTCGCGCTGATGCTCCCGGTTCCGAACCCCAAGTTGGTGACTGAAGCAGAAGGCGAGGCCTTCTCCAGCCGGTTTGCTTTGGCCAGCCTCGGTGCGTCGTCGCTCTGCCTCGATCTCCAGACTGGAAATTTCTTCGAATTGAACGCGACGGGCGCTCGCATCTGCGCGGCGCTCTTAGACGGAAATTCAGTCAGAGATGTCGAACAGCTGCTGTCCTCGGAGTTTGGCCTTTCCCGGGCTGAGGCCAGGCGAGACGTTGGCTGGGCAGTGAATCGTCTCAAAGCCCAATATCCCTCTCGGGAAAGGCCGCGCCTCCAATTCGAGCGCGGGGCGGAGCGCTGGAAAATGCTGTGGGACGGGACCCCCATCTTGGATTTCGATCCGCATTCAGAGGAATTGTTCTGGCTCCGGTCGAGCGCGGCGGCCGATGAAATCGAGAACTGGCTTCGAGTGGCGTTGCCGCACCTGCTCATTCATCGCGGCAATCCGATTGTGCACGCCTCCTCAGTGCGTTTCGAAAATGAGCTGGTCGCCTTCTGCGGACCCAGCGGCTCGGGAAAATCAACGTGCGCGCGCATTTTCTCCGAAGACGGCGCGGTCCTTGTTTCCGAGGACCTGCTGGTCGTTCGGTTGGAAGCAGCTCCGGAAGCATTCCTGGCCAGTGAGGGGGTCCTGCGAGACTGGGCAGCGAAAACAGCTCGCATGGTTGGCCGCGAGGCCGTTTCTGCTTGCCTGGGTGCGCTGGTCGACCAGCTCTGCGGACCCACGGCTCGGCTAAGCCAAATGATCTTTCTCGACCAGAACCGTCGGGGAGGAAGCGAAATTGTTCTGGAGCGTCTTTCGACACCCGACGCCGCCGGTGCGCTGTTGGAGAATGGATTCGGCGAGCTCGGTGATCGACAGGTGTGGCGCAACCTGCTTCGCTTCAGCAGCGCGCTCGCGCTCCAAGTGCCGGCCTTTCGCGGCACGGCCCCAGCCGGGATCGATCCATTGCGCGCGGCTCTCCGACGCTACAGGGCCAGCTTCACCTCGTAGTGTTCCAGTGGCGTGCTCGAGGCGAGCCAGACGTGGCCGGAGCGAGGGCCGCCCCTCGGATTGAGACCAATCAAGACCGGCTCGCTTGCTGCTCCTGCGTCGAGCGAGAGCTCGAGGAGGACTCGGCGATAACAGTTGGTCCCCCCAGGGATGTGAGAATCCAGCCAGGCGATCGCGCGCTGGAGGAAGAGGCGCTGACTCCACTCGCGCTGGAGGCGATGCGTACCTCGAGCACGCATGGTGCTCACCGCCCGCTCGAAACCCATAGTCCGGCGCGTCGATTCCACCGCTGGTAGGGCGATGATTGCCCGGAGCAGCTCGAGGACAGTCAAAGCTCGATCGCGCCGGACCATCGAGTCTAGCTCCTGAGGATTGCCTCGGCTTCGAGCTGTCGAATCAGCTCGGCCGCATCGGCTTCCAGGCGTTCCCTGGATGTTTCGAATTGGCCCGCGAGGCGCTCAGCGACTTCCCTCGCCGAACAGCCATCCGCAACCAACTGCCACATTCGGTGGGCCGTCTCGTTGAGAGCGAAGGCGTTGCCGTTCTCGAGGTGAACGAGGAGCATCTCTCTTCCGTAGGGCTCGGCAGCGATGCTCGGATGCACTCGCTTGGCGGCCGGCGCTGCAATGCAGTCCGCCTGGGCAGTCGCGGTCGATTGCGTGACGAAGAAGTCGAATGCACGCTCCACAAAGCGGAGCCCGGCGCTCTTGGCTTCGGACACAACCTCCTCTTCGTCGAAGAATGAATGGCGGAAGAGGACGGGCGGATTCGTTCCCAGGCCCACTGGGCCCCAACGGTCGCCGAACTCGGGAACGAGCTCGGGGGAAAGCCAACGAGCGGCCCTGCGCGGCGCCTCCACCAACAAACGGAGGCGGATGGAGTCCGGAGGCGACAGCTTCACGGGGAAAATCACGAAGCCACCCGGTCGGACAATACCTCGGCACTGCGCCAGCGCGTTCACTCGATTTCGTCTGCCTGGGATCCCCGCGTAGATGTCGGATGCGAGATAAATGACGTCGAAGCTCGCGGGCGGAAAATCGAGCGCCGAGAGCGAGCCGACACAGAAGTTGGGAGCGCCGCGCGGCAACTTCTCTGCAATTGTGCACGCGCTCGCGATGAGCCTAGTGCATACGTCAATCCCCGTGACTCGAAGCCCCCGCTGAGCAAATCCAAATGCCTCGCGTCCACCTCCACAACCGACGTCGAGGAGAGCCTGCCCGGGATGAAAATATCGATCGCAAAGAAATACTTCAGATTCATGCAGTCCGTTCATCGCCGAGCCGGCGTATGCGTCGTACCAGGACGGAAGCGAGTAAGCTCGGGCATTGTTGTTGTCGGCCTGATCGGGGCTTGGCCGAACCCGAAACTGCCTAAATACGTACTTCCACTTGGCCCAGCGGCTCGACTCGATCTTGCCGAACGGAAGCGACATTCGAAGCGAGGATTGTCACGTCCTCACGGGATGCGGACCAGGAGAATCCGGCGCGGGTCCGGTCTTCGCCAACAGCTCGCGCAAATTCCCCAAGCGCTCGATCCGCGGCGGTTCGTATGGCTTGCATGAATCGCTTCGCCTCGATCGCTCTTCCGTGCTCTCCGAGGCCGCGCCTAGCGGCGCTGGCAAGCTCTTAGACATCCTCTCAGACCCTCTTGGCCCGGGTGTGGGCGTCCAACCAACGCTCGAGGATAGCAATATCCCATACTCTCATCCACTCTCGCCAGTTATCGTCGTCCCGGGTGCGTGTGCGGGCCGCTGCTAATAAATCACGAGCTCGCTGTCGCTCAACGTAGGGTTCGCACCTCCAATTCGAGCCATCGAAGGTCGCTTGGAGTTGGGCCAGATTTTGCCGGACTTTGTCGCAGTAGCTGTCGCTGAACGATGTTACCCGGCCCCGTTCGGCGACGATGCGCGGCAGAACGTCAGACATTGCGCGGCGAAGAATCTGTTTCATTTGTCCACTCGGCAAACGGCGCTCGCAGGGCAAAGAGAGTACAAACGAAGCAAGTGCCCGATCCAGATATGGGAAACGCATCTCAATCCCCATCCTCGCTGCGTCCAGCTCCTGCAGCTCCATGCTCCAGAACGCCTCTGCGCCGGTTAGCCACTGCCAGTTGCTTTGTTGTGCTGGCGAGCTCGCTCGCTCGCCGAAGGGCGAGGGCGGCCGCGGTTCGCACCAGAGTTCCTGTAGTCGTTTGCCGAGCCATTGGGGCGGGGCAATGGCAGGCCGCGGCCGAAATCGGCGATACACGCGCCGCAAACCCGGCCTGAGAATGATGGGGCGTATTGCCTCGAAGAAGAAGAAAGATCGCGTCCGACTCGAGTAGAACGTGGGCGCCAGCAGCGTCTCTCGCAGGAGCGCCCGCCAGCGATGCTGCGCGGCGAGATCCTGAAAAACACCGCGCTCGAACAGCAGCTCGTCACCGCCGTGACCGCTCAACAACACACGGCCACCGATCTCGCGTGCGATTTCGAAAGCGCGGCTGGCGCCACCCGCTTGAGCATCGCGCCAGGGGTGAGCCATGACTGCCTTCACATCGAGAGGCCAGACCGCCGATCGCGCATCCCATTTTATGGATTGAAAAGGCAAGGATTGGGCGACCGCGTCGATCCAGGGCGTCTCGTCGCAAGCGAACCCCGGATAGGTCGCGGATGCCAGCACCACCCGAGGCAGGGAGCGGTGCTCTCGACAAATCTCGCCAGCAATGCAAGCGATAGACGAAGAATCCAATCCGCCGCTCAGCTGAGACACGATCGGCATGTCGGAAGACAGCCGTGCCTGGACACTGCGCTTGAACAACTCTCGAAAGCGTCCGACACATTCCCTCTCGGACAGCTCGGTCAGCTGGCCCGGGGGATCCCAATAACGCACCTCTGAAACATTGTTCGCCTTCGCCAGGAGGTAGTGACCTGGAATGACGCGCTGGATGTCTCGAAAAAACGTCTCTCGATAATGTCGGTATTCCCCCAGCAGGTAATCGAGAATGGTTCGTTCATCGAGAGCCCATTCCACCCCGGGCTGCCGAAGCAACGCATCAATCTCACTGCAGAGCACCAAGCGCGCGCAGTTTCGGTGATAGAAAAGCGGCCGAGTCCCGAACGGATCGCGCGCGGCATAGAGTGTGCGGTGCCTCGAATCCCACAAAGCAAACGCGAAATCTCCTTCGAGATGCGAAGCGAGCTGAACCCCCCACCTCTCGTAGCCAAGGGCAAGCAACTCCATCGGCGGCTTTGGATCGTGCGCAGTCCCTACCAGCTCTCTGGCAAGGTCGGCGCGATTGTCGAGACGCACGTCGCCCACCACCCAAAGACCGAGGCGAGGTTCCTGGAGTGGATCCAGGTCGGAAATCGTTCCGCCCGTTGTCCGTCGGCGCGCGACCCCCATCGCACAACAGCCGTTCTGCACGA
>DATFTC010000346.1:0-2378 GCA_035262305.1 Myxococcaceae bacterium | reverse complement strand
CCGCCATCACCTCCGCCTCGCTGACCTTGGCGCAGCAGATGCCCACCGCTCCCGCGGCGATCTGGCGCCGGGCGATCTCCGGGCACTTGTGCGTCTTCGAATGGGGACGGAGCTTCTTACCGGCTGCCTTCACATGCGCGGCCATCTTGGCGATGTTTCGCTCGAAGCGCTCGAGGTCGAGGAGGAGGGCGGGGGTCGGGATCTCGTTGCGGGTCATGGCGGGGCGAGCATACCACGGCTCGTTGTATGCGAGGCGCCACAACTTGAGTTTCGCTCTGTACCTGCGCGGACTTGCGCGGACCGACTCGCCAGGCGACGGCGCGGGCTCCTGTGCGCCAGACGCGCCCGGACCTTGCGATAGCCCTCCCCGTGGAACGAGGTCGCCGCCAGCATCGCGCGGATCGCCGCGACGACGTCCGCATCGCTCCATCGCGTCTTCGGCCCGCGCTTCTCCGCGACTGGCCGCACGCGAACCGCCGGCGCCGTCGTTCGGTAGACTGTCGAACGCGACACGCGGAAAACGGCACAGATCATCGTCAGCGGATAGCGCCGACCCATCGCAGGGCTCACCCCACCCCTCATCGCCGCGGCTTCTTCCACTCGTCCGTGAGCCCCCTTTTTTCGATGAGGTGCTCAGCCAGCTCCAAGCGCATCATCAGTTCGCCAATCTTCGCGCGGGCCAGCCTGAGCTCGCGTTCTTCGGGATCGCTCCGGGTCTTGAGCCCCCGCTCGAGGAAGATGCGCTTCCAGCTCTCCAGCTCATGGGCCGGCACCTGGCTCTCGCGCGAGACCGCGTCGAGCGCTTCGCCCCGCAGCAGGCGCAGGACCAATTCAGACTTGCTCTGGACACTCCAGCGTTCGGGAGCTCGAGCTCGTTCGGTGGACTGGACGGTTCTGGCGGTGTCGCCGGCTTCCTCGGCTTCGGCCCCATGTCCGGCCTCCTCGGTCACGGCCATCCTCGCCAACTCCGTGTCCCAAGAAACCGGGGCCGATTTACTTAAGGTTATTCGGAAGTGCTGGGGAAGGCTGGCTGGAGCCGGGGCGGGAGTTGAACTCGCGACCTATTCACCACGAAGAGTCTGTCCAGCCACCGGGACCGAATCGCCAAGTTTCAGGTCGACGCCAAGGAATTTCGGTGAAGGCCTAGGCCTTGCGCCGGCAGCGGGCGTCCAGGGCCTCCGGCATTGACAGAAACAGTCAAAGAAAAAGGCCCGCGGGCTTTGGCCCGCGGGCCTGGGTAGGAGATCGTTCCGCCTACCGGCGACGGCGCAGGAAGGCCGCACACCCGGCGAGGCCAGCGCTGAGCAACAGCAAACTCGAGGGCTCGGGAACCCTCGGTGGCGCATCCACAAGCAGCGCTCCGCTGTTCGCTGTAGCGACATCCGGTGGGGTTGTACACTGGCTTTCGCAAAAGGCGACGATGTATGAGCCCACTGGTAGTCCGCCGATCACGTTAAAGAGAGGCGTTTGTGCGTCTGGCGGATTCCCAGCAATGAACTGTACTCCAAAATCGGCCGTAAATACGTTAAACCCGGTCGCCCCCGGGTCAAGCGTCTGGGTTGTTGGCAAAAACGCGCCAATCGGATTGTTCGGAGAAGCCGAAATCCCTAAAAACGCATCCAAATTCCCATTCGTCCACGTACCGGGGTGCTGCGTAGCGGTTAGAGTCACGAGCGCTGGTGATGTCTCCGTGATCTGCAGTGGGGACGGCGCGGTCTTGTTGTTGGGTACCAAAACCTCCAGGACCAGGTCCCCGGTCTGAGGCCCGGGCGATATAGAAAAGCTGAACGAAGTCGAATTACCGAGTGGCGTGTTGGTCCCGTTATCAATGCAGGCCCCGCCGCCCGATCCATTGCACTGACCGTGCAACGGATCGTCTATTAAGAACGCGCTGGCCGGCTGACTGACGAGCGCCAGCAGTAACGTAGCGACAGCCGTTACAGCGACGCGAAGCGATCCGACGCATATACTCTTCATTCTGGTCTCTCCCCTTCTCGTTGACTTTATTCTCAGAGGCATTGTAGCCTCGCGCGGTAGTGGAGCAAGGTCCAGGCCAGAAGTGTCGTCGTGCTCGTCGTATCGCATAAGTTCTCGGTTTGTTGGGAAACTATCTTGGCGGTGCAACTCGGGGCTGTTGGAGGTTCTGTGCAACTGTAAGGCGCTTCGACATTCCGCCGGGGCGCTCCTCGGAACCTCCGCCGGTGGGCCGACTCCTTCATCGCTCGCTCGTGCCGATTTTGGCCTGTCGGGAGCATAGATGACATAAAGTCATTCTCGGGCACGGCGAAACCGGGTGCTGACTTAGCACGTAAGCTTTGGCCCGAAGCAAAGAATCGTAAGGCAAAACGACGCGGGAGCGGCCTACACGATCACTTCTT
>DATFTC010000345.1:0-3081 GCA_035262305.1 Myxococcaceae bacterium | reverse complement strand
CGCGGTTTCGTACCTGTGGTAGAATCGGCGTGCCGGGAAACCAGGGAATCAGCGCCAGCTGGGCGGATGAGTATATTTGGTTCCTCGGCGGTCAGTACTTCGTTCTGGACGGCGGCGATGGCCAGGATCCGGTGCCTCCGGGCGAGTACATCATTCGGGTTACCGTCAATCCCGGCTTCGTTCCCCAACCCGGTGAACCTTGCCGGAATGCAGATCCGCTTCACCCTGGCGTGTGCCATCAACTACCGGAGTCGAATTACGAGAACAATGTCGCAGAGTCGCACATCACGATTCCGGACCATCCGGGTCGCTCCGGGTTCGGACCGGGCGTCGGCGATGGACCTGAGCCATCGGGCGAGCGCGATGAGCACGGAGACTTGATCCCACCGTAACCATCTGCGCCGTGACAACAAGCTCCTGAGTTGCACTCACTCGCGAGATTGAAGCATTCGAGCCTCCCCGCGAGATCAAGGGGTTTTCGTATTTCATGGCGTGGCACCCGCGGCTGACGAGCGAACCCGCGCACGCATGGTTTCGCGAACAGGTAAGGATGGCTGCGCGCACCCTTTGAGGGGCTGGACGCCGCTGGCTGTTCGCAAGGCGTCTCGTCCGCGGGCTCGATGTCGTCGAGTTGCATTCCAGGCTCATCACGACATTCCGCCCGGCGGGATTCCAGCCCCAGCTCGCAACGGGCGGATCTACGCGATGCTCGAGCGCGAAGCCAGTTTTGGCGCGCGCCGTGTCGGCCGGGCGGCCCGCGCGTTGGCGAAATCCGCGGATGAGCTCGCCTTGATAGCGCGACCAGAGCGCGAAGTGGGGCGTGCCGGACCCGCTTCCTGTTGGGCATTGGACACCAAGAATCTTCCAAACGGCGCATCACCGCTGTAATCAAACGGATCGAGGACTATGCGCTCAGCTCAGTCGTTGAGAATGGGGAATAAATCCGCAAGCTGGCAGGCAAGGCTGTGGAATTTGTCCCCGCGCAGAAGTTGGCGATAGCTGCTATCTGTCGCGCAATGGCCCGCATGTCGCGCGCCGTTTTCTAGAACCAAGGAGGCAGTCTTGAAGCGCTTCATCACTGCAGCAGCACTTGCTTGCTCGTTTGTGGCATTTGCCCAGTCACCGGAGACCGAGAAGACTGAGAAGAGCGACACTATGAAGACGGAGAAGGCCCAGAAGAAGGGTGACCAGAAGGATCAGAACAGCAAGGAAACCAAGAGCGAGAAAAAGGCTGAGAAAAAGACCGACACCGACACTAAGAATTAGCAGTTTCGGCCATTAGTCATTTTGACAATCAGACGAGCGCCTGTCGCGAATCCGAGAGGCGCTCGTTTCATTTTGTGTGCATCAAACGCGGCTAATTGTCCGGGTCGCGAGCCAATTTGGCGTAAGCAGGGTTACGCCCTGACAACTCAAGGCGCGATCGGCACGTCCGGTGCTCCCGTTGGCGGCGGTGCTGAACGCGGCTTCGCGGATGCGCTGCTTAAGCGCTTGAGTTGGATTTCGATAATGCGTCCTCATTTGACTTACGACTCCACTTACTGAAGCTCATTTCATTTAAGCTTGCAATGGTACCAGCTGGTACCTATCATGGTACCATGTGGTACCAAATCAAGTCGATTGGGTCGTGCGGATCCGGGTCGTGGCGAAGACCTGCCGACTGCGGTCCGTCGACGTCGAGGCGCTTCGGGGCCGTTACACTGGACATCCACAAGAGTCGCTTCTCCGCAGTCATCGGGAGAGCATTTACTTTTTCATCCGGAGGTCACTATGACGCACAATTCGTATGAGATGGAGGGCCAGGACGGGCGAGTGAGCGCTGTTCTGGGCCAGCTTCCCGCAGAGATCGCCCCCTCACAGTTGACCGCTCTCGACCAATTTCACGCGGGCGGCGCAGAGTCGGTGGAGCGACTGCTGTCATTGGGTGGGGTCGGGCCAGGCCAGATCGTCGTCGACCTGGGCTCGGGTCTGGGTGGTCCGGCACGGCTCGCCGCGACGCTGGGCGCGAAAGTGATCGGCGTCGATCAGACCGCGGCCTTCGTCGCGCTGGCGAATGAACTCACCCGGCGGTGCGGGCTCGCCGACCGCGCCTCGTTTCAATTGGGAGACATGACCGCGCCGGCGATACCCAGCGCTTCGGCGGATCGCGTCCTGCTCATTCACGCGCAGATGAACGTCGTCGACAAGCCAGCGCTGATGCGCACCATCGCGCGGCTTCTCCGGCCGGGGGGCGCGTTGCTGGCATGGGAGATCTGCGCCGCAGGCGAGGCTGACGTGACCTGGCCTGTTCCGTGGTCGCTCGACGGCACTGACAGCCACCTCGCACGTCAAGCCGAGCTCCGCGCCGCCATCGAAGTTGCCAACCTACGCGTTACCGCGTGGGAAGATCGCACGGCGTGGGTGCAACAGTGGTTTCAACGTGCGTTCACCGCGCCCGCGCCGTCGGGGCCATCGCTCTTCAGCGTCCTCGATCGCGGGCTAGAGCGCGCCCAGAACTTTGCGCGGGCGGTGAAGGCCAACCAACTCAGCCTTGTGGAGGTCATTGCCCATGCGTAAGCCACGTATTCTCGTCACAGGCGCGAGCGGTCGAAACGCGAGCGCCGCCGTGCTCGACCTTCTGAAGCGCGGGTTTCCCGTCCGCGCGTTGGTGCGTCGCCAGGACGAGCGGTCCCAAGCGCTGCGCGCGGCTGGCGCAGAAATCGTCGTCGGCGACCTGTTCGACTACCGAGACCTAGAGCGGGCCCTGGTCAACGTCCAACGGGCCTACCACTCTGCGCCATACGCCCCCAACCTGCTCCACGGAATGATGCTGTTTGCCATCGCCGCCGAGCAATCGAAGCTCGAAGTCGTGGCGTGGATCAGCCAATGGAATCCTCACCCCGTACACCCATCGGCTTTCACACGCGAGCATTGGATAGCAAATCAAATCGTTCGCTGGATGCCATCGGTCGACGCGATTCACGTCAATCCGGGGCTCTTCGCGTACGTCTACTTCCTCGGCCTTCCTGCGATCGTTCACTTCGGCATGTTCATGGCGCCGTTCGGGGAAGGACTCAACGCGCCGCCATCCAACGAAGACAT
>DATFTC010000344.1:0-13207 GCA_035262305.1 Myxococcaceae bacterium | reverse complement strand
AGCGGCGAGCCCATTCCGGCTCAGTACCTGACCGGCCGAAGCGCTTTGGAGCGGCAGGGCGCGCTGGTTTTTCAATCCAAGCAGTGCCGCAACTGCCACTCGCTCGGAAACACCGGAGGGGAGCGCGGTCCGGCGCTAGATCAAGTGGCGGTGAGGCTGACGCAGGATCAGCTGATTCGACAGGTCATTCAAGGCGGCGGCAACATGCCGGCGTACGGCAAGAACCTCAGCCCCTCTCAGACGACCGCCCTGGTGGCATTTCTGGAGTCGCTACATCCCAAGGGCCAGGCGCCGGCGCGCGACGCCTCGCAGACCGAGTTGCAAAAGCTCGGACTGTAATACCGAGATGCCCTGTGCGGCTATGAGTGGCCCCGAGTCCATTTCGATTCCGCTGACGCTCGCCCTGGTTGCAATTGCGCTCGTTTACGTTCGCGGTTGGTCTCGCCGTCGAGGAACATCCACCCATGCTCGTTACAAGCGGGGATTGGGCGTATTCCTCAGTGGCATGCTGGTGCTTTGGATCGCTCTCGCATCGCCCCTCGCGACTGCGGACCACGCGAGGCTCACATTTCACATGCTGCAGCATCTCTTGCTGATGACCATTGCCGCTCCGCTCATTCTCTTGGCGCAGCCGGTTGCGGTTTTACGACAGGGGCTGCCGGATCGGTTCGTTGACCACCTCTTGACCCCGGTTCTGCGCCGGCTACGGAGAATTGGAGAGGTTCTGACCCATCCCGTCAGCTGCTGGATCGCTGGCACTGCGGTAGTGATTGCCTGGCACATTCCGCCGGTCTTCGAGCTTGGCCTGCACTCGCATTTCTGGCATTCGCTGCAGCACGGCAGCTTCCTAGCGGGTGGGCTTCTCTTCTGGTGGCCTGTCATTCAACCATGGCCCGCAATCCCGAAGTGGCCTCGCTGGTCCATGCCTTTGTATTTGTTTTTCGCGACGCTGCCATGCGACGCGCTCTCCGCCTTTTTGGCGTTCTGCGGTCGCGTCATCTATTCGTCCCACGGTGCCGCAGCTCATGCTTCTTATGCCGCGCGCCTTACGGACCAGGAGCTTGCAGGCGCCTTGATGTGGGCCTGGGTAACGTTTGCCTATGTAATTCCAGCGGTCGTTATCACCATCCAGCTCCTTTACCGTGAAGTCCCGTCGGGCGCTCGAGCAGAGCCTGTCGAGCTCGCGCGATGTTGAAAACTCGCGCCCGCGACGGGATGTCAGGATTCGGACCGATGGAGCAGGTCGATCTGGAGTACGCGAGAAGACCCGACGGCACGCTGCGCGTGGCGCTGGGCGGCGACTGGAAGCTGGCGCACGGAATCCCGGCACCCAAGGGCGTCATCGAAGAGATTGAAAAATCTCCTCCTCCGCGAAGGGTGATTTTCGAAACGGGTGTCCTCGCCGGCTGGGACAGCGGACTGCTCACGTTTCTACTGTCGGTGCTGTCGCGATGCAAACAGCTCGGCGTCGAGGTCGATCGACTCGGGCTGCCCGAGGGCGTGCGGAGCCTGATCGCGCTCGCCACCGCGGTGCCGGCGGGACCCGCCCGCCGCAGCTCGGAGCCGGCGCCCGTCCTCGCGCGCGTCGGCGATGCCGCGATCGCCTGGTGGATCGGGTTTTGCGACACGCTCGCCTTCATCGGTGAAGCGTTCCTTTCGCTGCCACGCCTCTTTACGGGAAAAGCCCGGTTCCGACGGTCGGACTTCACGCTCGCCGTTCAGGACTGCGGCGCGCGGTCGCTTCCCATCGTCGCGCTCATCAACCTGCTCGTCGGACTCATCCTCGCGTTCGTCGGCGCGATCGAGCTGCGGAGGTTCGGGGCGCAGATCTACGTCGCGGACTTGGTGGGCATCGGCATGCTCCGGGACATCGCCCCCATTATGACCGGCATCATCGTCACCGGCCGCACCGGTGCATCCTTCGCAGCGGAGCTCGGCACGATGGAGGCAAACCAGGAGATCGACGCCTTAAGGACGCTCGGCATTCCGCCGATGGACTTCCTCGTGCTTCCCCGATTGCTCGCGCTCTGCCTGATGATGCCCTTGCTCTGCCTCTACGCCGATCTCCTGGGAATCGCCGGTGGGCTCGTCGTCGCCGGCTCGATGCTCGACATCAGCCCGATGCAGTACTTGCTCGAGACGAAGCGCGCGGTCCACCTCAACGACCTGTTTCTCGGCCTGTTCATGAGCGCCGTTTTCGGGGTGCTGGTAGCGGTCACCGGGTGCATGCGCGGCATCCGTAGCGGTCGCAGCGCCTCAGCGGTCGGTGAGGCCACAACCTCCGCCGTGGTCACCGGCATCGTCAGCATCGTGGTCGCGACCGCAATCATCACCGCCATCTCTTATGTCCTCGGTATTTGAAAAGCGCAGCAACGGAATCGACGGCCCGCCTTCCAAAATCAAGGTGAGCGACCTCACCATGGCTTACGGTGATTCCGTCGTAATGCACAACCTGAACTTCACTGTGCACGAGCGCGACATCTTCATCATCATGGGAGGGAGCGGCAGCGGAAAGAGCACGCTGCTGCGGCACCTGGTCGGACTGCAGGAGCCTGCCCAAGGGACAATCTCTTACCAAGGTACCAGCGCTGGTTTCTGGGAGATGCCGCCGTCCGAACGCGAGCGCCTCCTGCGACGGTTCGGAGTGCTCTACCAGGACGGCGCGCTCTGGAGCTCGATGACTCTGGCGGAGAACGTGTCCCTGCCGCTGCAGGAGTACGCCGCCGTTGACGCAGAAGAGATCTCCGCGCTGGCCTCGCTCAAGCTCGCGCTCGTGGGGCTCTCAGGCTTCGAGGACTACTACCCCTCGGAGATCAGCGGCGGCATGACGAAGCGCGCCGGATTGGCGCGCGCGCTCGCGCTCGACCCGGACATCCTCTTCTTCGACGAGCCGTCGGCAGGGCTCGACCCAATCAGCTCGCGGCGACTCGACGACCTCATCCGCGATCTGCGCGACAGCCTCCGCACCACCATCGTGGTGGTGACGCACGAGCTCGCGAGCATCTTCGCCATCGGGAACAACTCGGTGTTTCTCGACGCCCAAAGCAAGACGATGATCGCCTCGGGCAACCCGAAGCAGCTCTTGGCCGAATCAAAGGACCCCCGGGTGCTCGCCTTCCTGACCCGCGGCGAAGAGGCGAGCCGTGGCTAGGCAACCAAGGAAGACGCTCATCGGAGCTTTCGTCGTCGGCGCCATGGCGCTGGCCGCGGTCGGCATTACTGTCTTTGGCTCCGGCAAGTTCTTCCGGAAGCAACTCACGTTCGTGATGTTCTTCGAAGGCTCGATCACCGGGCTGTCGATCGGCTCGCCCGTCGAGGTTAGGGGCGTCAGGGTTGGACAGGTCACGAAGATCGCCGCGGTGTTCGATCCGAAGGACCTAAGCATCGCCATCCCCGTCTACATCGAGGTCGACCCGAAGAGCTTGATCGTCTCGGGCAGCGAGGATGCACGGAGCGTGCTCTCCGGGCAAAGGCTCCACGAACCGCTTCTGGCGAAGGGGCTCAAAGCGCAGCTCGACATCCAGAGCTTCGTCACGGGGCAGCTTTACATCAAACTGGATTTCTACCCCGACCGTCCCACGCGGCTCCTCGGGCTCGACGCTCGGTATCCGGAGATTCCCACCATCCCCTCCTTGCAGGAGCAGATCCTGCAAACGCTGCAGAAGCTCCCTGAGAAGATCATCGCTGTTGCCGACGGGATCGAACAGCTGGTCAAATCTCCCGCGGCGCAGGAGGGCCTGCGCGACCTCGACGGGCTCATCCAGTCGATCGCGAGGGAGATCAAACCTCTGATGGCGAGCTTCAGGGCGACGTCGGACACAGCCCGGAGCACCTTCGTGCAAGCCGAGAAGACGCTGGCCATGAGGGAAGGACGGTCCGCGGAGATGGCGGCGAGCTTCACCGATGCCATGAAAAAAGCTGGCGCTTCTCTCGACCAGATGCGTTCGACGCTGGGTTCCTATCAGAAGGTGGCCGCGCACAGTGAAAACGTGGGGTACGACCTGACGAGAACGCTCGGGGAGCTCGACTCCGCCGCTCGCTCGGTGCGTTCGCTGGCCGACTATCTCGAGCGCCACCCAGAGGCCGTGCTGAAGGGAAAGGATTGACTGGGATGATCCATGTCCGGATGCCACCGCTTTTCGCCTGCGCGATGATTTTCGCTTTGGCGGGCTGCCTGGGGAGCTCGCGTCCGTCTCGGTTCTACACGCTGGCGACGCTCCAGATCGGGAATGGCTCGGGCTCGACCGCAACCGATGCAACGCTGGCGATCGGGCCGGTCGAGATCCCGAGCTACATCGACCGCCAGCAGATCGTCACCCGCACCGGCGCGAACGAGCTCGTCGTCGCGGAATTCGACCGCTGGGCTGGTTCGCTCGAGAGCGAAATCAGCGGCTCTCTCGTCGCGACGCTGCGCGATCGCCTCGAGTCCCAGCAGATCGCGGTCGCGCCGTGGAGATCGGCCATTCTTTCCGGCGTCGGCACCACCTACCGCGCCGCGGTCAGCGTCTCGCGTTTCGACGGCGTCCCCGGACAAACGGTCGTCTTGCAGGGTCGATGGGAGCTGATCGCGCAGAGCGGCGGGAAAGAAGAGTCGCTCGGCGTAAGGGAAGCCACGGTGACGGAGAAGATCGACGACGCCAGTTACGACGCGCTGGTTGCCGCAATGCAAAGAGTGCTCGTTCGATTCGGCCAGCAGATGGCCGACGCCGTCACCACAGCCAGGCAAATGGCCAAGGCGCGGTGACTTTCGCTGCCATGGGTATACTCGCGAATCGCCATTCTACCGCACCAGAGGGCCCGACTCGGATGATCCGGATACTTCCGCTTCTCTTCCTGCCGGTGGCGTTCGCCTGTTCCGGGCCAAAGGGCGCGACTCAGCCGCACGCGCCGTCATCCCAAGAGGCGTACGAGTACGGCACCTGTCCGAAGGATCGCGACGACTGCCCGCGTGACAGAACGCTCGCTTGTGCGCTGCAGACAATCGCCTCCAGATACAACGCATGTAGCAAGCGCGAAGACTGCGTTGCCGCCAACGTCGTCGCCAAGTGCTCGGACGCGGGCAACTGTCCCCCGCTCTACGTCAACCGTGAGATGAAGGCTGCGTTCGAAACCGAGGCCCAAAGAGAGATCGACGCGTATTGCGAAAACCCGACCTGCCAAAGCAGCGGGCTGTGCGGGATCACCAGGTTCGAGGCCCAGTGCGCGGACTCACGCTGCACTTGGAAGCGGGCGCCCTTTTGGGAACCGCCAATCTGACTCCACTTACCCAGGTGATGCCCGGCAGCTTCTGTCCCCGGCTGGGGTCGCGGACGAGCGCGCGCAGGCACAGCTGCGCGCGAGAGTAAGCGCACCACCTCACTCCCGATCAGGCCGGCGCTTCCAGTGACTAGAATCATAGAGAGTCAATCGAAAGATTCGCCGTCGTACATCGCGTCGATCTGGGGCTTGAATTCCTGGGTGGCAGCCTTCCGCTTCACCTTGGCGGTCGGCGTCAATTCGCCTGACCCGATCGTGAGGTCGTGATCTAGGATGGCGAAGCGCTTCACCGTCTCGTAAGAGGGAAGGGTCGCGTTCAGCCGATCGATGGCGTCCTGAACCTTGGCCCGGACCGCCTTCGAGCCTGCCGCCTCGCGATAGCTAGCCGCCGGCTCGCCCGCCCGGGCCGCCACTTTCTTCGCCTGTTCCTCCGCCACCGTGACGAGCACCGACACGTATTTGCGCCGGTCGCCGATCACCACCACCTGGCTTATTAGATCGCTCATGGTCTTGAGCGTGCCCTCGATCGCCTGCGGCGCGATGTACTTTCCGGTGCTCGTCTTGATCAGGTCCTTCTTCCGGTCGGTGATGCGCAGATATCCGTCGGCGTCGAGCTCGCCGATGTCCCCGGTGTGGAACCAGCCTTCCTGGTCGATCACCTCAGAGGTGGCCTCGGGCATCCCGAAATACCCGCGCATGATCTGCCGGCCCCGCTCCAGGATCTCGCCGTCATCCGCGATCTTCACCTCGACGCCAGGGAACGGCCTCCCGACCGTGCCCGGCTTGTTCTGGCCGGGCAGGTTGACGCTGGTCACCCCGATCGTCTCGGTGAGGCCATAGCCCTCTAGTAGGTTGAGTCCGAGCAGGTCGAAGAAGTAGGCGATCTTCCGCGCCAGCGGTGCGCCGCCCGACACGAAGCTCCGGATCCGGCCGCCGAATTGCTTCGAGAGGCTCTCCTTCATCTTGGGGAACACCAGCTTGCGCGCCTGCTCGAATGCGACGGAGGAATACGGCCGACCCTTCTCCTTCGCGTTGGCGTAGATTTCGAACTCTTGCATGGCCGTGCGGAAGAGCGGCTCCGACAGGCCCTCGTGCGCCATGCCCTTGGCCACCACGTTGTTAAAGGTCTTCTCGTAGATGCGGGGCACGGCGGAGAGCAGGGTGGGTGCCGTCTCGCCGGCATTGTCGACCAGCCGGTCCGCGGATTCGGCGTAAATCATGTTGAGCCCGCTGCCGAACCAGGCCGCCTTAATGGCTTGCGCGAAGGCGTGGGAGAAGGGCAGGAACAAGAGGTGCGCGTCGTCGCGGGCAACAAGGCCGGTGCCCACCATCACCTCGGCGGCGAAGATGAGCTGGTCGTTCGTGATCACCACGCCTTTGGGCGTGCCCGTGGTGCCGCTGGTGTAGAGGATGGTGGACAGCTCGTCGCGCCGTTGCTGCTCGAGCCGCTGCCGCAAGTCGCCCGGAACGCGCGCCTTGTGCTCCTTGCCGCGCGCCACCAGCTGCGCGAAGGACAGCGCCCAGTCGCCGTCGCCCTCCCCTTCAAGCAGGACGCAGCAGCGCACGGCGGGAAGCTGACCGCGGACCTGGCGCAGCTTGCGCAGCTGCTTGTCGTCCTCGACGAAGACGAGCATCGCGCTCGAGTCCTGCACGATGTCGCGGATCTCGTTGGCGGTGTCGGACTGATAGATGGGAACGCTCACCGCGCCGGCGTGCGCGACGCCGAGGTCGGCCACGGTCCACTCGACCCGCGTCGAGCCGACCAGCGAAACCTTGTCGCCCGGCTTCACACCGAACGCGATCAGGCCCCAGGCAGCTTCCTCGGCCAAACCGGCCAGCTCGGCCCAGGTAAGCGGCTTCCAGGCTCCACCCGTTTTGCGCAGCACCGCGATCCGCTGCGAATCGCCAGCCGCGCGCAGCCCGAACAGCCCGGCCACGGAACGGACGTCGCCGAAGTCCTCCTTCAGTTTCTGCATCGAACCAACCGTCTTCGGTGCGGTTGCCATCGCGCTATTCCTTTCGAAGTTTGCAAACGTCGCCAACACCCGCGTCGTCACTGTCTCCCAATCCGACCTTCAACGGGGCGTCCCCTCGGAAGCCGCGGCGTGCTGAGTTGCGCCGGAGGTCTGCGTGTCGAAAACGACTTCGGCCACGGTTTCTTCGTAGACGTTGAATCCATCATCGATCTTCCGCCGCTCAGTACTTGAGGTCAGCTGACACCGCCCCGTGGTCTTCAAATGAGTTGACCAGAGAAGGGTGGCGTCCTCAGCGCAGACGATCGTTTCTGCACCGGTCTGATAGAGCACCTGCTTGCGCGCAGAATCGTAATAAAGCCCATCGAGTCGCCTCCTGGTGACATCGACCGGGGGCAACCCTTCACTGAAGAAATCGGTGGACTGGATTTCAACGTTGACCCACGCCCGGCCCAGCTCACGATTCACCGCAGAGTTCGCCGAGATTTTTTTCCTCGAAGTGTCGAGTGGACCTTCGAAGACAATTACCTGCGCGGCGTTTGCGACTCCGACAAAAGACCCAAGTGCTAATAGAGCTATTGTTGATTTGTTGCTCAATGATTTCATAGTCTCTTCGTTTGTGTTTGAGATCGGCCGTGCGCCAACGAGGCCTTCGCTGTTGCAACTCGCATGCCGCGGCACCCTCAGCTCGGTCTCCAATCGCAGAAGAGGTCACCGCTCTGTTGCCTGCTTCAGTCGGAGGACAAGTTTGTCCATTTGACGAGTCTCAAGCGAGTGCGTTGGTTGGCTGCTGCATCCCGCAACATGGCGACCGGCGGCGCTGATGGGCAAGCTATCCAGTAAGCCGCGACAAGACATGCCAGCAATGCGGCACCAAGAGAAGAATGCACCGTCATCGTGACCGGCTCCCGCGATGTCAAGATGGTGGCGATCCCCAGTGCCGTCTGCGCGATCACCGCCACCGCGGCGAGTGCCACCATGATGCGGAGCGCGGGTTTACCTATGCCTCGGCGCACGATCGCCACCGCGAGGGCAATGACCACCGCCGCGGTCAAGCAGGCTCCTGCGCGGTGAAACATGTGCACTTGGACGCCCAGATGCGCATCAAAAAGGGGCCAGACTTTTCCCAAGCACAGCGGGAAATCGAATCCGCACGCTAGTCCGCTTCTGGTGTGCCGCATCACCGCGCCGACGCACACTTGAAGGTAGGTGGTGGCAATCGCCGGCAAGATCCAGCGACGCAGGCGGGCTCGGCTTTCGGCGTCCACCGGCTCCGCAGAGGCTCCGGGCATCCGCTGTCGAGTAAGGAATGCCAGCGTCACGGTCGTGCAGAAAAACGCCATTGCGGTGGCCAGGTGGAGCGACGAGACCCAGGGCGGAAGCGCCAGCTTCACCGTCAAAGCCCCGAGGAGCGCCTGAACCACAACCAGGACAGCGGCTGCGGCTCCAGTCCTGGTGAGAACCCGATCTTCTCGCCGCCGCCTGAAGATCATCCTGCACAGCACGAAAGTCAGCGTGGCTACCGCTGAAGCGATCAGCCGATGCGTGTGCTCAAACTGCTTTCCGTCCACCATCTTCGGGAACACCTTGCCCTCGCAAAGAGGCCAGTCCGGACAAGCGAGACCCGACTCCGTGGTGCTGACGAGACCACCCGCGATAAGCAGGCAGAACGTAGCGAACGCAGTGACGACAGCCAATCGATGTACGCCCATCGCTAATGCTCCTGACGAAACGAAGTGTCCGTAGCGTGCTGCAAAGCAAAACGCAGGCCGCAGCGCATCGACGTGCAACCCCGTCGGCACGGCATCCTCTTTGCAACAGCCGTGAATCGATCGTGATACGAGGAACAATTACAAACAAACATTTGCTGCTGAATGCGCGGACGATTGTTCGATGTTTCGGCTTGCGTACGTATCTGCGGTGCTTGATCACGGTCCTGAGTGGTCGTCAGACAACTTTCCTCGATATCGTGTGGCGCAGCAGCTGACAATTCCATCTCGCGCTCGCGGATCCCCGACTGTCTTTGTTCGTTGTGAGAGGCGCGTGTCGAACTGATCAATGGTCGGCGACCAGCCCCGCTAGCAGGATGGTGATGTAAGCGAGCGAAGCGAGAAACTCATTGCGCGCCCACCGAGGACCGGAATCGCAATGCAGCCCGCGCAGACCATTCCAAAAGAACAGTGCTCCTGAAATGAGAGCCGCTGCCAGATATCGAGCTCCTGCAACACCCAGAGGCACAAACAGCGGTGATATTGCAACGAGTACTGATGTATACAAAACGATGTTACGGCGCGTCTTGCGCTCGCCATCAGGCTGATTGGCTTGTACCCGCAACCCGGCGCGAGCGAACTCCTTAGAGCGAACTAGGGTGATGGCGAGAAAGTGAGGTATCTGCCATAGGTAGAGGACGGCGAAAAGCAGAACGCCAGGCAAGTCGACGCTATGGGTCGCAGCGGTCCAACCGATCAACGGCGGAATCGCGCCAGCGACGGAGCCGACGAGTAGCGCCGCCGGCGTATGGCGCTTCATTGGCGTGTAAATCAGGACATAACTGACGAGCGCAATGTCGGCGAGCAGAGCCGGAAGCCAGCCGACTGCAAAGGCGAGGACTGGCAGCGAAGTTGCGGTGAGTAGCAGGCCAAACCCCAAAGCAAGCTTCGGATGGATCCTACCCGAGGGAAGCGGCCGATGCATCGTTCGGGGCATCAACGCATCCGTGTCCCGCTCGAGGTACATATTCAGCACGTTCGCCGCCGCCACCACCAGCGCCGTGCCAACCAGCGTTAAAAAAATCGTATGCGCCTGCGGCCGAACGGGTGCGAGCCAGAGTCCGGTTGCGGTGGTGAAAATAACGAGCGTCGTGATCCGCGGCTTGGTCAGCTCCGCCAAATTCGTGAACAGCGACCCGAAATTCGCTAAGACCGACGCGAAATTCGTGAACACCGACGCAATGGTCGAAGAGGTTCGAGAAGGCTTGCGAAGCAAGAGTACGACGCCCAAGCGCTCGCCGTGCGGCTTAGGCGGCAACTCGACTTTTTCGCTTCGCTCGACCAGTTGCACCCTTGTCTCCTGTTACGCGACGGCCGCGAAAGCTCGGGGGTGAGGCGTTGCGTCGGTTAGGTGAATCTTCAACGCTTCCCTGAGCCTAGAACGCGCGCGGTGGAGTCGAACCCTTTGAGCGCTCTCGCTGATTGCCAAAAGCTTGCAGACCTCACCGGAATCGAGGCCTTCAATATCTCGCAAGCTCACCACCACACGTAAATGGATTGGCAGTCGCTCCAGGGCCAATTTTAGCCAGCGCATCGTTTCGCGCTCGATCAGCTGTTTCTCAGGATTGTCGTAGCAAGGCGGCAAAATTTCTTCCGAGGCCAAGTCGACGACTGATTCAGTTTCCAGTCGCGAGCGCCTTAGCGCTGAAAGTGGTATCGAGCGAGCCTCGCGAATCAGGCGCGTCTGGGCTCGCCGGATTAGAATTCGGAAAATCCAGCTTTTGACACTGGAGCGTCCTTCAAAGGCTGCGACTCCTTTGAGCACGGCCACCCAAGTTTCTTGAACCACTTCTTCCGCCGAGGCTCGATCGCGAAGGAAGACTAACGCAAGGCGCAAAAGGGAGTGCTGATGGCGCTCCACCAAGTCGGCGAGAGCGAGCTCGTCGCCGGCGCGAACGCGCTCGAGTAAGAGCTGGTCAGAAGATGTTCCCAAAGACGATGGTCGGCGTAGATCGCGTGCTATCGCGGCACTCGTACTCATTGTGACGACGTCCTTTCTCGTTCGGCTAGGCGTCGAGAATGCAGGGTCCGCGCCAAGCACAACGAGCATGGAATGCGCGAGTTCGTCGCCCCAAGCTCACCTTCCAGCGCCCGAGCTGGCCGAAAGCTCGGCACTCACTGCTGATTATTCGGCATTGGTCGACGTTTCTCGCGGCGCTTCGCTCGGCGGGTTCAGTCGATCGTTTTGGCACGAGGCTCGCAATCATGCTCGACAACAGAGGTTGAGATTACCGCGGCACTTAAAGGACGAGACATGAACACGACATACAAAGCAATCGAAGTCTCGAGACCGGGAGTATTCTCAGAAGTAAAAAAGCCAGTTCTTGATCCCGGTCCCAATCAGGTACGCATTCGGGTCGAGACATGCGGGGTCTGTCACTCGGATTCAGGCACGGTAGAAGGCTTGTTTCCGATCAATTGGCCGCGCGTCCCCGGCCATGAAGTGGTCGGGCGGATCGATGCCCTTGGTTCCGGTGTCCAGGGATGGGTGATCGGTCAGCGCGTGGGTGTCGGGTTTCTTGGCGGTTCTTGCGGCTATTGCGAATTCTGCCGCAATGGCGATCTCGTGAACTGCCGGAACCAGCAATATACCGGCATTCAGCATGATGGCGGATATGCCGAAGTGATGATCGCAAAGGCGAGCGGGCTCGTGTCGATCCCTGACGACCTGTCATCGGCCGGTGCGGCGCCGCTTCTGTGCGCCGGACTCACGACGTTTAACGCCCTGCGAGACGCGCCGGCGAAGGCGGGTGATCTTGTCGCTGTGCTCGGTATCGGCGGCCTTGGTCACCTGGCTGTGCAATACGCCCGGCAGATGGGGTTCGAGGTGGCGGCGATTTCCCGTGGCAGCGACACAGCGGAACTCGCCAAGAAGCTCGGCGCTCACCACTACATTGACAGTTCCGCTACCGATCCCGCAGCGGTTCTGCAGTCGCTCGGCGGCGCCAAGGTCATTCTCGTAACTGCTTCAGGAGGCAAGGCAGTCGCCGAGACCTTCAAGGGCCTTCGTCCTGGCGGTGTATCGATTGACCTCGGCGTCGGGCCGGAGCCGATCGAGGTCACGAGCGTGGATCTCATATTCGGAAATCGCAAAATAGAAGGCTCCCTGACGGGGACTCCGGCGACTGGTGATGCAACGCTCCGATTCAGTGCGCTGACCGGCGTGTCCGCCATGATTGAAACCGTCCCACTCGAGGAAGCCGCGGCTGCGTACGCGAGGATGATGGCCGGGAAGGCGCGCTTTCGCATTGTACTGGTCACGAAGAACAGCGCTGGTCAGAGTGCGCCGCTGAAGTGAAGTATTGCTTTCACAACCACAGCGAAAAAGAGGAAACAATAATGAATCCGCTATCAAAACCCGCGATGAGTAAATCTCAAACATCCATCCAGCCAATCAGCGAAGTCCCTGTTCAAGATTTGTTCGACAAACAGAGGGCGTACTTTGGCACAGATGTGACCAAGACTTATGAATGGAGAATCGACCAACTGGATCGTCTTATTCGCATGCTAAAGGAGAACTATGAGCGTTTGGCCGACGCCGCGAGCAAGGACTTCAAGACAGCGAGCCAGGAGAGCGTCTTCGAGGTATCGGCGTCTATCGCAAGCACCGAATTCACCAAGTCGCAACTCAAAGAATGGATGAGACCGGTCGAAGCTCCTCTTCCAAAATTCCTCACTGCATCCGGGCACAAAGGAGTCGTGTACCGCGAGCCTTACGGCGTTACGCTGATAATCTGTCCTTTCAATGGACCGCTGCTGTTGTCACTTCGCCCCGCCGTCGCCGCCCTGTCGGCGGGCAATCCGTGCATATTAAAGCTGTCTGAGGCGCTGCTGGCGACCGACGAGTTGCTCTTAGAATTGATCCCAAAGTATTTCCAGCCGGAAGCTCTGACCGCTGTGGTTGGTGCCAAGGAAGTTGTCACGAAACTGTTGGCGCTGCCCTTCGATTTCATTTTTCTCACCGGGAGCGTGGGTGCTGGAAAGGCAGTCTTGCGAGCGGCGGCCGAGCACCTCACTCCAGTAGTCCTCGAGTTAGGAGGACAGAACCCCGCGATTGTGGATGAGACGGCGAACGTGCCGGATGCCGCGAAGAAAATTGTCTGGGGTGCAATGGCATGGGGAGGACAGTGGTGCACCTCGCCGGGTTACGCGGTCGTTCATGAGTCCGTGGCAGAAGAGTTCGTCGCGGAATGCAAAAAAGCTGTCGTC
>DATFTC010000343.1:0-55006 GCA_035262305.1 Myxococcaceae bacterium | reverse complement strand
GGCGGAGACATTCAGCTGCCATTCGGGACTGCAGACACGAGGCGGTTAATCGTGGGAAAAGATCGAATCCAGGTCATCAACGCCGATAGCGCAGGCGGGGGTATTTGCACCGAGGTCCCGCTGACTGGCGTCAACCTGAGTACTGGCCTACTGGTCTTTCCGGACGGGTCCATTCAGTGCCCAAGCGCAGCGACGTTCTCGGTTCGCGCAGGAGGAGACCAACCGGGAGACCAAACGTACGTTGTGGAGGGAAGCAGCACCGGTTACATGGGTCGAACGGGCAATAATCAAACCTTTGCCTTCCCGTCGAACTTCGCGGACGCGTATGCCCGCTACTACTATCACCAGCCGCCGGACCCCGCGTTCACCTTTGATCCCACAAACCCACAGCCGCAAATGCAGTTTTCGATGGGCCCCGGCAATCCAGACATCAAGCGGGACTATCACTACATCATGCAAGTGAACTCTAATTATTCTCCCGAGTACGTTACGGTGGACATCAGCATCGGGATCGAGTTTCACGCTCCAGGGGCAAGTGGATACGTGGGGGCGCTTCCGGATGCGACGGACGTCAGCCGACTCTACGTGGCCTACCCATCGGCGAATGCCGTCCTCGAGTTTTCGCCCCAGCTCTTGATTCCCAATTACCCCAACTCGAGAAACATCGCCGCGTTTCGCTAGGCTGAAACCCCCCGACGCGTCTAGTATTCGGATCAGATGGACCCGGCCCGCCTCAAGCCTGTTCGCAACGTGGCGATCGCGGATCACCTGTGGGAGCTCTTCGAGGAGATGGCGCGAACGATGGGATGCGATCGCGACGCGCTGATCAATCAGGCAATGTTCATGTTCGCGCGGGTCAACGGATTTCTTGATCCGCCCCGGGCTTCGGTCCCGCCGAGTGCGAAGACCACTCCGGCCGAGCAAGCTCCTGCTCATCTGGGGACGCCGGAATTCCAGGGCAGCAGGCCAAGCGCGCATGAGCAGGCCTCGACCTCCCCGGCCCGAGGAATCGAGGCAAATCCCGCACCGCCGGAGGGAGATGAAATTCCGCTGCTGCCGGAGCATGAGGCGCCCTCGGTTCCCGCCCAGACGGCGCAGAGCTGGGCCGAGCACGAAGCGCAGACGTCTCGGCCGCCGCCGAAGAGCGACGAGGACTCCGCCCATCGCAGGGTTGCGGAGCGCGTGTTGCAAACTGCGGCCGAGCTGGAACGAATGATCAAGAGCAGAAGCGAGCCGGGCATTCAGCTGCCCGGAGCCGATGGCTTTACGCACATGGAAAACGGTGCGGGCTCGCGACCGGACGAACGCAGCGGGCTTTTCATCGTAGGCGAGGACGGACATGAGGTCAGGGTTGCCAAGGAGCGCTACCTGATCGGCCGCGGGAAGCACTGCGATTTCGTGATCAGCTCGGGAAAGGTGTCCAGGGAACACGCGGCGATCGTGCGCGAAGGATCCGACTACTTCATCGAGGACCTCGGTTCGTCCAACGGTACCTGGTTCAATAAGCAGCGCATCAAACGGCGAAAGGTCGCTGACGGCGACGAGTACTTCATCTGCAGCGATAAGATTCGGCTGGTAGTTCGCTGAGCCGGCCTGCCGGGCCTCGCCTCTGACCCGTCTGGCCTGCGCATTGCACCCCCTACGCTTGCTCGGCGGGTTTGCGCCGTGCAGGGAGGGGATCCGGTTGAGTGCAGGCGGCAGATTTGTGCTCGCTTCTTTAGCAGCAGGCGTGCTCGCGCTCCGTCCTGCTCGTGCCGATGACGGCTCTCAGCTGACTTTGGGATTGGGAGCGCAGAAAACCATCGCGGTGCCGGGAGTCGCGCGCATTCAGATCCTGGACCCCTCAGTGGCGGACGTGAAGGTCGTTGGAACCCAGCAGATCCTGGTTCTCGCCCGCAAGGAGGGACGAACGACGTTGCTGGTCTGGAAGAGCTCGGGCCAGCGGCTGACGTACCTCATTTCGATCAAGAAGCAAGACCCGACCGAGGTGATGGCGGAGATTCGAAAGCTGCTGGGGGAAATGGAAGGCGTCTCCGTCCGAATGGTCGGAGATCGGATCTATCTCGACGGACACGCTTACACCTCGGCGGACGCGGATCGAATCGAGGAGATCCTCGGCTTGTATCCCTCGGTTAAGAGCTTCGTGAAGATCGCTCCGAACACGAAGCGTCTCGTGGCACAGAATCTGAATGCCAACTTCGACAAGGCCGGTTTGAAGAATGTAGAGGCGACAGTTGTTGGTTCCACGGTGTTTCTCGAGGGCTCAGTCGAGAGTCAGCAGGAGATGCAAAAGGCCGAGCTGATCACCAAGGCGGTAGGAGAGAAAGTCGAGAACCTCCTGGTGATTGGCGTGAAGCGGATGATCCTCTCCGAGGTTCAATTCGTTGAGCTGCGCCGAAACTCGAGGGACAGGTACGGGGTCAAGTATCCGACGGATGTCACCGGGAGCGCCACCGCCAGCGTCACCGTCGTCAAACAGCTCGTGCCGTCCGGCCCCGCGGACGTCACCGCGCGAGGCTCGGTGACTGGAAGCTCGGATTTCGCGGTGGGCTTTCAGGCCAACGACGGACACGCGCGCCTGCTGGCGCAGCCGAGGCTCGTTTGCGCCAGCGGCGAGCAAGCGGAGTTCCTCGCCGGCGGCGAGGTTCCGATCCCAATGGTCACCGCGAACCACACCTCGGTTGAATACAAGCAGTATGGCGTCATTCTGAAGCTTCGGCCCACGGCCGACCGCAAGGGACATATCCAAACCGAGCTCGAGGCCGAGGTTTCGGAAGTGGATACCTCGGTTGCGGTGAGCGTCGGGGGCACAGTGAACGTGCCTGGATTCAGGACGCGCAAAGTGAAGACGAACGTGACGGTTCGCCATGGCGAGACGATCGTGCTCTCCGGCGTGTTCAGCCACGACGAGCAGAAGTTCGTCTCCAAAGTCCCGGGTCTGGGCAGCGTTCCCATCATTGGTGAGCTGTTCAAGAATCGGGCGTTTGATGCGTCGAAAAGGGAGTTGGTGATCTTCGTAACGCCCCGGATAGTTACCGCCGACTCCGAGCGCATCCGGAATGCCGTCGAAGACATCAAGACGCGCTACCAGCAGGGCCGTAAGGAAGTAACTTTCAGCATCTTCGATTGAGCCGCTCTCCAGGCGATCGCGGGAGTATCGAGGGGATCCACGGATGATTTCGATCCAGATTGTTCAAGCGGGCGCATCCGCGCGACGAGTCAGAATCGACGGGAAGGAGGCGAGAATTGGGCGCGAAAGCGACAATCACGTCGTGCTTCCCGATGCCAAGGTTTCCAAGCACCACGCGATCGTCCGTGCATCCAATGAAAGGATTGCGATCGAAGATCTCAGATCGACCAACGGGACCTACGTCAACGGGTCGCGACTGTTGACGCCGAGGGAAATCCGCGCTGCGGACGAGATCGCGATCGGGGACTATTCGCTTAGAGTTGACGGCGCCAGCTGCGCGGCGAAAGTCGTTGCGCAAATCACGCCGCCATCCGCGTCCATCCGGCGCAGTTCCGAGCCTTCGTCAAGCGCCTCGGACGCGCTCCGCAAGCGTTGCGCGGACCTCCAAAAGTTGCTCCACGAGCGGCTGGTGGAGTCGCTCGATCTGCGCCGATTGGACCTCGAACGCCTCGCCGATACCGAGCTGCGCGAGCGAACCGAAAAGACGATTCGCCAACTGATGGCGAAGATGGAAGCGGAGGAGAAGCTCTCGCCGGAGATTGATCGAGAAAGCCTGCTTACCGATGTCATCAACGAAGCGCTCGGCCTTGGATCGCTAGAGACCTTGCTCGCCGATGACACCATCACCGAGATCATGGTGAACCACGCAGCGCAGATATACGTGGAGCGGCAAGGCAAGATCTCGCTCTCCGAGAAGACGTTCTCGTCCAACGCTGCAGTGCTGGGAGTGATCGAACGGATCGTTGCCCCGATCGGTCGGCGGATCGACGAGTCCAGCCCATTGGTAGATGCTCGGCTGAAGGATGGCAGTCGCGTCAACGCAATCATCCCTCCGCTGGCGTTGAAGGGACCGTGCATCACCATCCGGAAGTTCAAACGCGACGCCTTGGCCATCGGCGATCTGGTGCGGCACCAGACGCTCACGCGGCCAATGGCTCAATTCCTCGACGTCTGCGTGAAGTCGCGGAAGAACATCGTCATTTCCGGGGGAACCGGCTCCGGAAAAACGACGACCCTCAATATCCTCAGCGGCTTTATCCCAGAGCATGAGCGAATCGTCACCATCGAGGACGCAGCCGAGCTGCAGCTGCCGCAAGCGCACTGGGTGCAGCTTGAGTCCCGGCCAGCGAACCTCGAGGGCAAAGGCTCGATCGCCATTCGCGAGTTGGTCAAGAACGCGCTGCGCATGAGACCGGACCGGATCGTCGTGGGCGAGTGTCGATCGGGCGAGGCCTTGGACATGCTGCAGGCGATGAACACCGGGCACGACGGGTCGCTGACCACGCTTCACGCCAACAGCCCGCGGGACGCGCTCTCTCGGCTCGAGACGATGGTGCTGATGGCTGGAATGGACCTGCCGGTGAAGGCCATTCGCGAGCAGATCGCCTCGGCGGTTCAGATCATCGTTCAACAGACCCGACTTGCCGACGGAAGCCGAAAGATCTGCTTCATCAGCGAGATAGCCGGCATGGAGGTCGACGTCATCACCCTGCAGGACATTTTCTATTTCAAACAAGACGGCGTGGGCGAGGGAGGCAAGATCCGCGGCAGGTTCGTGGCCTCGGGATTCGTTCCCAAGTTCTACGACGAGCTGCAGCGCCGCGGCATTCCCGTCAACATGGACGTCTTCCGCGAGGAGTGATCGGCAGTGGCGCAGGGATCGAAGAACCGCCACCGCGCGAGTGCTCTGGTCGCGGCAGTCGGCGTCATCGCCGCAGGATTGGTTGCTGCAGCCAGAGCGCGCTGGCCGTCCCCCTCGACGGAGCCACCGAAGCAGCCCTCGAGCCTCGAGATCTCATCCGACCTAGAGGAACAGCTCAGCAAGTGCCGATTCTACAGCGCAGGCAGCACTGGAACGGAACCGGATTGGAACAAAGCAGAGACCGCCTGCAACGGGGCGCTCGATCGGGATCCAATCAATGAGGAAGCCAATCGGCTGCTCAAGCAAATCAAGCAGGAACAAAACGCCTCCGAGCTTTTCGCACGGGCAGATTCGGCGTCGCAGAGACTGGATGATTTGGGCGCGCTCGATCTGCTCACCCAGATTCCGGAGGCGAGCGTCTATTTCAAGAAGGCCCGGCCACAGGCGATGGAGTTGAAGAAACGCGTCAGAAAGAGGCTGGAGGTCGACTGTGCGGATCATCTTCGCGCCCGGCACTGGCAGCTCGCGCAAGTCACATGCGAGAAGTACATCGGACTGGCCTGCCAGGATTCAACAGCGGGCGAATGGGATGCGGGGGTTGGCTTCACGCCGACTAAGGATCGGCTCTATCGGCTGTTCCTGCACGCTCGCAGCAAGGTCAACTCGCGCGCCGGGCCCTGGCGGTGTCCAGAGAAGAAACTTCTCCGGGAATCCGCCGAGGCCTCGGAGGTTCAGCGGCGCGTTGACGGTGCGCTGATGCAGCGGTTTCCGGACGCGCGAATCGGCCGAGCGTTGGTGAGCTATTGGCAAGGCAACCTCCGCGAATCTCTCACCGCGCTGCAAAAAGTAGCTGCGGATCCCAAGCGAACGGATCTGCACTCGATTGCAGCGCAGCTGCGAAACCGGATTTGGCTCGTTCTGCAGTTTCTCAAGTCTGGCAATACCGCGTTGCAGGCGCGCGATCCCGAGCGGGCCGCCAAGCCCTTCCGGGCGGCGCTCGAGCACGATCGTGAAGTTCTTGGCCGCCTCGAAGAATCCCCGTCCTTCGTCGATCGCAGCATTCGTCGCGAGATGGGAAGTCACTGCTACCAGCGAGGCAAATATTGGGCGGACCGAGCAGATACGCGCCGCGCGTGCCGGATTTGGAGGCTTGGCTATGGCTTCTCCCCGGCCAACTTGGCCCTCCTCCAGGCGCTGAAGCATTGCACCGAGCGCGGAGGAGAGCTCCTCGACAGCGCCCGTCGCTGCGGCGAGCTGGCGATCGCCGCCGAGCTGTCCAGCGATGGGGATGGACTGGCGGAGAAGCTCGAGTCGAAAAGGGCGGCTCTCGGCTGCCCATGAAGCTAGGGTGTCGACTTGGAGCGTCGTTGCACGTTAATCCTTCACTATGGTCGATACCGATTCCGGCGCTCCCGTCCTCACCCTGATCGACGCGTCCGGTTACATCTTTCGCGCCTACCACGCGATCCAGGCACTCTCCACGTCGAAGGGGGTCCCGACCAACGCAGTCTACGGCTTTACCCGGATGCTCTTGAAGACGCTTCGTGAACGCGAGCCTACCCACGTCGCCCTGGCGTTCGATAAAGAGAGCCGGCTCGGACGGCAGGCGATCGACGCAAACTACAAGGCGAACCGCGAGGGACCCCCGCCGGATCTCGTTCCTCAGTTCACGCTGATCCGCCGCGTCGTCGAGGCGCTCGATGTGCCGGTGCTCGAGTTCGAGGGATGGGAGGCGGACGACGTCATCGGCACTCTTGCCCGTCAGGCTGAAGATCAGGGCTTCCAGGTTTTGGTGGTGACCGGCGACAAGGATTTCATTCAAATCGTCGATGGAAGCGTAACACTCTACGACCCGATGCAAGATAAGTGGACGAAGCCGGCGGACGTGCGCGAGCGGCTGGGGATTGAGCCCTCCCAGATGCGCGACTACCTCGCGCTGATCGGCGACCCGATCGACAACGTTCCAAAGGTTCCCGGGATCGGCCCCAAGACGGCGGTGGAGCTGCTGCAGCAGTTCGGAGACATCGAGACGCTCGTCGCGCGGCTCGACGAAATCAAGAAACCGAAAGTCCGCGAAGCGCTGGAGGCGAACAGCGAGCAGCTGAGGCGTGCCAAGTCGCTCGTGAGCTTCAAGCTCGACCTGCCGCTGGAAGTGAAAATCGAAGACCTTGCGCGGCGGCCGATCAAAGAATCGCAGGCCCGGGCTCTTTTCTCCGAGCTGGAGTTCTTCAAGCTTCTCCAGGAAATGCCGGCCCAGCAGCCGACGCCGCTGGCGATCTCTACGCGGGTGATCGCAGACCGCGCCGGTCTGCAGCAAATCGCCGAAACAGCGATCGCCGACAAGGCTCTGACCCTCATTCCGGCGTTCGAAGGCCTGCCTTATGCGGCCGAGCTCACTGGCCTGGGCATCGCCACCGAAGATGGCAGCAGCTACTACGTCCCGCTCCTGCACCGGTACATGGGCGTCTCGGAGCAGTTGCCGTTGGAAGTATTCAAAGAGGTGATGGGACCGGTTCTGGGCAATGGTTCGATCCTCAAGAGCGGCCATGACCTCAAGTCGCTAACGCTGGTGCTGGCAAGCATCGGGCTGCGCCTGTCTGGAGCTCACGGAGACATCGAGCTCCTTTCCTATCTGTTGAATCCATCGCGGCGGCAGCACGCGTTGGTAGACCTTGCCCGCGAGCGCCTGCGGATGGAGCTTCCGCCCGCCCCGACGCTGGGCGCGGCGCGCAAGAAGGGTCCGCTGCTCTGCGAGGTCCCGATTGAGCAATCGAGCGACTGCTATGGCGCTTCGGCCGAGGCGGCGCGCCGGCTGGCAGCGATCCTCTGGGTGGAGATCGAGCAAGCCGGGTTGTCCAAGCTCGCTCGGGAAATCGAGCTGCCGTTGATTCCCATTCTGGCGCAGATGGAGCGAAAGGGCGTCAAGGTCGACGTGGGCGTGCTTTCGAGCATTGCGCGGAAAGTGGACGTGGAGTGCTCGGCGCACTTGTTGGATATTTACCGGCTCTCTGGTCGCGAGTTCAACGTGAACTCCAGCGCGCAGTTGGGCGAGATACTCTATGAGCAGCTCCAGCTGCCAGTTCTGAGGCGCGGGAAGACCGGACCTTCGACCGACCAGGAGGTGCTGGAGAAGCTTTCCGAGCACCACTCCCTTCCCAAAGCGATCATCGACTATCGGATGCTCTCCAAGTTGAAGAGCACCTATCTGGACCCACTGCCGGCGCTGATCGCAGCCGATGGGCGGCTCCACACGTCGTTTCACCAAGCGGCGGCAGCCACCGGCCGGCTGTCGTCCTCCGACCCCAACCTCCAGAACATCCCGATCCGGAGCGAGCTCGGGCGCGAGATACGGCGAGCCATTGTGGCGGACCCGGGGCATCAGCTCGTGTCCGCTGATTACAGCCAAATCGAGCTGCGCATCCTGGCGCATATTGCCAACGACGAGGCGCTGATCGACGCCTTCAAGAATGATGAGGACGTTCACACGCGAACCGCGGCGGAGGTGTTCGGTGAGAGCCCCGAGCGGGTTACGCCGAATCAACGCCGGGCGGCAAAGGCAATCAACTTCGGAATTGCCTACGGATTGTCTCCGCACGGTCTTTCCACCCGGCTGGACATACCGACGGAAGAGGCAAAATCGATCATCGATCGATACTTCCAGCGATACGCTGGGATCCGCCGCTATCTGAATGACACGGTCGAAAAGGCGCGCCGGACGGGCTACGTCGAAACGCTCTTTGGCCGGCGGCGCTTCATGCCTGACTTGCATTCGCGAAACCGCAACGCTGCGCAGGCCGCAGAGCGAGCGGCGATCAACATGCCAATCCAAGGGACCGCCGCGGACTTGATCAAGCTGGCAATGATTCGCATCGACGAGGCGATCGCCTCGCGGGGGCTGCGCGCCCAAATGTTGCTGCAGGTGCACGACGAGTTGCTGTTCGAGGCACCTGAACTTGAGATCGAGGCCTTGAAAGACCTGGTTCAAACGCTGATGTCGACGGTCACGACTCTGAAAGTACCCTTGAAGGTGGAAATTGGCTCGGGGATGACTTGGGCAGACGCGCACTGATGCGCGTCGTGGCGCTTTACGAGCTCGACTTCTTCGAACTCGTTCCTCCATCGCCGCCGATTTCCACATTGTCGTTTGACGCTGAGAGATCCCAGATCTCCGCGGAGGCGTTCTCCTCGGTGCGCACGGCGAGGCGAGCGAGCGCCTCTGCTTCCGCCAATTCCGCTGCGGCCATTTCGCGGCGCCGCCTCAGTCGCCGCGCGCGAAGACGCAGAGAAGCGGCGATGCAGACGCAGGCGAGCAGCGCCCAGAGGGTCGAGCTGTTCGCCACGATCGGCAGCCAGGAGTAGCGAGAGGGCAGCTGAGCACGCCACGCCATTTCCTCGAACCAGATCGACGCCTTGAAGGTTCTCGCGAACGCGGTCTCAAAGGGCCGCCCAGCCACAACACCATCGATGAGCTCGCCCAGGGCCGCCGTCCCGTGCCGCTCCACCAGGAATGCAACGAAGGAGACGCTCTGCGCGTATGCGATTTCGACATCCGACGGCTGCTCGGGCCAGCGGTCTTTCAAATCTTGAAACGAAAAGATCCGGTCTTGCTGCACGGCCTGAAACAGGGCGGCGTACTGAGAGATGGAGGACCGCTGGCCGGTAAGGAACATCGCCAAACCGTCGTGGAACCAGTGCGGCCAGTCGCCCCCGAGCTGACCCAATGCCACGTGCAGAAACTCGTGGCGCAGAGTCGCATCGCCATCCGAGTCAGTCAGGGAGCGCGCCTCGAGAACGATGATGTTCTCGGCGGGATAGCTGTACGCTCGATTCCAGTCGGCGGGCTTGTCGCCCGGGATGGCGAGATCGGCAAACTCCTGGCGTCCAAGGCCGACGCGAATTTCCGTCCTGCCCGGCCAATCCCGTCCCAGCACGCGCCTGAAGTAATCGCGACTGGTCTCCACCTCGGCTGCCAGCTTTCGCGCCGCGCCCTTCGCGTTGGCGGTGTAGATGATGCGAAAGCGCGGGGTATCGATTGCCCCGGCAATCAGAGAGGGCCTGACGATTGCCGCCGTCGGGTTGGCGATCGGCGTCACCGAGACCGACTCTCGACCCGCCGAGCTCTCAACCGGAGACACCCCTGGCAACAGCAGAGCAGGTCCCGCGAGAGCAAAGGTCAAGATAAGAGCCCGCATCCGAACAGCCTCGCCCCACAATATTCACGCGGACCCTCTGGATGCCAGACAAGAATCCAGTGAAACGTAAACCACGAGAATCTATCCAACGAAGTGCGTTTGCCTCGCGGCCAATGACCGGACCGAGGAGCGATCGCCCGGGCACCGGTCAACATTCGAAGTCGCCAGTCCCAGGAAGCTCAAAGGCAAGCGGGACGGATTAGTGACGCTACGAGCTCCCCGCCTTCTTCGGCGCGAGGAACGACACGTTGTTGTCGATCCTTTCCCAATCGCCTTCTGCAAAGTTGGATTGACGAAAGGCCTCCAACAACTTGCTGTGCGCGTCGATGATGCCGCGCACCTGCGATTCGAATTGGACGCGCTGGCGCTTGAGCTCGTTGATGTCTTCTACGACCTGAACCAGCTTCTGATGCGCGCTCTGGACGATTTTCTCGGCTTGATGCTCGGCCTGGGTGAGAAGGAATTCAGCTTCCTTCTTCGCGCTCGATTTGATGTCCTCTGAGAGCCTCTGCGCCGTCACCAACGTCTCCTGCAAAGCGCGTTCCCGTTCGAGGTGCTGGTCCAGCATTAGTTGGACGCGGCCGAGCTCGTCCTTCAAGTCGGCGTTGGCTCTCGCCAGTTCTTCGAACTCCGAAGCGACGAGCTCGAGGAAGCTTTCGACGTCGGGTTTCCTGAACCCGCTGAAAGCTGACTCGAAGCGCTTTTGCTGAATATCCAGGGGAGTGATCTTCACCTGGCAAGTATACGAGAACGCACAGTCGAAGGGGCGTGGGCGGAAATTTTGCCCTCTGCGCTGAGAAGACTACAAGGGTTGTAGCGTATGCGACATCCGAATGCTTCAAGGAAGCCCTTGGCAGGTGAACCCCAAGAGTCGGCTGCAGAGCCGATCGCCGTAGAGTGCACCCACTGCCGGGTGGCGATGAGCGAACACTCCGGCAACGACAGCCGGGTTCGGTATTTTTGCTGCCCCTCGTGCAGGCGCTGGTTCTCCAGCATGTATGCAGAGATCTTCAGAGCGGACGCAAAGGTACGGTTGTTGGGTGGAAAGCCGGTGGATCACGAGGATGGCAACTTCGCGGCGGTGAAGAGAAGGCTGGAGGTGTGGCTGGCTCAGCTGGATAGCCAGGATCCTTATCGGGTGCTGGGGATGTCGCCGAACGACTCGGTGGAAAACATCAAGACTCGGTACCGGCAGCTGGCCCTCGAGCGACATCCAGACCGAGGCGGCTCCGTCGAGGGCATGAGGGAGCTGAACCTCGCATATGGGCGAATCGCGAGCCGCGCAGCTCAGCGTCGACCCGATTTCGAAGCCGAGGATTCGACCTCGTCGGCTCGGCCGGTAAGGGACAGATAAGTCCAGAAAGCACCCGCCAGCAGCAGGCCGAGAGCTATCTTCACCGGGCCTGGGAAGAGATTGCCGGGGCTGATGAAGCCTTCGATTACGCCGGTGAAGGCCAGGAACGGCGCGCACCCCAGCACGAGCTTGACCGCCTGGGTTCCTCGCCTCTTCAAGTACTGGCGCCGCGGCAAATCGCCCGGGTCGATCACTGCTTGTCCCACCATCAGACCCGCGCCGCCCGCAATTACAATCACCGACAGCTCCATCGGTCCGTGGCCGCCAATAAAAGAGAGCAGCGGCATTGCCATGTGCTCTCGAGCGCAAAGGGCGATGATCGCCCCGATCTGAATCCCATTGTTGACGAGCGTGAAGATCGTCCCCGCGCCGGCGAGGATGCCGGAGGCAAACGCGAAGATGGTCACCGTCAAATTGTTGGTTGCAATCGCCGACGCGACGAGATTGGCGGGAGCGATGGAGAGGATATCGTCCGTCCACATTCGCCTCTCGGCGATGGACTGGCGCATCCGAGCGGGTACGAGCAGCTCGGCTCCCCCAGGTTGAACAAGGACTACCGAGGCCCCGAGCGCCAACCCCAGCAGGAAAATCATCGCGCTGCTCGCGACAAATCTCTTTTCGGCGCGAAAGACGCCGGGAAATCCACTCTCATAGAATTGTCGCACCGCCGCCCAGTGCTGTCGCGGCGGCTGGTAAATGCTGCCGTACGCCGAGCCGCACAGTTGGTTGAGGAAGCGATGGGCATCCGTTCCGGGGAAGAACGATTGCGCGTAGGCGAGGTCGCCCGTCGCTCGCCGGTAGAGGGAATCCAAGCGCTTGAGCTGGCCGAGCTCGAGCGCCCCGGAGCGTTGCTGCGCCAACAGCTGCTGCAGCTTCTCCCAGTCGCCTTTGCGCCTGGCCACGAATGCGCCCAATGACTCCATCAACTCATGCTCGGGGCTGGGCCCGCGCCCTCAAAAATGCTTCCGCGCTTTGCCGGGATGCCAACAGCGCTCGGTACTCGTGATCCGATAAGAATCGCCCGTACCTTTTGACCAATGCCGCGGTCAGCCTGTCGCGCGATTCGACCGTCAGCTCTTGTACACGGCTGAGGAAGGTGAGGATCAGCTCGACGTCGGCGGGCGACAGTTGCTCGGCGGCTGCCGGGATAGGGGTGCTGGTACCGTCAGCTGGAGCGCGCTCGTACTTATCGAGCTCTATTCGCTCTTCGCGGATCAGCAGCGTGCCTGCCAGCAAATCCCCAAGGCGTCGATTTTCGCGAGAAAGAAGCATCGCCAGCAGACCCGCCGCATAGAAAAACGGCAAAAAGTCGACGATGCGGCAAAGATTGCGAACGGAGCTTTGCAGCACGCCAACCGGGGATCCGTCGTCGCTCACTACTCGGATGCTCAACAGCCGCTTGCCGGGCGTTTGCCCCCGCCCAATAACCTCGCAGAGCGTCCAATAGAGCCACTGGGTCGCGAACGCTCCGATGATTGCCAGCGTCTTTCCCACGCCCGATAGACCGAGGAACGCCCCTACGAAGTCCGACAGGACGAGCGAGAACAGGAAATAGGCGCTCACCCAAAAAAGGAAGAGCAACAGCGCGTCCACCAAGTAGGCGATGGACCGAAATCCGATCCCCGCGACTGGCAAAACCAGTGAGACCCGCTCGGGGATGGCGACGTCGAGCCTGGGCGACCACGCGCTCAAAGTACTTGTCTCCGGGTGCTTGCCCACCGCTGGGCGCGACGGACTCGAGATTATAGAGTGGCGCCGCTTAGCGAGCACGCTCTGCGGTCGAATGCGCCAGGTGGCTACCCCCGGGCGCGCGCGTACGGCGTCAGGTCATTGAAGCCGAAGCGCATGACCCTCCGCGTCATTGCACGAGTGAACTGGTCCGACGCATGGATGGCAAGTCGGTCCGCGATGTTCAAGGGTGCCAGCGCCGGTCCTTCTGCTTGGGCGGCCGGATCAGTCGGGTGCGCGACACTGTCCTGCGCCAAAGCGCCTACCGGCTGCGCTGAGGTCAACTGTTGAGAGGGTGCGCCCTCGAGTACACTGAGGGCATGCTCTCCGAGGAGTACGGATTGCACCGGGTCGTGCAGGAGGAGGGCGTGCTGCCGCAGCAAGCGCAGCAGCTCGACCCCTCACTTCCACTGCGCGATACCGAGTTGTTGGTCGAGGTCGACAGCTTGAACATCGACGCGGCGTCATTCGCGCAGATCTGGACGCAGTCCGATGGCGACCCGCGCAAGGCAGCGCGGATTATTGAGTTGATCATCCGGGCCCGCGGCAAGATGCACAACCCGGTCACCAATTCGGGCGGCATGCTGATCGGTCGGGTGAAAAAGATCGGCTCTCGGCACCCCGCGCTGTCGAGGCTCTCTCCGGGCGACCGCATCGCAACGTTGGTCAGCCTGTCCTTGACCCCGTTGTCTCTCGAGGAGATCAAAGCGATCGATCCCCTCACGGCTCGGGTCGACATTCGCGGCTGCGCGATCCTCTTTGCGACCGGCATCTACGCCAAGTTGCCAGTGGATTTGCCCCCTGCCGTGGCCCTCGCCGCACTGGACGTATGCGGCGCCCCTGCGCAGGTTGCCAGATACGCCAAGCCCGGAATGCGTGTCGCGGTGATTGGCGCAGGCAAAAGCGGAGCTCTCTGTCTGGCCCAGGCAAGGCGATCGCTGGGCGACACCGGGCAGCTGATCGCGCTGGATGTCTCCGCTGCATCGCTTGAGAGCCTAACGGCGCTCGGCTTGTGCGACGTGGGGATCGCGGTCGATGCCACTCATCCGGTGGAGCTAATGCAAAAGATCGCCGAGGCAACCCGCGGTGCGCTCTGCGATCTGGTGGTGAACTGCGCCTCAGCTCCGAATACGGAGATGGCCACCGTGCTCGGCGTGCGAGCTGGCGGCGTGGCTCTATTCTTCTCGATGGCCACCCGCTTTACCGCCGCCACGCTCGGTGCCGAGGGCGTGGCCAAGGACGTCACGCTGCTGATGGGGAACGGATACGTGCCGGGCCATGCGGAGCTGACGCTGGACCTGCTGCGCACCGACGAGCGCCTTCGAAAGCTATTCGAAGATCGCTACCACCCCTCAGCGCAAGCGCCTCTTCCTCCACCGCTCGCTTCTGGAGGACATTGATGGCTGGCCCATTCGTGGATGACTCGCAGATCGAGCGCGCGCGCAGTCTCGCGCGCGAGACGACTCGACCGGTGCTCGAGTTCATCCGTCGCCACACCACCGTGTCCATCGAGCGAACGGTTCTGCGATTGTTGGGCATCTCCGGCGCAGGTTCCCGCGGGGTACCGTTGGCCAATCTGATGGTTGAACGACTGCGCGCAGCAGGAGTCCTCAACAGAGGCGCCGCGTATTGGTACGGTCGGGCGCTGCACCTCGGAGCGAAAAGCCCGCTCGAGGTAGTGGAGCGCCTGACGAACGCGCCCCTCCCGCCGCAGACCCTCCCTTCGCCAGAGCTCGATGCGAAGCTGCGCGAGGAAGTTCGCCGCGAAACGCGGGCGGCGGTCGAGGATCTGCGTCGTCGAGTCCGGGCGCGGGAAGATCTTCGACGCGAGCTTGGGATGCCTAAGCCGCCTCATAAGTACGTTATCGTCGCCACCGGCAACATCCACGACGACGTGGATCAAGCCCAGGCGGCCGCTCAAGCGGGAGCGGACGTGATCGCAGTCATCCGCTCGACTGCGCAATCCCTGCTCGATTACGTGCCACACGGAGCAACGACCGAGGGCTATGGAGGGACCTACGCGACGCAGGAGAACTTCCGCATCATGCGGGAGGCCCTCGACCGCGAATCCCGCAAGCTCGGCCGCTACATCCAGCTGACCAATTACTCCTCCGGACTTTGCATGGCCGAAATCGCCTTCTGCGCTGCGTTCGAGCGGCTGGACATGCTGCTCAACGACGCGATGTACGGGATTCTCTTCCGCGACATCAACATGCGCCGAACCTTCATCGATCAATATTTCTCCCGGCGGATCTGCGCGCTTTCTGGAATCATCATCAATACCGGCGAGGACAACTACATCACTACGGCCGACGCATACGAGAGCGCGCACACGGTCATCGCCAGCCAATTCATCAATGAGTCGTTCGCAAAGGCCGCCGGTCTTCAGGACTGGCAACTCGGCCTCGGTCACTCTTACGAAATCGATCCGGCGCGCCCGGAAACGCTGTTGATCGAGCTTTCGCAAGCGATGTTGGTGCGCCGATGCTTTCCAAACGCGCCGCTGAAGTACATGCCTCCGACCAAGCACAAGCAGACCGACATCTTCTTCTCCCACGCCTACGATGTGATGGCCGACCTGGTCGCTATCTGGACCAGGCAGGGAATCCAGCTGTTGGGCATGATGACCGAGGCGATGCACACGCCCCTGCTCGCTGACCGCTACGTGGCCCTGAAGGCGGCGAGCTATGTTCACCAGTCCGCGCGGGGGATCGACGAAGAATTCGAGGTGCGCGGTGACGGAAGAATCAGCGCGCGCGCCCGCGCCGTCTTCGCCGCGGCGATCGAGTTGCTCGAGGAATGTCGAGCCGACGGCCTGGTCGCCGCCATCTCCAAGGGACGGTTTGGCGACGTGAAGCGCGACGAGCTGGGAGGGAAAGGGCTGGAAGGAGTGCTCGAAAAATCGCCGGACTATTTCAATCCGCTGCTGGAGATTCTGGAGGCAATCTAATGCCCAGTGCGGCGCGACAGATCATCCGCCCCTACGGCGATCGCCGCGACGACGGCGTGGTTCAGCTGTCTTTCACTTTCCCAGTTCCGCTCTCGGAAAAGGCGAAGGAGGCGGCGGCGGAGTTCGTTCGGAAGATGGGCTTCTCCGACGTCAAGGTTGCAGCCGCGGAGGCCGCCGCCGACAACTACACCTTCTTCATCGTCTACGCGAAAAGCGCGGTGCAGGTGGACTACGCGGAGGTCCACGTCCCCGAGCTGCTCGCTCGCAAGCTCGACTACGACGAGCTGAACCAGGTGATCGACGAGGAGATCGGGCGGCGGGTGATCATCTTCGGCGCCTGTACGGGAACGGATACTCACACGGTCGGCATCGACGCGATACTCAACATGAAAGGGTATGCCGGGGACTACGGGCTGGAACGCTATCCCGGGTTCGAGGTTTACAATTTGGGAAGTCAAGTGCCCAACGCGGAGCTGATCCGGCGGGCGATGCAGAAGAGCGCCGATGCAATCCTGGTGAGCCAGGTGGTCACCCAACGGGATGTCCACAAAGAGAACGCGCGCCAATTCATCGAGGCAGCGAAGGAGTCGCGCATCCACGGGCGGACGATGCTTTTGCTGGGAGGACCGAGGGTGGACCACCGCCTGGCGCTCGAGCTTGGATTCGATGCCGGGTTTGGCCCAGGAACGAAGCCCTCCGACGTCGCCAACTTTATCGTCCACTCATTGCTGAAGAGGATGGGCAAGGAGCCCAAAGAGCTTCATTTCCAAGGAGAGCCGCATTGAGCGCAAAAGCGATGCTGCGGCTGCGATTGGGCAGCCAAGATGCCCATTACGGCGGCCAGCTGGTAGACGGTGCTCGCGTCCTTGCACTCTTCGGCGACCTCGCGACCGAGCTTCTCATCCGCCACGACGGGGACGAGGGCCTGTTTCGCGCGTACGAGAGCGTCGAGTTTCTCGCCCCGACGCACGCGGGCGACTTTCTGGAGATCGAAGGCGAGATCCTCCACGTGGGCAGCACCAGCAGAAAGATACGGTTCGAAGCGCGGAAAGTCATTCGCCCCTTGCCGGAGCTCTCGGCCAGCGCCGCCGAGGTCCTCGCGGTTCCCGTCGTGGTGTGCCGCGCAGTCGGAACCTGCGTTGTTCCCAAAGACAGACAGAGGTCGAAAGCGTGACACCGCCGATGATCATCACCGCGGCCCTGGTGGGCGCCGAGACGACCCGCGAACAGACGCCGTTTCTTCCGATTGCCGCCGAAGAAATAGGGGAAGCGGCCGCGCGGTGTCGAGACGCAGGGGCGGCAATGGTCCATCTGCACGTTCGCAATCCCGACGGCACGCCGTCGCAGGCGAGCGAGCTGTTTGCCGCTGCGATCCGGGAAATTCGCCGCCGCTGCGATGTGATTATCCAGACGTCCACCGGAGGCGCAGTCGGAATGGGCGTGGATGAGCGCTGTGGACCGCTGAAGCTCACCGGCTTCGAGAAGCCGGACATGGCGACGCTGACCACGGGCACGATGAACTTTGGCGATGAGGTGTTCTGGAATCCGCGCCCGCTCGTTCGCGACATCGCCCGGAGGATCCGGGCGGCGGGCATCCGGCCGGAGATCGAGTGCTTCGACGCCGGAATGGTGGACGAGGCGCGATACCTCGCCAAGGAGGGACTGATCGAGCTTCCCGCGCACTTCGATTTCGTCCTCGGTGTTCCGGGGGGCTTGGCCGCCCGCGAAGAAGCTCTCGACTTCTTGATCGCCTCGCTGCCCGAGGGATGCACATGGACCGTTGCGGCGATGGCGCGGCATCAGCTCCCCTTCGCCGAGCTTGCGGCAGCGAAGGGTGGCAATGCGCGGGTCGGCCTGGAGGACAACATCTACCTTTCCAAGGGAGTGCTTGCGAAAGGAAACCACGAGCTGGTGGCAGAGGCGGCGAGGCTCGCCCGAGCGAAAGGAAGGGAGCTCGCCACGCCGCAGGTGGCGCGATCACTGCTTCGGCTGTGAGCGCGCCGCGCCGGCAATTGAGGTGGAATCCGCTGGGGCAAATCTGGGTGCCTCCAGCGGAAGACCCGTAACTTGCGCGGCTCGCAGGGCGAGTTGTCGCAGCTGGCCGCTATGTGGCTCACCTTCCGCGATGGCGAGGCGGCGCCCATCGCGGTGAACTGCGACCAGAAGGAGGTCGACGCCTAAAGAACGGACGTTGGGGTCAATTCCGAGCGTGCCCAGGTCGGCGACGAGGAGGGAAGTGACTCGCGGAGATCCGAGCGAGCGTCTTCGCCCAATGCGGATGAATTCGCGCGTCGCCTCGACGCGGTCGAACTGCCGGTGGCCCAAAGCATAACCGATTGGAGTGAACGCGGCGCCGGCCAAGGCGCCTACGACCGCGGCAACCTGCGTCCACTTCCAAGCGATGAGGCCGCCGAGCGACGACGCGAACAGCGTTGACAGGACGAACAGATATGCGAGCCACGGCGCCAACGCGTAGAGGACGCCTCGGCCGCGGCGCGCTCCGTGGGCCGTCTCAAAGCACAGCTCGCTCTCGGAATCGCGGAGCACCTCGAAAATCATGACTCGTCCCGCTCATCACACCGGCGAAATCTCCCGGCGGCGAGAGGGACGTTCCACCTTTTTGTTCTCGGTCCTTCTCAGGGCGCGCGAAATGGAGCGTCGGGTCTCTCTTGGATCAATGACATCGTCGATCATCGCCAGGGCGGCGGTGCGGTACATGCTGATGTGCTTGCGCAACCCGGCGCTGAGCTCTTCCCGCGTCGCCTTCGCCTGCTCCTCGGTCGGTGCTCCTTGAAGCAGCTTGCGCGCGGCGATCGCAACCATACCCTCTGGCCCCATAATTCCGATCTCTGATCCGGGCCAAGCCACCAGCAGGTCGGGCTCGAATGCCCGGCCATTCATAACGTAGTAACCGGCTCCGTATCCCTTGCGGACGATCACCGTGAACTTGGGCACGGTGGCAGACGCCACGGCGTAGAGCATCTTTGCTCCGTGCCGGATGATTCCCTGCTGCTCCACTTTCGTGCCAACCATGAAGCCCGGGACGTCCTGCAGGAAGAGCAGAGGGATGTTGAACGCATCGCACAGATTCACGAATCGCGCAGCTTTGTCCGCAGCATTCACGTCCAAAACGCCGCCGTAGAACATCGAATTGTTCGCGACGATCCCGATCGGATAGCCGCTGATCCGCGCCAGGCCGGTGATGATGTTGCGGGCAAATCGATCCTTGATCGGAAAGAAGTGTCGGTCGTCAACGATGCCGCGAATGACCTTGTGCATGTCAAAGGCCTGGCGGGGATTCTCCGGAACGACGCTCAGCAGCTCCTCGTCGCCGCGGTCCGCGGGATCATCGCAGCGGCGACGAGGCGGCCTCTCCTCGCAGTGACTGGGGAAGAAGGAGAGGTACTCGCGAATTGCCGCCAGACAGGCGGCGTCGTCCGGGTACTCCGCATCCGCGGTTCCGGAGATCTCGGCATGAATCTTCGAGCCCCCCAGCTGCTCTTCGGTGACGGTCTCGCCAACCACGGACTCCACCAGATACGGTCCGCCGATGGCGATCGAGCTGGTGCCTTTGACCATCGGTACGAAATCGGCGAGCCCAGGAATATAGGCCGTCCCCGCCGCCCCGGGGCCGACCATCGCCGCCACTTGCGGCACTACTCCGCTCATCACCACTTGCTCCCGAAACAGATAGCCGGTGTCGGCGAAGCTGGCGATGCGCCTGGGGTCAATTGCTGCGGAGGCATCGATGCGCGCGCCGGCCGAATCCACCAACCAAACGATCGGAATTCGATCCTTGAGCGCCAGGTCGCGAAGGCGCGCGACCTTTCGCTCCCCCACCTCTCCAATGGAGCCCCCGAGCACGGTGAAATCGTAAGCAGCCGCAGCCACGGGCCGTCCTTCGATGTCGCCAATGCCCGTGATTACCCCATCGGCGGGCGATGGGCGTTCTTCATCCTCTTCTTCCGGCAAATTGCCTTCGCGCGCGGCGAGGCGCCCGAATTCCTCGAAAGAATCGGAATCGAAGAGCAACTTGATCCGAACGCGCGCGTCCAGCTTGCCCCTGGCCTTCTGGCGCTTCAGCCGCTCAGAACCGCCCATTGCGTCGGCGCGCGCTCGGCGCTGCCGAAGGTCGTCGACGCGGTGTTTCATTCGCATTGCGAGCTCCGCAGGACGCAACGGCGCCGCCGCCCGGAACGGAAGCTGCGCACTGCAGCCATGCGCCGGCTCTTATAGCTGCTTGTCTCCGTCCGGGTCGGGTGGCAATGGCTGCACGATTTCGTTGGGAGATGGAATCTTGCGGATGTCCATCCGCGCCATCCTCCAGGCCTGCTGGACTATCCAGGAAAGGGAGCGGTCCTGCCGGCTTGCCTCTCGCTGGATCTCGTCGAGCATATCCTCCGGGAAATAGAGGCTCTGCTTTCGGCTGTCCGGGTTTGGCATCTATTCCTCCCGCCGGTTCGCCAAGACTTCTTCGCCCGTCACGTCGTTGACCGCCGGGAAGGACTTGATCCTCTCGCGTGCGATCTTCCAAGCCTGCTGGACGACCCACGACAGTGAGCGGTCCTGCCGGTTGGCCTCCTCCTGGATTTCCCTGAGCATCTCCTCGGGGAAGTAAAGCGACTGCTTTCGCTTGTCAGTACCACCAGCCATCTGGGTCTCCGGTGCGAATTGAGGAATCTAACCACCTGAGAAAACAGCTTCCGTTTATCCGACAGAGTTTCGGTCCGGTCAACGTTTTCCCCTGCGCGACGAAACGCCGCGCGAACATCTGATCCTGCCGTGGATCGCGCCAGAAAAAAAGCGCCCCGGATTTTGAACCCGAGGCGCCTCGAAAGAGGGGCCGCGGAGAAGAACCCCAGCAGCCCCGTGGGCCCAGAGGGGGAGGGGGGGGACCCCTAGGCCCAACTATTCCAGCAAAATCGTTTGCTTAACACCGCTCCCTGCTCCAGCATTCCAACGCCCCCTCTCCATCTTCAAAACCTTCAACGCCGGCCTACGTTAAAAACGGGCGACTCTCGCATTTGTTCCAACAGAATCATAAGATGCGCGCGCTCGGCCTTCAACCTGGATTGAGCAGCAAAAAAGGGTTGAGAATTCAGTAAGTTCGTGACTGTTTTGTCGCGCAGAGTCCCACCTCTTTCACCGCTCGCCCAAAAGCTTGCCGAAGCTTACCGCGGTTTTGGAGTGGTCGGCCAAAAATTGCTCTTGGCCGTTTCCGGTGGCGCGGACTCGACGGCCCTGCTGCTCGGAACGGCGCAGCTCGCCGAAGCTTTGGAGCTCAGGCTCGAAGTGGCCAGCTTGGACCACGGACTTCGCCCCGAGGCGACGTTGGAGGTGGCGCGAGTACATCTTCTCGCCACCAAGCTCGGCTTTCCGTTCCATTCGACAAGGCTTTCTCTCAAGGAGGGGCCCGCTCTCGAGGCGCGCGCGCGGCGAGCGCGCTACCAAGCCTTGGAGGGAATCCGGAAAGAAGCGGATTGCGCCTGGATCGCCACCGCCCACACGGCTTCGGATCAGGCGGAAACGTTGCTCATGCGTTTGTTGAGGGGCGCCGCGCTGAGCGGTGCGTCCGGCATCCGCGCTCGCCGCGGGCGATTGCTTCGTCCGCTGCTCGCCTGCTCTCGGCGGGAAGTTGAGCGCTTTCTCTCCGAGCAGGGCGCGGAATTCTCGGCCGACCCAATGAATGCTGATCTCCAATTCACTCGGGCTCGCATCCGCGCGCGCTTGATTCCGGCGATTGAATCGGTGGCGGGAATCGGAGCCACTCGCCGCCTGGCGGCATTCGCGTCAACCGCCGCAGGGGATGCGGAGTACTTGGACGAGCTTGCGCAGGCTGCGTACGCGAGGTTGCTTCACTCCCCGGGCAGGCTGGACGCGGTAGGACTTCGCGCCCTCGTCCCGGCGATTCGCAGGCGCGTCTTGGTCCAGCTGATGCTCGACGCAGGCGCGCGAGTAGATCAAGCCGCGATCAAGCGAGCGCTCGCGGTGGTCACCTCAGCCGGCCGCGCGACGCTGTCGCGCGGGTACGAGCTGAGGTCCGCCGGTGGGGTGATTCGCTGCGTCCATTGCGTCGACGAATCTGGACAACAACCGACCCTCTCCTTTGGCGACGGCTGGGTGACCGATCCTATCTCCGGGATGCGCATCGGTCTCTCGGATACCCTTCCTGCCGAGCGACTCGGAGGCGAATGGTTGGAGATCGGTCGAGCACCGCTGCCTCTGTCCGTCCGCCGACGGCGGCCCGGAGACCGAGTCGCAGCTCTCTGCGGCGGCGGCACTGCCAAACTTCAAGACCTGATGGTGGACCTCGGGATTCCGTCAGAGGACCGCGATTCGATTCCGGTCGTGTGCGACGCGGCTGGAAGGATTCTGTGGGTAATCGGCGTCTGGCCCCGCACGCGACGCGTTCCTCGCATCCGCGCGACCGCCAGCGGGACCCGGTATTTGCTGGCGGAGAGAATCCGCGCTGGGGCCAGCGCAGATCTTCCGCGTTCGTTATAGACTGGGGCCGGACCAACAGGCGGGTGGGCGAGCGGCCGTAGAATAGTTGAGGGTCCTTTGACGTTACTGATACCGTCTCCGACTCAGGTGAAAGGCGCCTAACACGTGCGTTCGAGCTACAAGACAATCGGCCTCTGGGTCATCCTGATTGTCCTCTTTGTCGCGTTCTACAATTTCTTCTCCCATGGCACCGAAGAGGTCCAGGAACCCCCCTTCACGCAGTTCCTCTCGAAAGTCGAGGACAAGAAAGTTCGGCAGGTCTCGATTAAGGGCAACGTCTACTCGGGAACGTACAGCGATACCAACGAGAAGTTTCGCACCACCGGCCCGACGGCCGACGCTGCGATGATGAAGCTGCTGCGCGATCAGGGAGTCGAGCTCAAGTACGAAAAGGAAGAGCAGAACAGCATCTGGCTGACCATTCTGAGCCAGTGGATGCCAGTCGTTTTCCTTTTCCTGTTCTTCATCTTTTTCATGCGACAGCTTCAGGGCACCGGTGGCAAGGCGATGACCTTCGGCAAATCGAAGGCAAAGCTGCTGTCCGAAAGCCACAACAAGGTGACCTTCGCGGACGTGGCTGGAATCGACGAGTCCAAAGAAGAGCTCGAGGAGATCATCGCCTTCCTCAAGGACCCGAAGAAGTTCACCAAGCTCGGCGGACGCATTCCGAAGGGCGTGCTGATGATGGGGCCGCCTGGGACCGGCAAGACTCTCCTCGCCAAGGCTGTCGCCGGCGAGGCCGGAGTTCCGTTTTTCTCCATCTCCGGCTCCGACTTCGTCGAGATGTTTGTCGGCGTGGGAGCGTCGCGGGTCAGGGACCTGTTCGAGCAAGGCAAGAAGAACGCGCCCTGCATCATCTTCATCGACGAGATCGACGCCGTCGGTCGCCATCGCGGCGCGGGCCTGGGCGGCGGCCACGACGAGCGCGAGCAGACGCTCAATCAGCTGTTGGTTGAGATGGATGGATTCGAGTCGAACGAGGGCGTGATCCTAATCGCGGCAACCAATCGGCCGGACGTTCTCGACCCCGCGCTGCAGCGGCCCGGTCGATTCGACCGCCGGATCGTCGTCCCGAGACCTGACCTTCGCGGCCGGGTGGGAATTTTGGCGGTGCATACTCGGCGGGTTCCGCTTGCGCCCGAGGTGGACCTGGAGGTGATCGGCCGCGGGACGCCCGGAATGACCGGCGCGGATCTCGAGAACCTGGTCAACGAGGCGGCGCTGTTTGCCGCGCGGCAATCCAAAGAGCGCGTCGACAGCAGCGATTTCGAGGCAGCCAAGGACAAAGTGCTGATGGGCCCCGAGCGCAAATCGATGATCATGTCGGAAAAGGAGAAACGCATCACCGCGGTGCACGAAGCGGGGCATGCCCTGGTGGCGAGGCTGTTACCCGGCTGCGATCCGCTGCACAAGGTGACGATCATCCCGCGCGGACAGGCGCTCGGATTGACGATGGCGCTGCCGCTCGAGGACAAGCACAACCAGTATCGAAAAGCGGCCCTGGACCAGATCGCCATGGCCATGGGCGGCCGCATCGCCGAGGAGCTGGTGTTCGACGAAATGAGCTCCGGCGCGGCGAGCGACATCGAGCACGCCACCAACCTGGCGCGGGCAATGGTCTGCCGTTGGGGCATGAGCCAAAAGCTCGGCCCCCTCGCATTCGGCAATCGCGATGGCGAGGTCTTCCTCGGGCGGGACTTGGCCACCCGGCCCGACTACTCGGAGGATACCGCTCGCCAGATCGACCTCGAGGTTCGCGAGATCGTGATGTCCTGCTACGACCGAGGCAAGCGACTTCTGGTCGAGAACATGGATACCCTCAAGAGGGTGGGAGATGCTCTGCTCGAGTACGAGACGCTCGACGCGGAAGACGTTAACGTTCTGCTCGAGGGAGGCTCGCTCACTCGCGCTCGGCCGCCTCCGCGAATCACCGCGCCTCCTAAAGTGGAAAAGAAGGAAAAGCGGAAGATCCTCGACGCTCTCGAGGGACTTCCCAAGATGGAGCCGAACAAAGCCTAACGGCCCGGTGAAGAATTTCCGCCAACCCTCGACAGGTCGATGAGCCGCTGGGTTGCCTTCGAGCGGAGCGCTTTGTACGTTCGCGTCCGAAGGTGGTGTCGCAAGTGGCTTATCAACTAGACGCGAAGCGAGCCGAAGAATCCTCCATCCCTGCCCGCTTGTTTGGCACCGACGGCATCCGCGGCGTAGCCAACGTGCACCCGATGACCGCGGAAATGGCGATGGAGCTCGGCCGCGCCTTGGCGTACTTGATCCGGAACGGGAATCACCGCCATCGCGTGGTGATTGGCAAGGACACGCGGCTGTCCGGCTACATGCTCGAGCAGGCGCTGGCAGCGGGAATCACCTCGATGGGCGTGGACGTCGCGCTGGTGGGCCCGCTGCCGACGCCCGGAATCGCAAACATCACCACCTCCATGCGCGCTGATGCCGGCGCGGTGATCTCCGCGTCCCACAACCCCTATCAAGACAACGGCATCAAATTCTTCTCGCGCGATGGTTTCAAGCTGCCCGACGAGGTGGAATCGCAGATCGAAGATCTGATCTCCAACAAGTCGATTGACCACCTGCGGCCGACGGCGACCAAGATCGGCCGCGCGGTTCGGCTGGACGATGCGAGGGGGCGTTACATCGTCTTCTTGAAGAGCACCTTCCCGCGCGAGCTGACGCTGGAGGGTTTGTGCATCGCGGTCGATTGCGCCAACGGCGCGGCGTACAAGGTCGCCCCCGCGGTGCTGGAAGAGCTGGGGGCGAAGGTGATCGGCGTCGGCGTGCAACCCGACGGGAAGAACATCAATCACAAGTGCGGGGCGCTCCATCCGGAGAATCTCGCCAAAGTCGTTCTCAAGCATGGAGCGAACCTCGGGATCGCGCTCGATGGCGACGGCGACCGGCTGATCGTGGTGGACGAGAAGGGCAACGTGGTCGACGGTGATGCGATGATGGCGATCTGCTGCGGCGAGCTGGCAGAGCGTCGAACCCTCAAGAAGAACACGCTCACTGCCACGGTGATGAGCAACATCGGCCTGGATCGAGCGGTGGCGCGCTGGGGGGTGAAGGTTTGCCGAACGCGGGTGGGGGATCGGTACGTCGTAGAGGAGATGCGCAAGCACGGCTACTCTTTGGGGGGCGAGCAGTCCGGCCATCTGATCTTTCTCGATCACGCGACAACGGGCGACGGCGTATTGGCCGCCCTGCAGCTGCTGGCGGTCCTCTGCCGCAAGCAGAAGCCGCTCTCGGAGCTCACCGCGATTTTTGAGCCCGTTCCGCAGACCTTGGTCAATGTCGCGGTCAAGCAGCGTCGCGATTTGGGCGAGTGTCCCGAGGTGGTGCAGGCCATTCGTTCGGTGGAATCCAGGCTCGGCAGGTCCGGACGAATTCTCGTCCGATTCTCTGGGACCGAGCCCAAAGTGAGGATCCTCGTCGAAGGCCCAGACCGTCCCCGCAACGACAAGTACGCCAAGGAAGTTGCCGACGCGGTGGCGAAGTCGCTTAATCCGTGAAGGTCGCCGTTCGGCGCGCCCGCTGCGCGCAGCGGTCGGAAGAAAGCTTGCGATGAGACAACGCTTAGGGGTTAACGTCGATCACGTGGCCACGGTGCGGCAGGCGCGCAAGGCTGCCTATCCCGATCCCGTCGCGGCGGCAGTGCTTGCAGAGCTTGCGGGAGCGGAGCAGATCACCGTTCATCTGCGAGAGGATCGGCGGCACATCCAGGACCGCGATCTCAAGATTTTGCGAAGCACTTGCCAGACGCTGCTCAATTTAGAGATGGCGGCCACCCAAGAGATGGTCAAGATCGCGTACGAAGTTCGGCCGGACGTCGCAACGCTGGTTCCAGAACGGCGCGAGGAGCTGACCACCGAGGGCGGACTGGACGTCAGCGGACAGCTTGAGGCCATTCGCAAGGCGACCAGAACCCTTCAGGACGCGGAAATCGCTGTTTCTCTTTTCATCGATCCCGACCTCGATCAGGTGCGGGCAAGCCACAAGTGCGGCGCCAACCGCGTGGAGCTGCACACCGGCCGCTACTGTCAGGCGCGTCGCGCCGAAGATCGCGCTCGCGAGCTGAGCCGAATTGTCGATGCCGCCAAGACGGCCTCGAAGCTCGGCATGGGCGTCGCCGCGGGTCACGGGCTGAGCTATTCCAATGTGCAACCGATCGCTCGCATTCGCGAAATCGACGAGTTGAACATTGGACATGCGATCGTCGCGCGATCAGTGCTGGTGGGATTCGAGCGGGCGGTCTCCGAAATGCTTGCCCTGATGAGGCACCCGGAGTGAGAGATGGCCGTGGCGGGAGTCGCTGTTTGCCTGGGAAAGACCGATGACGCCGGCGTGGCTGCGGCGGCAGTATTTGTCGAAGGACGATGAAGCGCGCGCTGACCTCGGAGCAGATCGCACGGCTCGAAGCCGCGGCCGAACTGTCCGGCACCTCGGTGGCGGTGCTGATGGACAATGCGGGAGCGGCGCTCGCAGACGAGGCGGAGTGCTGGGCTGCGCCGGCTGGTCACTTCGCGGTGATCTGCGGACAAGGAAACAACGGCGGCGACGGACTGGTCGCCGCGCGTAAGCTCGCCGAGTGGAGACGGCGGGTGAAGGTCGAAGTGATCGGCGGCGTTGAGAAACTCAAGGGGGAGCCTCGCCGCAAACTGCTCCAGCTTCAGGCCGCCGGGATTTCCCCTGTGTCGATTGAAGCTCACCCCGGAGTCGGACGCGGCGATGTCGTGATCGACGCCGTGTTCGGCACCGGACTCAACCGACCGCCACAGGGTGCCCACGCGGACGCAATCGCCAGAATCTCCGAGTGGCGCACCGCCGGTGCCAAAGTGATCTCGGCCGACGTTCCCTCCGGGCTGCACACCGACACGGGACAAGCATTCGCGCCTTGCGTTCAAGCGGACGTCACCGTCTCGTTCGGCGAGCTGAAGTTAGGTCAGGTGCTCGAACCCGGTGCGTCGCTTTGCGGGCAACTGAAGCAGGCGCAGATCGGGCTACCGGATCCGGGAGCAGTGCAGCTTCCAGGACCGAGGGCATTCGTCGTCGAAGAGTCGGATGCGCGGGACCGAGTGCCAATCCGCAGCGCGGATTCCCATAAGGGCACGTACGGGCACGTTTTAGTAATCGCCGGGAGCTTTGGAAAAACGGGCGCCGCGGCCTTAGCGGGATCAGCAGCCTTGAGGGCAGGCGCAGGCCTCGCTTCGATCGCCACCAGGCCGGAAGCGATCGGGCACGTTCTGTCGCACGCGCCCGAGTTGATGGGCATCCCTTTGAGCTCGGAAGGTCCGCTTGGCTTGCACGACCTCGAGCCACTGCAACGAGCGGCGGAGGGAAAGCGCGCAATCGTCGTCGGCCCGGGCATTCCCCTGGGGAGCAGTACCGCCGCCCTTTTGGCTGCCTTGCTGAGCAAAACGGAAATACCGTCGCTGGTCGATGCTGACGGTCTGAATGCTTTCGACGGCAAACTTGAAATGCTTCGTCAAGCCAAAGGACCGCTCGTCCTCACGCCTCATCCCGGAGAAATGGCGCGCCTGTTGGGCAAGAGCACGGCCGAAGTGCAGCGCGATCGGCTCTCCGCGGTGCGGGCGCTCGCGGTCGGCACGAACGCCGTCTGCGTTCTCAAGGGAGCGCGCACCCTCATTGGCAGGCCGGACGGAACGGTTTACGTGAATCCTACTGGCAACCCAGGGATGGCGACTGCCGGAGCGGGTGATGTGCTTTCCGGCATCTGCGGGGGCTTGCTGGCCCAGGGTCTTTCGCCGCTCGACGCAGCGATTTGCGGCGTCTACGCGCACGGCTTGGCGGGCGACCTCATCGCGCGGCAAACAGGTCTCGCCGGTTTGATTGCCTCGGACCTACTCCTCGGGCTGCAGGAGGTTTGGGTTCGATGGAGGAGGTAGTCGCGCGATCGCCGCCCCCGAAGGTGGAGAGCAATCTTTTTTCTCGCTCTCCTGCGGAAACCTTCGCGTTCGGCGAGCGACTGGGTCGGCTCCTCGAGCCCGGCGATTTCGTCGGCTTGGTCGGCGAGTTGGGAACGGGAAAAACTCAGTTTGTGCGCGGCGTGGCCAAGGGCGCTGGAGTCGAACCGGCGCAAGTTTCAAGTCCCAGCTTTGCGATCATCGCCGCGTACCGAGGGCGGCTTCCCCTCTACCACGCCGACCTGTTTCGCATCCGCGACTACGACGAGATATACGCCACCGGTTTCACCGACTTGCCCGGGAGCGACGGCGCGGTTGTGGTGGAGTGGCTGGACCGCATCCCGCGCGCGGCGCCGCGTGAGCTGCTCCTGTTGTCCTTCGAAGATCGCGGCGGTGAACAGCGGAGCATCATCGTTCGCGCCTTCGGAGCGCGCTACGCGGCGCGGTTGCGCTCGTGGATCGGCGCCGCGGTCTGAAGACGCCGAAGCGAGGCGCCGGCTGCTGCGGTGCTGTCGCTGCGAGGGCGCTGAATTAGCCGCTGGACATGAGTGCGTTCGGAGGCCGAGGCGGCGGGCTCGGCGCGAGCTCAGAGAGTTGCCAGCTGCGAAAGCGCATTTCGCCGTCGATGCTGACGATCCCTTCCTCGGGGACCGGATGCCAGTGGTCTTCGCTGGTCAGCTCTTCGCTCGCGATCACCAGCTGATTGAGTCGAGCATCGTTCGCGAGGCGGTGCGCTGTTTTGGATCGATGCTGGCTTCGATCGGAAACGAACAAGGTCCGCTGCCGACGGGTCGCCGCCATCAGGCGCCCGTTGGTGACGATGAAGTTCATCGAGGAGAGGAGGTCCGCCCGATCGGTGAGCTGGGACACGACCCGCATCGTTTGCGCGAGCGCCGCGGCGAGCGATGCGGCATCGGCCTTGGCAAAATCGGAGGCGATGGCCCGAAGCCTGGTGAGGAAAATGTAGAAGCAGCGCTCCGAATCCGTCTCCCCTCCTATCAGCTTTCGAAAAGCCGGATCGATTTCCTGCTCCAACGCTTGGCGGTGCTGGTCAAAATCGGAGATCGTCCCGTTGTGTGCAAAAGCCCATGCGCGGTAGAGAAACGGGTGTGCGTTGTGCAAGTGAACGCGGCCCACCGACGCGCGGCGCACATGCGCCAGGACCGCGTGAGACGAAAGCAGTCCGCTTACCCGCTCAAATTCTCGATCGCTGTGCGCAGCGCCCAGGCCATGAGCCACCTCCGGCAGCTCGCCTTTGTCGTAAGACGCGATCCCCCATCCGTCCTGGTGCTCGCGGGATTGGGTGCGCAACGAGTTCTTCTCGGTCACCAGCGAATGATGGACTCGAGCGGGAATATCAGATCGGAAACCGAACAACCGACACACGGCTCCAGTTTAATCGAAAGCCGCCCGCCGCCCAGATCATTCGCAGAGCGGGTGCGGGTCGGCCCTGACCACCGCTCGCCCGCTTTTGACCACCCACCGAGCATGATTGACACCCAAGTGGTACGGCAAGTGTCGATAGCTTCGACATCCGAACACCACCAGGTCTGCAGGTCCGCCGATCGTCAATGTGCCGAGGTCCAATCGTCGAAGCGCCAACGCGGCACCGCGCGTCAGGCCCCAATACGCCTCGGCCGCGGACAGGCCGTTGCCCAGGCACGCCAGACCGCAGGTGAGCGCCACGTTTTCACTCATCGCCGAACCTGGATTTAGATTGGTCGCCAGTGCGACGTTCACTCCCGCATCAATGAGTTGCCGACCGGGAGCGAACGCTCTTTGTCGAAGAAACAAGGTCGAGGTGGGGGCGAGGATTGCAGACACGTTTGCTCGCGACAGCGCCTCGATTCCCGCGCGGGAGACGAGCTCGAGGTGGTCGGCGGAGGATGCGCGCAGCTCCGCCGCCAGCTCGGCGCCCGCCTCATCGCTCAGTTGATCGGCGTGAAGGCGGGGAATCAATCCGCAGTTTGCGCCAGCGCGTAGAACGCGGCGAGCTTCCTCGCCGGAAAAGGCGCTTTCATCGACGAATGCGTCGCAAAATCTCGCCAGGCGCGCTTCCGCGGCCGCGGGGATGATCTCAGCGATGCAGATTTGCAAGTAGCGATCGCGCTCCGATTTCAGCTCTTCCGGGACGGCGTGGGCGCAGAGCAAGGTGGCGATCAGCTCCACCGGCTGGATCGCCGAAAGGCGGCGGATGGCGCGAAGCATTTTCAGCTCTTGCTCCAGACTGAGCCCGTATCCGCTCTTGGCTTCGGCGCACGTCACCCCTTGCTCGAGCAAAGTCCACAGCCTTCGGCGTCCCAGCTCTACCAGCTGCTCCTCGGAGGCGGCGCGCGTGGCTCGGACGGTGCTGGCGATCCCGCCGCCCGAATTCGCGATCTCGCGGTAACTCGCGCCGCGGCAGCGAAGCTCGAATTCCGCGCTGCGCTCTCCGGCAAAGATGAGATGGGTGTGGGGATCCACGAAGCCCGGGCCAACGAATCCGCCCTGGGCATCGATCACCTCGGTGCGCGGACCGACCGCATCCGGCGGAAGCTCTTTGGACATCCCCAGGTAGGAAATGCAGCCGTTGACCACTCCCACCGCACCCCGCGCAATCGGCGTCAGGGCTTGCTCAGCCGGCTGGCCAGGGTCCCCCTGCACGCAGAGGACCTCGGACGCGTTTTGGACCAGCAGGTCGAATGCCGCCATCGCTCAGTGAACCACTGCAGGGACCGCTCAAACAGTCATGCCGGGAATCTTGATCGCCCGGTCGCGAGCGACGCGGATCGCTTCTTCGTATCCCGCATCGGCGTGCCGAAGGATGCCCATTCCCGGATCCGAAGTGAGCACGCGCGCAATTCGCCGACCTGCCTCCACCGTTCCGTCGGCGACGATTACCTGGCCCGCGTGCAGGGAGTACCCAATGCCGACGCCGCCGCCGTCGTGAAACGAGACCCAGGAGGCGCCGTTCACCGCGTTCACCAGCGCGTTGAGAATCGGCCAGTCGGCGATGGCATCCGATCCGTCCTTCATCCCCTCGGTCTCCCGGTTCGGCGAGGCCACCGAGCCGCAGTCGAGGTGATCCCTGCCGATCACGATCGGCGCCTTCACCTCGCCGCGCCGCACCAGGTCGTTGAAGACCAGCCCGGCCTTGTCCCGCTCTCCGTATCCCAGCCAGCAGATCCGCGCCGGCAACCCCTGGAAGGAGACGCGCTCCTCGGCGAGGGCGAGCCACCTCTTCAGGGCCACGTGATGAGGAAATAACTCGATCAGCGCTCGGTCAGTACGCCGGATGTCTTCTGGGTCCCCCGAGAGAGCGACCCAACGGAACGGTCCTTTGCCTTCGCAGAACAGCGGGCGGATGTAGGCCGGGACGAAGCCGGGGAAGTCGAATGCATCGTCCACCCCTGCAAGCTTGGCTTGGGCGCGAATGTTGTTGCCGTAGTCGAAGACATGACTTCCCGCGCGAGCGAAGTCCAGCATCGCACGAACCTGGATTGCCATCGCGGCGCGCGCGCGTCGCACGTACTCTTCGGGCTGTGCTCGTCGAAGAGCAGCAGCTGCTTCGAGGGAAAGGCCCTGGGGGATGTATCCGTTCAGCGGATCGTGTGCGGCGGTTTGATCGGTGACCAGATCCGGGCGCAGGCCGCGCTTGACCAACTCGGGATAAACGTCGGCGGCATTGGCGATCAACGCGACCGAGCGGGATTCCCGGTTGCGTTTCGCCGCCGCGCAGAGCGCGAGCGCCTCGTCAAGGTCTTTGGCAATCGCATTGAGGTAATGCATTTCGAGCCGGCGGCGAGCACGCGCCGGGTCGACCTCCACCCCCAGGAAAACCGCTCCGTTCATCGTGGCTGCAAGCGGCTGAGCACCGCCCATCCCGCCCAGCCCAGCGGAGAGGATCAATCGGCCGACGAGGTCGTCCGTTCCAAAATGGATGCGTGCCGCCTGGGCGAAGGTTTCATAGGTGCCTTGAAGGATTCCCTGCGTGCCGATGTAGATCCACGAGCCCGCGGTCATCTGGCCAAACATGATCAGACCCTTGCGCTCGAGCTCCTGAAAATGCTCCCAAGTGGCCCACTGACCGACCAGGTTCGAGTTGGCGATCAGGATTCGCGGTGCTTCGGCGTGCGTTCGGAGGATCCCGACCGGCTTGCCCGATTGGACCAGCAGTGTCTCGTCATCGCCGAGCTTCTGAAGACAGGTCACCAGGCGATCAAAGCACTCCCAGTTCCTCGCTGCCTTGCCGGCGCCGCCGTAGACGACCAAGTCCTGGGGTCTTTCCGCCACCTCGGGATCGAGGTTGTTCATCAGCATGCGCAGCGCAGCTTCCTGCACCCACCCTCGGCAAGAGATCGAGCTTCCTCGCGGCGCGCGAATATCGCGGGTCATCAGCTCCTCCTCGGCGGCCTCCTGCCCAGGTTGCGAGCGGCGGCGTTAGTCGTCAAGCTGAACCGTCTCCAGATGCGGGGGGACGCGAACTGGCCAGCCGTTCTGCGCCACTCGCTGGCGAAGCGCCTCGAGCGCGGGCGCCTCTCCGTGGACCAGAAACGTCTGCTTCGGTGGGGCGCGAAAGCCGCTCATCCATCGCATCAGCTCGCGCCAGTCTCCGTGCGCTGAAAACCCGCTCACCGCAGCCACCCGCGCACTCACCTTCACCATCTCTCCGTAAATGCGGATCTCCTTCTCTCCTGCGAGCAATCGCCGCCCTCGCGTGCCTTCCGCCTGGTAGCCGACGAACAGAATGGTGTTTTTCGGATCGGGCAGGCGGTGCTTCAAGTGATGAAGGATGCGTCCGCCGGTGGCCATCCCGCTCGCGGAGATGATGATCGCCGGGCCGGCGCGGTCGTTGAGCTTCTTGCTGTCTTCCACGGAGGTGACGAAATGCGTCCGGCGCGTCGCAAGTGGCGAGATCCCCCGCTCAAGCAATGCGGTCATATCCAGGTCGTGATCCTCTGGGTGCGCCAGGTAGATGGGGGTAGCATCGCACGCCATCGGCGAGTCCACGAACACGTCCAGTGTGGGAATGCGGTCGGCCTCCTCAAGTGCCCGGAGGTCATAGAGGATCTCCTGCGTTCGCCCAACCGCGAATGACGGAATGACAATCATTCCCTTGCGCACGACCGCATCACTGACCGCGCTGGCGAGCGCATCGATCGCCTTGACCGCTCCGTGGGTGCGATCTCCGTAGGTGCTCTCGACGAGCAACGTCGTGGCGTACTCGACGGGCTCCGGATCGCGGAGGATCGGCGCGTCGTAGCGGCCCAGATCGCCGGAGAACACGATCCGCTGACGGCTGCCCGCCAGCTCCAGCGTGCAGATGGCTGAGCCGAGGATGTGCCCAGCCCGAGCGAAGGTCAGGGTGATCCCGGGAAGAATCTCCCGCCGCCGGCCGTACTCGAAAGTCTCGAAGTGCCGAAGCGCAGCGCAGGCATCTTCGACCGTGTACAGCGGCAGCGCGGGATCGTGCTTTGTCGATCCCGCTTCGTTGGCGTATCGAGCCTCCTCTTCCTGCAGATGCGCGGAGTCGGGCAACAGCAGCCCGGCCAGCGCGCGGGTGGCCGAGGTGGAAAACACCGGCCCGTCGAATCCTTCTTTCACCAGGCGGGGCAAGCTGCCGATGTGATCGATGTGAGCGTGCGTGAGCGCGACCGCCTCGATGCTCTTGGGATCGACCGGCAACGGAGACCAGTTGCGCAGCCGCAGCTCCTTCAGCCCCTGAAAAAGGCCGCAGTCGATCAGGATCCGGCGCCCGTCGTGCTGCACCAGGTACTTGGACCCGGTCACCGTGCCGGCGGCCCCGAGAAACTGCAGCGTCGTCATGCCCAGAGTTTAGAGCGATTGGAAAACAAAGGCTCTCGTGCTACGCAAATTTTTTCCGGAGGATGAATGAGCCGCCGTCAGATCCGCGTCGTGGGCGCGATGCTCGAGAAAGAGGGGGGACGATACCTCATTACTCAGCGGCGGCCCGGCGCATCGTTGCCCCTGCTCTGGGAGTTTCCCGGGGGTCGAGTGCAGGAAGGCGAAGGCGATGCCGAAGCGCTTGCTCGCGAGTTGAAAGAGGAGATGGGCGTGGAGATCCGCGTCGGCGAGCAGGTGATGCACCTACTCCATGACTACCCAGATTACGAAATCGATTTTCGGGTCTTCCGCTGCGGACTGATCTCCCCCGAGAGCGACATCCAGCACCTTCGGGTGCATGACCATCGTTGGGTCACTTTGTCCGAGATGAACCAGTACCAGTTCCCCGCTGCGGACGCGCGCACTCTCGAGAAATTGCTGGATCTGGACCATTGAGAGCAGAGGGGGCGGCCATCTGAGGAAGAGGCGACGACGCAGAACGGACGCACGCACGCTTGAGCGTTTGAGCTGCGCTGCCAGTGCTCGGAGGATGCGGCGGACGGGGGCGGGGGTTAGTTTTGTGCACCAGGTACGCCGTGGATGATCAATTGGGCCCCATTTACTTCGCCCGAAAGGCGCTCTTTGCCAAGGGCGTTCGGCAGCGGCGTCTGACTATACAGGAGATAGAGGCAGCGCTGCCCAAGGGCGCAGTGACCGCCGCCGAGAAGTGGCTGCTCTACTACTCTCTTCGAGCGGCCCAAGTGGAGATCATCGACGAACGCGGTGGGGCGGTTGACCCGGGTCTTGGCTCGGAGAGTACCCGTGGATTCTCGGACGGATGAGCGCGTCGGCCATTGACAGCCGAAGCTGCCTGTTTAGGTTGGGCGCGACATAGGTTTGTTCAATGGACGAGGCGGACAAGGGGTACAATCGAGGGCGCGGCTCTCAGGAGGGCGAAGGCGAAGCGGTCAAGGTAAATGACCGCCGGCGCTTCGATCCTTCTGGCAACCCGCGCGACCCGGACCCAAGCGAGCCGCCGAGGGCAGGGGAGTCGAGCCCGGGCGCGGCACAGCCTTCGGGCGGGTCGGCCGAGGCATCCCAAAACGGTCCCGAGGCGGTTCGCGCCCGCGCGGAAGCAGACAACGAGGCGCTGCGCAAAGAGCTGGAAGTCGCTCGCAAGCGAGTGGACGAGCTTGCCAGGGCCTTCCAGGCGCTCAACAACGACCGCGAGGAGTTCAAGCAGAGGTTGTCGCGGGAGCGCGAGCGGATGCTCGACGTCGAAAAAGGGAACATCGCGCAGATCCTGCTCGAGGTGATGGACGAGTTGGACCTTTCGCTTCAGGCCGCCGGCAACGACGATTCGCCCTTGGCGCGGGGAGTGCGCCTGATCCGTGACGGAATCCTCTCTAAGCTGCAGACGCTGGGAATCGAGCGGGTGGATCCGCTGGGCGAACCGTTCGACCCCAATTCGTCAGAAGCGGCCGACGTGGAGATAACCACGGACCCGGCCAAAGATCAGAAAGTCGTCGGCGTGACGCGCGCCGGCTATCGGCTCAAAGACCGAGTGATACGGCCAGCGCGCGCAAAGGTTGCCAAGTACGTCAAGCCGGCCGACGCGTAAGCGCTTCCTTGGTAGCGCTTGGCGTCTGAGCTAGCCTTCGCGGAAATGCTCGCTGCGTTCCAGGCGTTCGTCCGTGCGTCAGCCGCGCTCACTTCGGCCGCGCGGATGAATTCGCGTTTGTTCGCTCGGACCGGCGCCATACTTTCTTGCTGTGCAGCTCTCTTCGCGCGAGCGGAACCGGACCCCTCGGTTTCGACTTGGCTCAAGGCGAAGGCGCAGGAATACCGGGAGTACTTACAGGGTCAGACTCCGGCGCGGCCTTCGGAGGCTGGCGCGAAGCTTTGGCGCGAGCGATCTCCAACCGATGCGGCTCCCTTGTTGGACTTCGTGCCCCCGACGTCCCTTGCGCCCCTGATCCGCTCAGTCAGCCGCGGAGTGGTGAACGTGAGCACGCTCGGAGCGGGCGATCCCAGCGACGGCGGCGACACGGAGTCGCTGGGCTCTGGGTTCATCATCAGCCCCAACGGCTACGTAGTCACCAACAACCACGTGATCGAAAAAGGCCGGCAGATCGCCGTGAGGCTCGAGGACGGGCGGGAGTTTTCGGCCGAGCTGGTTGGCCGAGATCCGTCGACGGATGTCGCCCTCCTTCGACTTACTGGGAGCGACGTCCGCGATCTCCCTTACGCCTTCCTGGGAAACTCCGACAAGCTCGAGGTCGGCGACTGGGTGATGGCAATTGGGAATCCCTTCGGGCTCGATCATTCCGTCTCCCAAGGAATTATCTCCGCCAAGGAACGGGTGATCGGAATTGGGCCGTTCGACGATTTCATCCAGACCGACGCGTTGATCAACCCTGGCAACTCCGGAGGACCGCTGTTCAACATGCGCGGCGAGGTCGTGGGGGTGAACACGGCAATCATCAGCCGGGGTCGGGGAATTGGCTTCGCGGTGCCGATCAATATGGTCAAGGACCTGCTGCCGAACCTGCTGGTCAACGGCCATCTCGAGCGTGGATGGCTCGGCGTCAACATCTACGAGGAGCAGCGCCCAGCTCAGGGCTCCGCCAGGGGAGCGATCATCAAAGAGGTATTTCGCGGCAGCCCCGCTGCGCTTGCGCAAATCAAGCCCGGCGACAGGTTGATGGCGGTCAATGGCCGTCCGGTGGAGTCCTATCTTCAATTGCTGCGTCGCATCGCCTTCCTGCCCCCGGGAACTGAGGTAAGCCTGTCCCTGACGCGCGGTTCGGTCGTCCGCGAGGTTCGCGTGCGGCTCGGTCAGCGTCCATCTCCTGAAGCAGCGCAGGCCAGCCCAGGGCACAGCGACAGCTTGGGGATGGTGGTTCGCGACGTGACCCCCGGCGCGGGAACGTCCGCTCATCTAAAGGCCCACAGCGGCGTCCTGGTTTCGAACATCATGCCCGGAGGCCCTGCCGGGCAGGCAGGCCTGACCGCCGGCGACCTCATCACCGAAGTTAATCGCAAGCCCGTTCAAGATCTGCGCACGTTCGAGGCGGCGCTGGAAGAGACGGGAAGCGATCGACGCGTGCTCATTCGCTTCCAGCGTGGCGATGCGATGAGGTACGTTGCGCTCGGCCTTCACTGAAGATCGCTCCACACGCTCGCCGGGACTTCGAGCTGCGCGCCGCGCTCAACAGTGGGTGAGGCAGCGCATTGCCCTCGATGCAACTACCCTGGGGCGCTTCGTCGCGCCGTTACGGCCACGAGCCGATCAACTCGCCGGTGCGCCCATTGGTCACCTGCAGCGCGTCGATCCGCGACTTCACGCCGCGAATCACGCTCCCGCGCTTTCGCGCGAGCGTCCACACATCCTGCGGCGTGAAGACGACTTCGACCTTGAGCTCGCGCCCCGCGATCAGCCGCTGCAGGCGCGAAGCGTCCCAGTCCGGCGGCGCCTTGTGGCGCATGATTAGCAGAGGCAGCAGCGGATTACCCGCGGAGTCCATTTGCTTCGGTGCTCCGTGAGTCAGCGCATAGGGGCCGGCGGCAAAGAAAGGCGTCAACTGAAGCTCGTACTCCCCTCGCCCAGCGTCGAACCGCCCGGCCGAAAGCACTCCACTTGATTCCTCGGCGACGAGGATGAAGAACCGCTTTCCGTTCGCCTTACTTCGAAAGGTGAGCGCGTTGGACCGACATTGTGGTACGCCGCCAGCCGGGCAATCCCCGACGTACCTCTCAAGGAACCCCCCCAGGCCCATCAGCGGCTCAGCAGTCCCGCGCAGCTGTTGAAAGCGCAAGTCGCTCCCCGCCAGCAACGGCAGGGCGGTCCACAGCAGTGTCAGCGAGGGCGAACCCAAAATACCTCCTAGGTGGTTAGAAGTAGATATTTTGACTACACAACCGTACTCACTAGCATTGCAGGCGGAGGGAGAGCTTGGACGAGCGTCGCAGGAGCCTTCGCTTCGACAAGGTGTTTACCGTTCACCTGGGCACCTCGGAGGGCCTTGCCCGCGGCGTCGGGCGAAACATCAGCGCCCACGGAATGTTCGTCGAAACGCGCGAGCCGATGCCACTGGGCAGTAAGGTGAGCGTCACCTTCTCCGGCCAGGACGGGGCGGAGGTCACCTGCTTCTGCGAGGTGCGGTACCAGGTCGCTCTCTCGTATGGGAAGAAGGACGGAAATGAGGGATTCAGCCGGGGAGTGGGCTTGAGGATTTTGGCATACGAGATACGGGAGGACCAGCCCGCCAACGCTTTCATCGCGCGCGAGCGCGTGCTCCATTGATCCGCCCGGCACTGCCCAACCGACAAGAGCACCGTTACTGCGAGAAGCCCTCCAACTGATAGTGAGCCTCGATCCGCTTGAGCGCGAGAATCATCGCGGCGCAGCGCGTATCGACCTCCCTGCTAATACAGAAACGGCGGCTGTCGTGCATCTCCGTTTGCCTGGCGCTGTTCCGGGCGATGTCTCGAATGATTCTCCAGTTCCGCTTCATGCCGAATTCGAGCTTGCGATTGACCTCCGCTTCGCTCCAGCTCTCCATCCGCTTGTTTTGGATCCACTCGTAGTAGCTGACCGTCACGCCTCCCGCGTTGGCAATGATGTCGGGGATGAGATCGATTCCTCGTCGCGCGATCACCTTGTCCGCTTCCGGCGTGGTGGGCCCGTTCGCGCCCTCGGCGATCAGCTTGACTTTCACTCGTTCGGCGACCTCGGCGGTGATCTCGCCGCCCAGAGCTGCCGGGATGAGGATGTCCGCCGGAACCTCCCACCAGTCCTTTTTCTCGATGCGCTGCGCGCCCGGGAAACCAAACACCGAGCGCTTGAGGTTCTTGGGATCCTGAACGTACGAAATCAGCGCGGGCACGTCGATGCCGTCCGAGTTGTAAACGGTGCCTTCGGCATCGTTCACTGCCAGCAATCGCGCGCCCATCGCGTTTAAGATTTCCGCGACGCTCGAGCCCACGTTGCCGAAGCCTTGAACGATGAAGCTCTTGCCGCGCACCGACGAGCCCTTTTCGGCGTAGTAATCCTCGATGCAAAATGCGACGCCGCGGCCGGTCGCCTTCGCCCGGCCTTCGGAGCCGCCAATTCGAACGTCCTTTCCTGTGACGACTCCGCGAAGCGTGTGCCTTTCATTCTCGCCGTCCGAATACTGACGGAACAATAGCCCCATGATCTCCGAATTGGTGCCGACGTCCGGCGCGGGGATGTCCACGTCTGGGCCGATTAGGCGCTTGAGCTTGTACATGAAGCGCAGGGTGATCGCCTCGATCTCTTCGCGCCCGTACTGCCTCGGATCGATCTGGATGCCACCTTTCGCGCCGCCGAACGGAACTTCGACGATCGCCGTCTTCCAGGTCATCTCAGCGGCCAGCGCCTTGAACAGATCGAGCGAGACCTCGTGGTGGTAGCGGATTCCGCCCTTGTAGGGACCGCGCGCTTGGTTGTGCTGCACGCGGTAAGCTTTGAATCGCCGCGATTCTCCGGGGACGAGCTTGTAAATGTTGCCATCCGAAAGTCGGAGGTGACCGCCGCGGATCGAGACGTCGGAGCCAAGGAGGGCCCGCCCGTTAAGGATGAATTTGCCGTCTGCAAGCGGCTCGAGCCCCTCCGGGTTGCGCAGCTTGGTCGCCGGCAAATCGCCAAAAGCCCTCGCTTGATCCGCCGACAGGGGAACGAGGCGATCTTTCAGTTTCGCCGTGATGTAGAAGATGTGCTCGTAATCCGGCTCCTCCAGCTCGAGCCGGACCCGGGGCGCCAGTCCGATCAGGTCGGCAGCCCGATGGAAGATCTGCATCGCATCGGTGTAAACGGTGCGCTTCGGCGTCGGCGCCGGCGCGCGCATGAAGACTTCTTGTTCTGACATGTCAGCTCACTCCTTGAGCAACCGCAGAATCACTTGAGGGGGGCGCAAATTACGCGTAGCCACCGACGGCGTCAATTTACACGGACCGGCGGGAACCATCTCTTTAGCGACATTCACTAGGTGACTCGTGCCACGCTGTCAACAGCGATGGCCGCCTTGTTCAAGCTTACCAGCGGTGGTAGGAGCCGGTTTCCCGCAAGATGTCGCCTTTCGCCGACATAGCTCAGTTGGTAGAGCAACTGATTCGTAATCAGTAGGTCCCCGGTTCAAGTCCGGGTGTCGGCTCTGGGAGATTCCGATGAGCAGCTCCAAAACAGTCGATTGGCGCCAGCACGGGGTTCGCATCGTCCACTCCGATGAATTGGACACCAACACGCCGCAGACGCCGGGGATGTCGCGCGCGGCGGCGATCACCCGGGCGAGGGCCGGTGCTGAAAAGATCTGGGCCGGCACGGTCACCATCCATCCCAACGCCAAGACGGGAGCGCATCACCACGGCCACGTGGAAAGCGTCATTTACGTCGTGCGAGGCAAAGCGCGGATGCGCTGGGGCGAGCACCTCGAGTTCACCGCCGAAGCAAATCCAGGTGACTTCATCTACGTGCCGCCGTACGTGCCGCACCAGGAGATCAACGCGCGCGACTCCGAGCCGCTCGAGTGCGTGGTGATGCGCAGCGGCCAGGAACCGGTGGTGGTGAACTTAGACATCGAGCCGATCGAGCCGCCCGAAACGGTGTACTGGACCGACGATCTCCACCGGCACCCTTGAGGCGTGCGCGATAGCCGTGGAGCTGGACGGTGATCACAAACGCGACCTGCATTGCGGACATAACCCAGCTCGCCTTCCGCGGTTCTTCCCGCATGAAGAGGGGAACTATGAACTGGCGTTGCTGGAAGACATGGACGCGACCGTTGATCAGCATCGTCTTTCTGCTTGGAGTCGGATGGATCAATTCATCCAACGCGCACGCGCAGAATCTTCAATGCGACCCGAGAGACTTCGGCGCGATCGGAGATGGAATCAACAACGATCAGCAGGCGATCCAAGCTGCGATCGACAACTGCGCCGGGCTCGGGGGAGGCACGGTCAACCTGTCGTCCGGTACATTTCTCAGCGCTCCAATCTTCTTGAAAACCAATATCGTGCTCCAGATCGATTCCGACGCGACTTTGCTCGCTACCCAGAATCCGGACGATTACCAGTGGATGCCGGGGATGCCGACAATCGGACGCTCCATTCTTGCTCTGGTCAACGCGGGCAGCGGTGAGACGGACCTGACGATAACCGGTACTGGCACCATCGACGGCGCCGGTGCGTGGTGGTGGGCATATCACCTAGCTGATCGACCCCGCCTCGTGCAGCTTTATCGATGTCGACGCATTCTGGTGGAGGGAGTGACGCTGACGAATTCGCCGAGCTTCCATCTCGTTCCTTCTCAGAGCGAGGACATCGTCATTCGCAATCTCACCATTTCTGCGCCGGCCGATTCTCCAAACACTGACGGGATCGATCCCGGCGATTGTAGGAACGTGACGATCTCCAATTGCACGATCGACGTCGGTGACGACAACATCGCGATCAAAGCCGGTCATTTTGATCCGGTGCATCCGGGCGAATCGAGCGCCGACATTCTCGTCAGCGATTGTACGTTTCTACACGGGCACGGCATGTCGATCGGTTCAGAGACGCTCGGCGGAGTCAGCAGGTTGACCGTTCAGCGCTGCACGTTTCAGGACACGATCTCGGGTATTCGAATCAAATCCAATCGAACGGTAGGTGGAGAGGTCTCATTCCTTAGCTACAGCGACATTTCAATGGAAGGCGTGCAGAATCCCATCTTCCTGTCCGCTTATTATCCAGACAACACCATCCCTGCTCCGGGCACCGATCTTGGGCAGCCGGTGACCGACACCACGCCGAACTACCATGACATTCAGATTTCGAACGTCACCGCAACCGGGAGAAGCAGCCCAGCCGGAAAAATCATCGGCGTTCCGGAGATGCCAATGCAAAACATTCTTCTTCAGAGCGTGTACATCCATGACGTTCCAACAGGTTTGTGGTTGCGCAATGTTTCGGTAACGCTCAGCGATGTGACAATCGAGCCTGGCAGTGGGCCGCCGCTCGTAATTCAGGAAAACGTCGAGCTGATCCAGTAACGAGACACAGCTGGAGCGGTAATTGCGCACCATTTTGTTTGCGCTCCTGTCGATGAGATCGCCAAACGGCACCCAGCGGTTGCCGCCGTAGGGCGCGCGCGCTCGTAGGATCGTTTCCCTGTATTTGTCCAGAATGCCCTATCTCAATCGCCGCGCGGCTCGTTGCCACAGGCGTTGCAACAAGCCGGCCGCTCCCCCCGGCATCACGTACATGCAGAGGATCAGCGATGCGCCGTAGATGGCCCAGGGCGCCGCCTTGGAAAGCTCGTGCGCAGCGCTGGGCATGAATTGGACGAATATCGCGCCGAGAATGGCTCCAGAGATGGACGCAAGCCCGCCGACCACCACTCCGACCAAGAGGGTGATCGAAAGCAAGGCGGTGAAGCTGTCCGGCGAGACGAACCCAACCGAAAGGGCCGCCAGTGAGCCGGCAATGCCGGTGTACGAGGCGCTCAGGCCGAAACAAAGCGACTTGTAGAGCGCGTTGTGCACGCCCATGGCTTGAGAGGCGACCGGATTGTCGCGAATGGCCACGATCGCCCGCCCGATTCGGCCTCGCAGCAGATTCCAGGCGAGGATCATCAGCAAAAGCAGAATGGCGAAGGTCAAAAAATAGAGCCACTGGTCGGAGTTGAGATGAAGCAATCGCGGCGCCTCGGGTTTGGCCACGACCATCCCTTGCGTACCGCCGGTCCAACTGTCGAAGTGCTTGAGGATTTGCGGGACCGACAGCGCCAGCGCGAAGGTCGCTAAGGCGAGATATGTTCCAGCGATCCTCAGCGCCGGCAGCCCGAAGAGGAACCCAACCACGAAGCAGAGCACGCCTGAGATCGGCAGCGTCCAACCGTAGGCCACCCCGGCGCGCTCCATCAGGATCGCCGTGGTGTAACCGCCTACGGCATAGAACGCGCCATGCCCGAGCGAGATCTGCCCGTTGTAACCGGTGAGCACGTTCAAGCCGAGCAGCGCGATGGCATAGGAGTAGACCTGGCAGTACTGAAAGAGCGCATAGTCGCTGCTCAAGAAGGGAAGGGCGCACGCCAGAGCGACCAGGCCAACGGCCGCGGCCGCCTTCCAGATCTGAACCGATGCGGCCGGGCGGCGATCCGTTGTTACCCACTCGATTCGCGGCGCGTCCACAGTTGATCTCGCTAGAGCTGCTGCGCGTGCGGCTGCCCGAACAGGCCGCTCGGCTTGAAGATGAGCACCAGCACGATGATTCCCAAAGCGACCGTCAGCTTGAGATCTGCGCCGATGAATCGAATGTACGTTCCGGCGAGGTTTTCAATGATGCCCACGAGGAAGCCGCCGATCACCGCACCCACCGGGCTGGTGAATCCACCGAGCGTCGCGGCAGCGAATGCATAAATGAGGATGCCGCCCATCATGTTTGGCTCGAGGAAGAGAACCGGGGCGATGAGAATGCCGGCGACCGCTCCGATCGCCGCCGCCAGTCCCCAACCCAGCGCCAGCATCCAGCCGACGCGGATTCCTACCAACCGGCTGCCGACGGGATAGCGCGCCGCCGCTCGCATCGCGAGCCCAAGGTGTGTGTATCGGAAAAAGACGTAGAGCAGCGCGAGCAGCGCCAGCGTCACGCCGAGTGAGCCCAGGCTGTGACGACTGACGACAATTCCACCAAGCCTGACCGGCGACGGCGGAAACGGGCTGGGAAATGTTCGAATGGTGTAGCCGAAGATCCAACCCGCCATGCTGTTGAAGATGGTGAGAAGGCCGATGGTGACGATGGTCAGGGCGAGGACCGGTGCTCGTTCCAGGGGCCGTAAGATCGCCCGCTCGATCGCAACTCCGCCCAGGAATGCAATCGCCAGGGTGACGAAAAACGCGGCCCAGTAGGGCATCCCCGACTCAATCAGCGCCGAGGCGACGAACGTGGAGAACATCGCCATCTCGCCCTGAGCGAAGTTCACGGCATTGGTGGCGAGGTAAGTCATCACCAGCGCTAGAGCGAAGGCGGCGTAGATTCCGCCGGCGGCGAGCCCAGAGACAACTTGCTGAAGAAAAGTCTCCATCCCCCGCGCTGCTGCTCAATACCCCAGATAGGCTCGCCGGATGCTGTCGTCCTGTTGCAGCATCGCCGATGGACCGGAAGCGACCACCCGCCCGGTCTCCAGCACGTAGGCGCTCTCGGCCAGCTCGAACGCCCGGCGTGCGTTCTGCTCGACGAGCAGCACGCTCACCCCTTCCTGCTGATTGATTTGCTTGACCACCTGAAAGATCTCAGTCACCACCCGCGGCGCGACGCCCAGCGATGGCTCGTCGAGAAGCAGCAGCCGAGGGGGCAAAAGGAGCGCGCGCGCTACGGCGAGCATCTGCTGCTCGCCGCCGCTCAGCGTTCCCGCCGCCTGCCTGCGCCGCTGCGCGAGCGCGGGGAAGACGGCGTAAACGCGCTCGAAGTCGTCTCCCAGCTTCGAGCGATCCTTTCGCGGGTGCGCGCCCAACCGGAGATTCTCTTCTACGCTCATCGAGGCGAAAGTGGCGCGACCTTCCGGCACGTGAGCGACCCCCTGTCGAGCGATAACTTCGGTTGACTTGCCGGCGATCGACCTTCCTCCGAAGCGGATTTCGCCGCGGAGCGAAACCATCCCGCAGACCGCGCGAAGCAAAGTGCTCTTTCCCGCTCCGTTAGCGCCCAACAGCGCGGTGATTCCACCTTCTCTGACCGCGAGGTCCAACCCGTGGAGGGCCTTTGTCCTTCCATAGAAGGCCTCGAGGCCGACGATCTCCAGCAGATCGCTCACGCTCGAGAGTCCCCCAGGTATGCTTGGATCACTTCCGGATCGCGCTGTACCTCGGCCGGCACGCCCTCGGCGATCTTCCTTCCAAAATTCAAAACCACGACGCGATCGGAGATCTCCATCACCAAGTTCATGTGGTGCTCGACCAACAGCACGGAGACGCTTCGCTGGCTGCAGCAGCGCCGGATCACCTGCGCCAGTTGCGCCACCTCCTCGTGGTTGAGCCCTCCCGCCGGCTCGTCGAGCAACAGAAGCTTCGGCCCGCTTGCCAGCGCCCGCGCCATCTCGACGCGCTTGAGGGTGCCGAAGGGCAGGCCCGCCGCGGGCAGGTCCATCACCGGCTCCAGCCCGATGAACGCGATCAGCTCGATCGCCTTTTCGCGCGCCCTTCGCTCCTCTCGCACCGCCCAGGGCAGCCGCAGCGCGCTGCTCAGCAGATCGCCCCGGGTTCGGCTGTGCATCCCAACCATCACGTTCTGCAAGACGGTGAGGTTGGGAAAGAGAGCCAGGTTCTGGAAGGTGCGCCCGATCCCAAGTTCGGCAATCCGATGGGACGCGAGCCGCAGCAGGGGTGTGCCATCGAAAATGATTTCCCCGGACTCCGGCGCGTGCAGCCTGCTCAGACAATTGAAGAGCGTCGTCTTTCCGGCGCCGTTTGGGCCGATCAGCCCGGTGATCGTTCCCTTCTCGAGTCGGAAATCCACCTTGTCCAGCGCGACGACGCCGCCGAAACGAGCGGTGAGCGAGCGGACGCAAAGGAGGTCGGGCTGCGGCGCCAAGCTCAGGTTCCCTCCGGCGTGGCCGCCCGCAGAGCTCGGCGGATGATCTTCCCGGTCGCGGTGAGCGGAAGCTCGCTTCGAAATTCGACGATGCGTGGATATTCGTGCGCCGCCAGCCGCGCGCGCACAAAATCCTGCAGCTCGGTCTTGAGGGAATCGCTGGCGACGACGCCGGGTTTGAGCACCACGCATGCCTTGACCACCTCCGTCCGCAGCGGATCCGGCACGCCGACCACCGCCACCATTGCCACCGCCGGGTGGCGGAGCAAGCAGTTTTCGATCTCACCCGGGCCGATCCGATAGCCGGCCGAGGTGATCAGGTCGTCGTCCCTTCCGGCAAACCAGAGGTGTCCGTCCTCATCGAGCCGAGCTTGATCTCCCGTCACCATCCAGTCGCCGATGAACTTGGCGGCGGTCGCATCCGGGCGATTCCAGTAGCCGAGGAACATCACCGGGTCCGGCCGCCGAATCGCGATCGTGCCCATCGACCCCGCCGGCAGCGGCTGACCTGCGCCGTCGATCACCGCGACTTGATGCCCAGGAATCGAGCGACCCATCGAGCCGGGCTTTACGGCAAAGAGCGCGGAGTCATTGCCGACGACCAGGTTGCACTCGGTTTGTCCGTAGAATTCGTTGATCGTCAGATTGAACGTGGCGCGGCCCCAATCGAGCAGCTCGGCGCCCAGCGTTTCGCCGCCGCTCGCCACGCTGCGCAGCTGCGGTTGGATCTTGGGAGCGGGCGCCTGGCGCATCAGCTTGGCGGCAGTCGGAGGCAGAAAGACGTTTCGCACGCCCAGGCGCGACATCAGGTCGTAGGCTCGCTCGGGATCGAATTTCGCCATCCGGCATGCCACCACCGGCACGCCGTGAAACCAGGAGGGCAGCAAAACATCGAGCAGGCCCCCGATCCACGCCCAATCGGCCGGTGTCCAGAAACAGTCGCCGGGCCGCGGAAAGAAGTCGTGGGGCAGCTCGACTCCAGGCAGGTGTCCAAGGAGCGTTCGATGCGGTTGAAGCGCCCCCTTGGGCTGCCCGGTCGTTCCCGAGGTGTAGATGATGAGCGCTGGCTCGTCCGCGGCAGTATCGACCGCCTCGAAGCGATCGGATCCATCGGCAAGCAGGCGCTCGAAGTCGACCGTCCCGCTGGGCCCGGCGCCGCTGGTGACGACGATCTTCCTCAGCGCGGGCAGTCGCTGGCGAATCTCGAGCAGCTTCGTCAATCCATCCGCGTCTGCGATCACGAAGCGCGCGCCGCAGTCGAAGAGCCGATACTCCAGCGCCTCGGGTCCGAACAGGCCGAACAGCGGCACTGCGAGCAGGCCGGCGCGGTAAATCGCCACGTGGGAGATGGCGCAGCCGGCGGATTGCCCGAGCAGGATGCCAACGCGATCGCCCCGTTGCGCCCCCAGAGCAATCAGGCCATTCGCAAGTCGGTTGGCCGCCGCCGCGATCTCAGCGAAACGCCAGTCGCGGCGCTTGCCGCCGGCGGAGATCTCGATCAGCGCCAGTGCGTCCGCCGCAGCGCGCTGGGTCACCGCGCGCCCGATGTTGAAGCGAGGCGGGATCTCCCAAGCGAAGTCTCGAAACAGGGAGCGATAGTCGTTGCTCGGTTTCAGCATCACCGCTCCCAAGACGCATTTGCGCGCGCGACTACCGTAGCCAAACTGGCCCGTCGCGCAAGTCGCTTCGTCTGGCGGCGATCCATCAGCTGCTTTTCGCTCCAAGCCGGCCGTCTGCTCCCGAGCCGGTAAATGCACGTCGGGTGGCATTTGAGATATCAGTCTCCGCCTGGGAGGGGACGCTTGTCCTCGCTGCCGCGCTCGCTGACGAGATGGGCAATTCCATCGCTCTTCGCCGCCGCGGGCACGGTCATGGCCTGCTACCCGATTCTGTTTTCCGGTTTTGCGCGAATGCAGAACGATCCGGAAGACACCCGACTCATCCACTACATGCTCGAGCACGACTATCTCTGGCTCGTTCGCGCGCCACTCCATCGCGACCTGTGGAGCCCGCCGATCTTTTACCCGGAGGCCAACACCGCGGCGTACACCGAGCTCACCCTGGGATTGCTGCCGTTGTACGCCCCCTGGCGGGCGGTCGGACTTGCGCCGGATACCGCCTTTCAAAGCTGGATCCTGACCAGCCTGCTGCTGAATTTCGCGGCGATCTACTTTTTTTTGCGTCGATGCCTCGCGGTCCGGCCCGTCGCCGCGTGCTTCGGATCCTTCCTCTTCGCCTTCGGCAGCCCGCGGCTCAACCAGCTGAACCATCAGTTTATGCTGCCGCAGTTTTTCACCGTCTTAGCGGTCTTCGCGGTCTGGCGTTTATTTCAGATCCACGCGACAAACGAAAACCATCACCGCTGTGTTGCGTGGATCGCCGCTTTGGCCAGCAGCGTCGCTGCGCAGATCTACGCGACCTATGCCCTGGGGTGGTTCCTCTGCTTCGCGCTGCTGATCGCCTTCGCCTTGGCAATGGCGATGAGGTCCACGCGAGGGCAAATCGCTTCGGTTCTCAGAGCGCATTGGCGAGCGATTGCCCTCATCGCCGCAGTTGCCGCGGCTGCGCTCACCCCCCTCGGTCTTCAGTACCTCGAAGCGGCGCGGGCCGTCGGCTTTCGCCAATTCTGGGAAGCGGAGGGAATGCTCCCTCGCTTCCAGTCGTGGTTCTACATGGGCGAGGAAAACTGGCTCTACGGGTGGACCGCCGGGCGCGGCTCATTCGCCTACCTGCCGGTGGAGTGGGAGCAGCGCCTTGGCCTGGGCCTTGTCACCACGGCAGTTGTCGGGTGGGGGCTCATTCGAGAACGGCATCGGCCGGGAATTCGCATCCTGATCGGTACCTGGCTTGCGATTCTGCTCACCGCCACTATGTACCGATGGGGCTTTTCGCCCTGGAAATGGATCTTCGAGCTCGTGCCCGGCGCGAACGGCATTCGCGCCGTCGCGCGGATCGGGATCCTCGCGCTGATTCCAGCGTCGATTGGGTTGGCGCTCTTCGCCGATCGCCGCCGCGAACCAAAGTGGAAAGCGCTGGCATTCTCACTGAGCGCCTTCTGCCTCTTGGAGCAAGGGCGTCGTTCGCTCTCGTACGACAAGCAAACCGTCCGCACCGCCGTGTCCAGGGTCGCCGCTCGAATCGATCCCGCCTGCAGGGCTTTCTTCTGCGTTTGCCAGGATGATCGCGCCGCGGATGAGTGCCAGCTCGACGGCATGTGGGCCGGGCTGCAGGCGAAGTTGCCCACGGTCAATGGAACTTCGGGGAACACTCCGGCGCGGTTCGAGGCTCTCAGCGAGAATAAGACTCGAACCGAGGCGGATGAGGCGCGCCTCAAAGCCGCGCTCGAAACGTGGCTCCGCGCGCATCGGAAAGAGGGCCTTAATGTTTGTTGGGTGGAAGCATCGGTTCAATCGCCATCCGACCGGTAAGCATTGACATCGGCGTCCAGCCCTGTCTTTAAAAGGAAGAGTCGCTAGGGGTGCCTCCTTGAAAAGGAGGCTGAGACGGCCGGGACCCCCGGTCAACCCTTGGAACCTGAACCGGATCATACCGGCGGAGGGAAGCGTCGGGCGCCATCGCCTTTCGAGACCCTCCGAGGAATGGAGGAGTAATGAGCGCGACGCCGAAGCAGCTTAGAATCGAGGAAGCAGCCCTGGGGAGCGTCTCGCGCGGTCCGCTGCCCGCCTCTCAAAAAACCTTCGTCGCGGGGACGATGCACCCGTTCATCCGGGTGCCAATGAGGCAGATCTCGCAATCGCCCACCCGGCTGGGATTTGGCGCCAACGGGCGCGCGATCTCCAATCCGCCGGTGACTGTCTACGATTCGAGCGGGCCGTATACCGACCCCAATGCCACGGTCGACCTTCGCCGGGGCCTGGAGCCGATTCGCAGCGAATGGATTCGCGCCCGCGGGGATGTACAGCAGCTCTCGGAGATTAGCTCCGAGTACGGCAGGCAGCGGCTGAAAGACGCGCGGCTCGACGCGGTTCGCTTTCGCCGGCGGCGCAACGCGATGGTGGCGCGGCCGGGACTCGCGGTGACCCAGCTGCACTACGCGCGAAAGGGCGTCGTTACTCCGGAAATGGAATTCATCGCGATTCGGGAAAACCAGGGCCTCGACGAAGAGGCGGCGCAGCACCCGGGAAACTGCTGGGGCGCTTCGATTCCAAGGCGAATCACGCCGGACTTCGTTCGCGACGAGGTGGCGCGCGGCCGAGCGATCATCCCTGCCAACATCAATCACCCCGAGCTCGAACCGATGATCATCGGGCGGAATTTCCTGGTGAAGATCAATGCCAACATCGGCAACTCCGCGGTGACCTCCAGCATCGAGGAGGAGGTGGAGAAAATGGTTTGGGCGACCCGCTGGGGCGCCGACACCGTGATGGACCTGTCGACCGGGAGAAACATCCATGAGACGCGCGAATGGATCCTGCGAAACAGCCCGGTGCCGATCGGCACCGTCCCGATTTACCAAGCCCTGGAGAAGGTAAATGGCAAGCCGGAAGAGCTGACCTGGGAGATCTATCGCGACACACTGATCGAGCAGGCCGAGCAGGGCGTCGACTATTTCACCGTCCATGCCGGCGTGCTGCTGCGCTACATCCCGCTTACCGCAAAACGGGTGACCGGGATCGTCTCACGCGGCGGTTCGATCATGGCCAAGTGGTGCCTGGCGCACCACCGCGAAAGCTTCCTCTACACGCACTTCGAGGAGCTGTGCGAAATCATGCGAGCCTACGACGTCAGCTTCAGTCTGGGCGACGGGCTGCGCCCGGGTTCGATCGCCGATGCCAACGACGAGGCGCAGTTCGCCGAGCTTGACACCCTGGGGGAGCTGACGCGGGTCGCCTGGAAGCGCGACGTACAAGTGATGATCGAAGGACCGGGCCACATTCCAATGCAGCTCATCCAGGAGAACATGACCCGCGAGCTGGACACTTGCGCGGAGGCTCCGTTCTACACGCTCGGGCCGCTCACCACCGACATCGCGCCCGGATATGATCACATCACCAGCGCGATCGGCGCCGCGATGATCGGCTGGTACGGCTGCGCGATGCTCTGTTACGTCACCCCCAAGGAGCACCTCGGCTTGCCGGATCGAGATGATGTCAAGGAGGGCGTGATTGCGTACAAGATCGCGGCGCACGCGGCCGATTTAGCGAAAGGGCATCCGGGCGCCCAAGCGCGCGACAATTCGCTCTCCCAGGCGCGATTCGAATTTCGCTGGGACGACCAGTTCAATCTCTCCCTGGACCCGGAGCGCGCGCGAGAGTTCCACGACGAGACTCTGCCGGCTGAAAACGCGAAGGTCGCTCACTTCTGCTCGATGTGTGGCCCGCAGTTTTGCTCGATGAAGATCACCCAAGACGTCCGGGATTACGCCGCCAAGCTGGGCATTGATGCGGAAAAAGCCTTGGAGACGGGCCTAGAGGAAAAATCGCTCGAGTTTCGAAGCTCGGGAGGAGAGATCTACCGCGACTGACGGCGCGAAAACGCAAGGACCGCTTTGGCCTGCGCGCTAGCTGTCCAGCTTCCTCGTTTTCTTTCTTGCAGCTTCCGTCGAGCGCGTCGGCGGATAGCGCGGCGGCGGGCCAGACAGCGGCCCCGATCGCGCTCCTCGGCTGAAAATCCCCGGCTCGCCGTCCAGGCCGAGCGCGGCGAGCGCCGTGTGGTAGAGGCCTACGGCCGCCATGTACGCGATGCAGATTCCCAGAGCGATGAGCGTCCACTTGACGCCGAGCGCCCAGAAGAGCCAGGTATCGCTACCCGACGTTCGAGACCACCAGAAGCCGATCATGCAGGTGATCGCGGCGGCGAAGAGGAAGGTGCCCACGTATCGCGAAAGCTTGCTCTGACCCATCGAGCGCCACTGATACCACGGGCTTACCGTCCAGCCTAGAGGCCGAAGCTCGCTCCGCAGGCGCACGTCCGGGCGGCCCGCGGGTTGACGAAGACGAACCCGGTGCCGGAAGGAGTGGGGGCGTGATCGATCGTCGTTCCATCCAGCGCGGTAAGCGCGCGCGAGTCCACAAACAGCCGCACTCCCTCGGACTCGAATTCGCGATCCTGCTCTTCTGGACCCTGCACGAAGAGCAGATCATACAGGTACCCCTCGCAGCCCCCGCCCACGATCTGCAGCTTTAGGCCAAAGTCTTCGATCTGCTGTTCGGCCTGCACCTTCTTTATTTGAAGCGCGGCCTGCGGCGTCAAAGAGATCACGGTTGCTCCCGCGCGCCTCCGGGTCGCTGGCCCCCGCCGCTGGCGAGGATCTTCTCCAGCGCAGCATCCGCGGCGTTCTGCTCGGCCTCCGCTTGGCGGGCGCGCGCATCCAGCTCCGCTAGGCTGGCCGCCTTTTCCGCGGCCATTTCCTGCTTGATCCGCATCAGGCCCACTTCGCCGATGTCGAGGAAGGCCCGCACTACCTCCGGATCGAACTGGGTGTCCGTGCAGCGCTGGATCTCCTGGATCGCGTTCGCAAAGGTGGTGCCTTTGCGGTAGGGCCGATCGGACGTCATCGCATCGAGCGTGTCTGCCACGGCGAAAATCCGCGCGCCGATGTGGATCTCGCCCTTCTGCAGATTTCGCGGGTAGCCGCCGCCGTCGTAGCGCTCCTGGTGCGAGAGCACGATCGTCGCCGGCGTCGACAGGAAGGGGATGTTCTGGATCATCTGGTAGCCGATCTCGGGATGCTTGCGCATCTCCGACCATTCCACTGCCGTCAGCTTGCTCGGCTTGAGCAAAACGGCGTCCGGGACGCCGATCTTGCCGATGTCGTGCAGCAGCGCGCCGCGGCCGATCTCCTCCAGCTCCTGACCGAGGATGCCCAGCTTGGAGGCAATTGCCGTCGTGTAACGAACCACGCGCTGAGAGTGATCGGAGGTCTCGTGCTCGCGCGCATCCAGCGCGGCGACCAGGGCGAGCAGGGTGTTCTGGTAGGTATTGGCGATGTTCTTCAGCGCGGCCCGAAGCTCGGTCGTCCGGTCGCGCACCTTGCGCTCCAGCTTCTTCTGGTATCGCCGGCGCGCCATCTCGATCCTTCGCTTGGCGAGCGCACGCTCGATCGCGCGGATGAGGTCGGTCAAGCGCGGCGGCTTGAGCAAGTAATCCACCGCTCCCTTGCGCAAGCTGTCCACCGCGGCTTCGGTGTCCCCGTAGCCGGTGAGCATGATCACCGAAGTATCCGGGTACTTCTGGCGGAAGTTTTCCAAAAGCCACATTCCGTCGCGCCCGGGCATTTTCATGTCGCTGATCACCAGCGGGGTCTCTTCGGCCGAGGCAATGTCCAGGGCCATCTCGGCGCCGCTGGCGACGACGCAGTTGTAGCCTTCTTCGCGCAGCAGGACGGAAATCACGTCGCGCACGGACTCATCGTCATCGACGATTAGAATGCGCGGCGCCATGGAAGGAATGGCTTCCACCTTTTCGATATTACGAGTATCCCCAGGTGGTTGTCACTTGTACCTGGGGGCATGCTCGGCGCAAATTCGCCCGCAGCGAAACGGGTTTAAATCGACCGCAGTCGCGCGTTCGAGCACCGCCTGCGCGATCAACTGCGCGGTTATCGGCGCGAGCAGGATGCCATTGCGAAAATGCCCGGTGGCAAGAAAGACGCCGGCAACCGGACCGGGGCCAAGTATGGGCCAATGGTCGTTGGTGTAGGGGCGAAGCCCCGCCCAGAAGTCCACCACCGGAAGCTGGGCGATGCTCGGACAAAGCTCGATGCCCGCCGCGAGAATCTTCGACAGGCCCTCCGCGGTGTTTTGCTTGTTGAAACCCACCAGCTCGAAGGTGCTCCCGACCAGGAGTCGTCCGTCGCTGCGCTGGACTAAGTAGCCCGCCTCTCCAACGATGGTTTTGCGGAGCAGTGAAGCGGGCGAACCCAATTGAACCATCTGGCCGCGCATCGGCTTGACCGCTTCCGCGTTCGTTCCGACGCCCTCGATGAGAGACGACCAAGAGCCGGCTGCGATCACCACGGCCTCGGCCCCGATGAGCTCGCCTTCGGTCTCGACCCCGATCGCGGCATCCCCCTTAATCGCGATTCGCCGAACCGAGCCGGTTCGAAACGACGCCCCTGTCCGGGTGGCGGCGATTGCCAGGGCGCGAACCAGCTGCCTGTTCTCGACCTGATGATCGTCTGGCAAATGCACCGCCCGCCAAATCTTCGGCGACAGCAGCGGCTCGAGCTCGAACGCTTCCGCGGGCGAGAGAAGCTCGGCTCGCAGCCCCAGCCCGCGCTGCCAGGCCGCGCTTGCCTCGAGCGCAGCGGCGACCGCTTGATCGAATGCGACCCGCAAAGTTCCGCAGCGCCGGTATTCTACGTCGACTCCCGATAGGCGCTCGACTTCGGCGACGAATTCGGGGTACATCTCTCGGCTCCGCACGCAGAGGTCGAAAAACGCTCCCGGACCCTCTTCTTCAAGCTGTGGAGCGAGTAACCCGGCCGCGGCACTGGAGGCCTCGGCGCCGGGAGTGCTCCGTTCAATTACCGTCACTGTCGCCCCCGCCTGCGCGAGGCGAAGCGCGACGCTGCATCCGATCGCACCGGCGCCGACCACCACCACTCTCGGGGACCCCATTGGCCGCCCAGCCTCTTACGGTTTGATTTGAACGTCGACCGGTTGCTGTCTTCTCTCCGCCTGCGGGTGCGTCAAGCACCAGAAGCGAACGAAGACGATCACCGCCAGGATCATCAGGAGCAGGGTGCGCTTGGGAAAGCGCTTCAGCCCGATCTCCTTTTTGACATCGCGTTCGAAACGCAGGTCGCGCATGCCGCAAACTCCTTGATCCCGCCAAGCGCGGGGGTTATCAGCGCCACGCTTACCAAAACGGAGGCATCTGTGGCTGAGGCATTCGACGTCGTCATCATTGGCTCTGGTCCGGGCGGTTACGTAGCGGCCATTCGAGCGGGCCAGCTCGGCCTCAAGACCGCAATCGTCGAGCGGGATAAGCGCCTCGGCGGAACCTGCCTGCTGCGCGGGTGCATTCCCACCAAATCGCTTCTTTGGACGGCGGAGCTGTTCAGCCACGTCACCCAGGCAGCGGAGTTCGGAATCGACCTGAAGAACCCCGCGGTCAATTGGGCCCAGGCGCTAAAG
>DATFTC010000342.1:0-2564 GCA_035262305.1 Myxococcaceae bacterium | reverse complement strand
TTTTGGGCCTTGGCGTTCGCCTTCGCGCTCTGGTTCAACTGGTCTCACTGGGTCAGCTTGTCCCATCATTGGACCCAAAGAGATCTCTTTTGGCGCTACTACGCGCAGCGGAAGCCGGATGAGCCGATCGCCGCATTCATGATGAATTGGCGCGGCGAGACCTTCTACTCGAAGAACACCGTGAAGCAGATCAAAGACAATGCCAAGATGGCCCAATACGGCGCCTTGCCTGGCCGCAAATGGGCCCTGGTCGAGCATAATCGCCTTCAATTCCTCAAGAATGCAGTCGGGCAGGAGAAGACCGTGCGGGCGATTGATCGGGATCTCAACAACAAGTTTGTCCTGGTGACCATCGACTAAGCTCGAGGCAATCTCGAGCAGCGGGTTGCAAAGGCGCGTCCAGTCGAGCAGCATCTGGCCCGATGCGAAGCGTCCGCCGTGCCGCAGTCGCTGGATCTTTTTACCCGTCGAGTGCGACGCGCCTCTCCAGCGAGGTCGACCAGCTGATCGCCGGGGCGAAGGCACAACGCAGCTTGGGGATGCTCAAAGCGGCGATCGTCCCCCACGCGGGATTTGTCTATTCCGGCGCGGTAGCCGCCAGCGCCTACGCGCTGCTCAAGGCGCGCGAACGGGTAGACCGAGTCGTTCTGCTCGGGCCCTCGCACTTCGTTCGCCTGGAGGGCCTCGGATTGCCCGCGGTGGAGGCAATGCGGACGCCGCTGGGCGAAGTAGCCTTGGATCTAGAAGGCGTGAAGCGAGCCTCGCAGCTGGCCCAGGTTGCCGAAAGCCCTCAAGCGCACGCGCACGAGCACTCACTCGAGGTGCAGCTTCCTTTTCTCCAGCGCGTTCTGAGCCGATTCACCGTCATTCCACTGGTCGTCGGGGATGCGGACCCCGACGCCGTGGCCGAGGTGCTCGAAGTCCTCTGGGGCGGAGAGGAGACGATCATCCTGGTCAGCTCCGATCTTTCCCACTATCTGCCGTACGAGTTGGCAGTGAAGGCGGATAAGCGCACCGCCGCACGGGTGCTCGAGCTGGATCCAGTGTTGCTGCCGAATGAAGACGCTTGCGGCGCAACGCCGATCAATGGGCTTCTGGTCGCTTGCGCCAAAGCGAAGCTTCGGCCGGCGGTTCTCGACCTTCGCAATTCCGGGGACACTGCCGGGCCGCGCTCGGAGGTGGTGGGTTACGGCTCGTTTGCATTTTACCAGGCGCACGATGGCTGACCCGTACCCGGCTCGCTGGTGGCACCTCCTCGAGGACGGCCGACTCCAGTGCGACCTTTGCCCGCGCGATTGCCGGCTGCAGGAAGGTCAGCGGGGGTTCTGTTTCGTCCGCCAGCGCGTCGGCGACCGAATGGTGCTCACCACCTACGGCCGCTCCTCCGGCTTCTGCGTCGACCCGATCGAAAAGAAGCCGCTCAATCACTTCCTTCCGGGCTCGAGCGTTCTCTCTTTCGGCACCGCCGGCTGTAACCTCGGCTGCCGCTTCTGCCAGAATTGGGACATCTCCAAGTCGCGGGAGATCGACCGCCTGGCGGACGAGGCGACACCGCAGGCGATCGCCGCGCAGGCGCGCGCGCTGGGCTGCAAGAGCGTTGCTTTCACCTACAACGATCCGGTCATTTTCGCCGAATACGCCATGGACGTAGCCGACGCGTGCCGCGAGCAGCGGATCCGTTCCGTCGCGGTCACCGCTGGGTACATCCGCGACGAGCCTCGGCGAGCGTTTTACGAGAAGATGGACGCTGCCAACGTCGATCTCAAAGCGTTCACCGAGGATTTCTACCAGAAGCTCACGTTCTCGCACCTGCAGCCCATCTTGGAGACGCTCGAGTATCTCCATCGGCAAAGCAAGGTCTGGCTGGAGATCACCACGCTTCTGATTCCTGGCCACAACGACTCTGACGAAGAGATTTGCGCCTTGAGCGGCTGGGTGATGGAGCACCTCGGCCCGGACGTGCCATTGCACTTCACCGCATTCCATCCCGACTTCAAAATGCTCCAGGTGCCGCCGACGCCGGCCTCGACGCTCGCGCGGGCGCGGAGAAGGGCGCTCGAGCACGGGCTGCATTTCGTCTACACCGGCAACGTGCATGATCCGGAGGGAGGCACGACGACTTGTCCCCGCTGCGGCGCGAAGCTCATCGTCCGCGATTGGTACGAGATCGAAGCCTACAAGCTCACCGCTGATGGCAACTGCCCAGCATGCGGCGCGGGGATCCCCGGCCATTTCGACCGCCGGGCGGGCGGGTTTGGGCGCCGCAGGATTCCCGTCGCGATCGGGCGAGCGTAGCTGAGCCTACCTGGAAAAGGCCCAATGAAAGTGGCATCCTCGAAGTTGACCCAGGGTCGAGCAAGCCACCACAGCAATGAGCAGATCGCGGGGCCGTAGCGGATAAAACCCCAAGCCACCGGCGCGGGGAAGGAGCGCAGGGCAGATGAGCATTTTCCAAACCATCAAGGACGAATCGAAGCGAAACTTCATTGCTCGCGCCGATGAGGCGAAGGACGACATCATCTACAAGTACCCCGAGCACAACATCCGGATGATGACCCAGCTCA
>DATFTC010000341.1:0-11058 GCA_035262305.1 Myxococcaceae bacterium | reverse complement strand
TCCGCGAAACCGGATGGCGATGGCCCGGCTGACGAAATCGCCCCGGGAAGGTGACGTCCACCTTGGGGCCGCGCAGCTCCGCCTCCAGCTTGTGCATCTCCGCGCGCTCGACGGCTTCGGCCAGCAGCTGCTCCAGCTCCGCCTTCACCGAGTTCGCCGCTTCTCCGAGCGAGCGGCGCTGATCGGGGGGGAGCTTCCCCATCCCGCTCAAGATCGCCGGCACCTCTCCCTTCCTGCCGAGGTAGCGGATTCGAAGCTCTTCCACGCGGGCCAGATCGGCGGTGCTCGAGATCTCCGCGCGCGCAGATTCGATGAGGGCTTTTAGGCGGTCCGAGGTCAGCACAACGGTCGAAAGTCAAAAGTTAAAAGTCGAAAGGGCATCGAGGTCGAGGGCGAGCTCCTTCAGCGTCGAATGAGCAATGTTCTGATGCGCGAACTGAAATCGAAAGCTGGCGATGTCGCGACCCTGCCCCTGTCAACTTTCAACTTTCGACTTTCAACCGCTGTCTATACTGCTGTCTCAACCTCGCGCCGTCACGACGCTCGCCACCGCAGTGAACGCCGGCGGGTCCGCCACCGCCAGGTCGGCGAGAATTTTCCGGTCCAGCTCCACCTTGGCCTTGCTCAATCCGGCGATCAGCCTCGAATAGCTGAGCCCGGAACCGCGCGCGGCGGCGTTGATCCGGACGATCCACAGCGAGCGGAAATCCCTCTTGCGGCGCGCCCGGTCGCGGCTGGCGTAGTCGAGAGCGCGCTGGACGGCCTGATTCGCACGCTTGTAACAATTCTTTCGGCGTCCCCGGTATCCCTTCGACAACCGGAGGACCCGGTTGCGCCGGCGGCGCGCTTTGAAGCCTCTCTTGACCCGCATGACTAATTCGCTCCGTAGGGAAACATTTCCTTCTTAACCTTCTTCGCGTCCATCGGCTTCAAGTAGGCCATTCCCCGATTCCGCCGCTTCGAGCCGGGCGTCTTGCCGAACGTGAAAAGGTGCTTTGCGAAGGCTCGGGCGTGTTTCACCTTGCCCGATTTCATCACCTGCATTCGCTTCTTGGCGCTTGATTTTGTCTTCAACTTGGGCATTGCAAACCTTCCCTACTCTGTTCCGCTCGACGCGGGCGCCGCTGCGCGCGGCTGCTGATCGGTCCCGGGCTCCTGCGCTGGTTTTGGAGCCGGCGGATTCTTCGCGTGTGCGTGCGCCTGCTGCTTTTTCGAAGCGATCGCCGCCAAATGCTGGCGCGCCAGCTCGCGAGCGCGCTGCGCCACCTTCGCGTTGGGCGCTAGAATCATGTACAGCTGCCTTCCTTCCATTCGCGCCGGCTGCTCGACTACCGCGAGCTCCTTCACGTCGCTCACCACATCGTCGAGGATGGCCTGGCCCAGCTCCTTGTGCGTGATTTCTCTGCCGCGGAACATGATCGTCACCCGAGCCTTGTTCCCCTCTTCGAGGAAGCGCTTCACGTTGCGGACCTTGAATTCATAGTCATGCTCCTCGGTCTTCGGCCGGAGCTTGACCTCCTTCAAGTGAACCACCACCTGTTTCTTCTTCGCTTCCGAAGCACGCTTCTTCTCTTCGTACTTGAACTTGCCGTAGTCCATGATTTTGCAGACGGGCGGCTTGGCCATCGGGTTGACCTCGACGAGGTCGAACCCATACTCGGCCGCTTGAGCAAGAGCTGCTTCGATCGAGAGGACCCCGAGCTGTTCCCCTGCCGGTCCTACCACCCGCACCTCCCGTGCGCGGATTCGGCGGTTCGTTCTTTGGTCGCGTGCGATGTGAATCTACCTCCAGATGAGAGTTGAAAAGCGCTGAATCAAAAACAAGCCGGCAAACATACTTTTCTACTGCGTGGAGTCAAGCGACGGCCACCCAAACGCGTCATGGCATCGCCGCCTCCCGAGCGAGCAGCGCCTCGAAATTCGCAAGAGGCATCGATTTCAGATCCTCCCCCCCGTACCGACGAGGGGAGACAGCGCCTTGCTCCACTTCCTTGTCGCCGATAACCAGGGTGAACGGAACCTTGCCGAGCTGCGCCTCGCGGATCTTCGCATTCAGGGTCATTCCCCGCTCGTCGAGCTCGGCGCGGTAGCCTTGGCCGCGAAGCTGTTCGCGCACTTTGCGAGCGTAGTCGAGCTGGCGGTCGGCGACGGTGACCAGCACCACTTGAACCGGCGCGAGCCAGGTCGGGAAAGCGCCCGCGAAATGTTCGACCAGGATGGCGATGAAGCGCTCGAATGAACCGTAGACGGCGCGGTGAAGAACCACCGGCCGGTGCTCCGCATTATCCTCCCCGACGTAGGTCAAGTTAAAGCGCTCGGGCGCCAAGTAGTCCAGTTGGAAGGTGCCAAGCTGCCACTTCCGGCCGATGCTGTCCGACACGTCGAAGTCGATTTTCGGGCCGTAGAAGGTGCCTTCCCCCGCTTTGATTTCATAGGGCAGCTGAAGCGCATCCAGCGCACCGCGCAGCACACCCTCGACGCGATCCCACAGCGCATCGTCGCCCAGCCGATTCTCCGGCCGCGTGGAGAACTTCGCCGTGTACTTCAGCCCCACCGCGTTGTAGACGCGGTCGAGCAGCGCCACGAAGCGCTTCACCTCGCCTCCGATCTGATTTTCCGCGCAGTAGATGTGAGCGTCGTCCTGCGCAAATTGCCGCACCCGGGTCAGGCCGCCCAGGGTGCCGGACGCCTCGTTGCGATGCAGAATGTCGTGCGTCGCCAAGCGGAGCGGAAGATCGCGGTAGCTGTGTTTTTTGAAGCCGTAGTACAGGTGATGGGATGGGCAGTTCATCGGCTTCAAGGCGAAGTCGTGCTCGTTCGTCTCGGAGTCGAGCACCAGAAACATGTTCTCCTTAAACACGCCCCAGTGCCCGGAGATCTCCCACAGCCCTTTGTTGTAGAGCAGCGGCGTCTTCACTTCGACGTAGCCGTTCTCCAGCGTGAGCTTTCGCATCCAGGCGGCGAGCGTGTTGTAGAGAGCGGTCCCCTTCGGCGTCCAGAACGCGGCCCCCGGTGCGAACGGGTGGAAGTGAAATAGGTCCAGCTCCTTGCCCAGCTTTCGATGGTCGCGCTTCTTCGCCTCCTCCTGTTGATGCAGGTACTGCTGCAGTGCCTTCTTGTCGAAGAATGCGGTGCCGTAGATGCGCTGGAGCATCGGGTTTCGGTGATCGCCGCGCCAGTAGGCTCCGCTCGAGGAGAGCACCTTGATCGCGCCGATCTTGCCGGTCGAGGGGCCGTGCGGCCCAAGGCAGAAGTCGACCCAATCCCCGTGGCTGTACAGCGAGAGCGTCTTCGCGCCTTTGGCAACGATGTCCCGGATGATCTCGACTTTGAACTTTTCGCCCATCGATGAGAACAGTCGCTCGGCTTCTTCGGGCGAGACCTCTCGGCGAACGAAGGGCAGGTCCTTCGCGATTTCCGCGTTCGCCTCGGCTTCGATCCGCTCCAGCTCGTCCGGGGTGAAGGGCTTCTCGCGATAGAAGTCGTAGTAGAAGCCATCCTCGATCGTCGGACCGATCGTCACCTGGGTCCCTGGAAACAACCGCTGCACGCTGCTCGCGACGACGTGGGCCGCGTCGTGCCGGGCGACCTCGAGCGATTCCGGAGCGCTGGTGGTGAACACTTGCAGCTTGGCGTCATCCAAAAGAGGTCGCGATAGATCGACGTCCTGCCCGTTGACGCGGGCGAAGATTGCTGCTTTCGCCAGCCCGGGACCGATCTTCTCCTTGATGAAATCGGCGATCCTCGTCCCGTGCGCAGCTTGAACCTGGCTTCCGTCGGGAAGAGTGACCGTGATCTGTTCAGGCATCCTCGGTGAGACCTTTTAGAACAAGGACGGGCGGCAACTTCTCCCGCAGCGCCGCCCGGAGATTCGCATGGTGGGCCCTAGTGGGTTCGAACCACTGACCCCTACCGTGTCAAGGTAGTGCTCTACCACTGAGCTAAGGACCCTCTCGGAAGGGCGCGAGATAACCGCGCCGCACTCTACGTGTCAAGGTAACCTCGGATTCTACGCAATTTCGGACGTTCGACTCGCGCCGCCTCGATTGGTTCTAGCTCCGCGATCCCTTCGTCTGTTAGAGACGTTTCTTCTTCGGGAGGGTTCATCATGACATTGGGCCAATGGCTGAGTCTGGCGGCGGTGGCGGGAGCGGCGACGGCGCTGGGGTGCGGAAGCTCAAGCAAGGAAGTGAATAACCGACGCCTCAACCCGGGGACAGCAGGCGCGCCTGACGTCCTTCAATACCATAAGAATGCGTCCAAAGATGGACTCTACGTCGACCCGCTGTTGACGCGGGACGCGGCGGCGAACACGCGCCGCGACCTGTCGTTCAACGCGACGCTCCCCGGGCAGGTGTACGCTCAACCACTCTACGTTCAAAACGGACCAGGCGGAGCGTCGGTGCTCATCGTCGCCACGCAAGAGAATGCCGTGGTGGCGATCGACGCGTCCGACGGCTCCCAGGTGTGGCGGGCGGATCTCGATCCTCCGGCAAACCGGACTCAGCTTCCCTGCGGAAACATCACTCCCCACGAAGGCGTGACTGGAACGCCAGTCATCGACCTCGACTCTAGAACCATTTACGTCGCCGCGAACACGATCGGGGACGGCACGGTCAGCGGCAATCGGCAGAAGATCTACGCGCTGTCTCTCGACGATGGTTCCATCGTTGACGGGTGGAGCAACGTGGACGTGCTCGGCGAAATTGCTCCCCCCACGGGCCAGCGCGGCGCGCTTCTTCTGCTGAACGGCTACCTCTACGTCCCTTACGGGGGCAAGTTTGGAGACTGCGGCACCTACTACGGTTGGGTAATGGCAATACCGGCCAGCGATCCGTCGACCTGGCTCGGATTTGGGACCACCGCGCGGGGCGGAGGAATTTGGGCTCCCGCGGGCCTCTCCTCGGACGGCACTTCGGTGTACGCAGCAACCGGGAACACCTTTGGAACGATGATGGTGTGGCAGGGCGGAGAAGCCGTTTTTCGGCTCGGCGACGGCGCTTTTTTCTCGGGAGACACGGCGGATTATTTCGCGCCCTCCGACTGGTACACGCTGGACGTGGGCGACGCGGATTTGGGTGGCGTCGCGCCGATTCAAGTCAGCGTCCCTGACGCGGTGCCTTCGGATCTGGTAGTGGCAGTGGGAAAGACCGGCTTCGCTTACCTGCTGGACCGAGCGAACCTTGGCGGGATCGGCGGCGAGCTCACCAACACGCGCGTCGCGAATTCAACCGTGATCAACGCGCCGGCCGCTTTTGCAACAGCAGCCGGAACTTTTGTAACAGCGACTTCCACTGGAAATGGCATCGGTTGTCCGGGAGCGCCGGGCAATTTGGTTGTGTTTCAAATCGTGGCAGGTACCCCACCCAGCATCAATATCGCGTGGTGCGCCAGCGTCCCCACAGGCTCCGCGAGTGGTCGCGCCGGACCCATCGTCACGACGACCGACGGAGCGTCCGAAGCGGTGCTATGGACCATCGCTTTTGGATCCCCGAATCGGCTTCGCGCATACAACGCCGAAACGGGTGAGCTGCTCTATGACGGCACTGGCCCCGACGATGGAATGGGGACCGTCCAGAAATTTACAACGCCGATAGAAGTCAACGGTCGAATTTTCATCGCCGGCGACGACCAACTCTACGCGTTCACGACCCAAGCGGGTGCTTCCTGCGGTTCCGGGCGGTGAACGCGCGCGCCATCGTCGCGGCGCGAAAGTCGCGACGGTGCCGACATCCCTCGCGTTTCTCCACCGGCAACAAGCCGAGTGACTGCGTTGCCAAGAAGCAACCGATTCTCGTCTAACGGCGGTGACGTGCCGGGGCGGTGCTGGGCGTGAAAACTGCACAACCTCCTTCCCACGAACCCCAGCAGCTGCGGAAAGCCGCGACCGGGAGGGCGAGTGCAATGTGGTCATCACTCTAGGGGAGCGCGGAACACTCGACTTGAGCGGAGTCAGCAGACGCTCTCTAGAGTGGTGATTGTCAAAGAGAAGACCCGGGGCGCGATATCCCCGGGTCTTCTTGCTCAAGCGATTGCAGCAATTGCTACGGTTTGCTCGCGGCGTCAGCTCCGAGCTCCAGCTCGAGGTCATAGTGCGCCGCTTGAGGCTCGGAACAGGTCGTCAGGGTCAGGTTGATCGAATCCTGTCCCTGGTAGGCGCGGAGCTTTTCGACGCCTTGCGGTGTCATCTTCACGGTCTTTTCTGCGCCGAGCTCGAGGGGAAGATCCTCGAACATGAACAACTCGACGGCGTTTGCAGTCTCGGCGTCACCAAACAGCACCCTGCCGCGAGCCCGAGTCGGGACGGCGTTGTCAGGCGCGTCGACCACTCGCACCGTCGCCAAGAGCGACCCCGCCTGCTCGGCAGGGTCGCTCTGCCCCGAGGTGAGGGCCGCCGGTTGGCTTCGCGTCTCGCACGCAATCTGCCCCGCCGTGCTCACTGCGAATCGCGTCTGAGCGTAACCATAAGGGTAATATCCTCCGCCGGGGCCGTTGCCGTTGCAGTGACAGCCGCCCAGCACGAGCGCGCCGAGGATGAGCACAAACGCATGTTGATGAAACGCCGTCATAAGTCCTCCTGAATCCCAGATTGCAGAGCGGCGAACCGCCTCCGCTCGCTTCACCACGCCCGGAGGCAGGAATCGAGCCAGGTCGAGCATTCGCGAGCTGCCCAATTTTCGGGCACGTGCACATTCACAGAGGCTTGGAAGATCGCGCGCGCTCGGGGCGGATGGCGGGCGCGCCCGCGGCGAACCCCTCAAGTCGAGCGCGGCCGGGGAAGTAGCTCTGCGCATCGACCGAGGTCTTGAGCCTCTCGAGCCGCTCCGAAACATGGCCCAAGACGTGCAGAGCAGTGGCGCATGCTCGGGGTCATCACAAGCCGGGACGTGCTCAAGAATCCGCTGCTGATATGGCGGGAATTCGGGCCGCGCTGCCTGCTGCGATGCCTCCGCGCGATGTTGCGCTCCCGACCAACGACGTTTCTCGAGGTAGCAGTGCGGCGGTAACGCGAAAACATTTGCGCGTGCTCGAAACCGCTCACAATCCAAACTTTTTGATCAGCCGCTTGAGCACGTACCGATTCTTCAGGCCCAGCTCGCGCCAAGCGCGTTCTTGGACGCCCTCGTTCCGCTGGAGGCAAGCCTGGATCTCGTCGCGCGACGGCAGCTCTTCCCCGCTGCGCTCGTTCTGAGTCGTCGGCGCCGAAGATCCCAGTTTTTCGCGAACCGCGTCGGTGAGCGCCAGCTGATTGGCCGGGCTGGTAGCGACCGCTTGCCACAAAAGGCTCTCCAATTCGCGAACATGAGTGGTGTACGCGTGGCGGATCAGCGCTTCCATCAGCTCCGCCTCGATGCGGGGCTCTGCGTTCCATCCCTGGAAGAATCGCTTGCCAATCGCTGCGTCCTTCGCGGCGGCTCTATGAAGGACGTGCCGGACCAGCAGCGGAATGTCCTCCCGCCGCTGGTTGAGATCCGGCAAGATAGCGCGAAGCGTAAACCGCGCTGCGAGATCCTGTTTGAGCTGATCGATCGGTCGATTGGTCGCAGCGATCAGCCGCACGTCGGCGGTGCGGGTAAAGGCCTCGCCCAGGCGCTGATACTCGCCCTTGGAGTCGAGCACTCGGAGCAGGTGCGCCTGCAGCTCCGGCGGGAGCTCCCCGATCTCGTCGAGAAACAGAGTCGCCCCGTCGGCGGCGCCGATCAGCCCGGGGCGCGCCGGCATCCCGGCGTTCGGGTAGTCCTTCACGTTGCCGAAGAGCTCGGCGTCGATCAGTCCTTCCGGAAAAGTCGCCGCGTTGCGCGCCAGGAGTTTCTTCGTCCGCCGCGCAGAAAGGTTGTGAATCGCGTTGGCGACGAGCTCCTTGCCCGTTCCGCTCGCGCCGAGCAGCAACACATTGCCCGCCCGAGCCGCGAGGAATGCTATCTGCTCGCGAAGGTGCCAGACCGCCGGGCTTTCCCCGACGATGCCGTCCGCGTCGGCCTCGCCGAACGGCGGCGCCCGTTCGCTCGGATATTCCGAAGGGCGCGATGAAAGCTCGCGCTCGGTGCAGTAAAGCAGAAGCTGGTTCTTCAGCGCCAACGTGTCGCCAGGCCTGAGCCGAGCGGCCTCCGTGGCGACGCCGTTGACGAGCACCTTGCAGCGCCCGACGTTTTCGACCCGCAGGCCGCGCGCCGGATCCAATCGAATCACGAGCTGCCGGCGCGAGATCCACGCATTGCTCACCGGAGGCGTTCGCTGGATTTGTCCAGGGCGGACGCGGACGAGATCGATTCGCTCGCCCTCGTCGCCGGTCTGAGCCGTCCCGCGCCCAAAAACGTAGGCGCGCGAGGCTTCCCCGTCTGACCGAATCAGCAGCGACTCTCCCGTGCGCTGCGGCTCATCGGCGGACCAGGCCACCACGCACGCGAACGCGCTCTGCGCGACCTGCTTGCCCGCTTCGCCTCGCAGAGCTCCGCCTCGCAGGTCGGTCGGAACTGGCAATGGCGTGCCGCGGGTCCGATCTAACGTGTCCGTCACGAGGTCCCTCGGGGCGCATGCTCGCTCGACACGGCCGCGCGAGCAAGTCACGTGCTACATGTCCTGCGAAGCCCGGCGGGTTTGCACCTTCAACTTCGGCAGCAGCCAGGGCTCCAACTCCTGGTAGGCTTCGCTGGTCTGTTGCCCTAGCTTCTGCAGGTCTCGATACGCGTGCTCTCCGAGGTCCAGCGCGCGCTTGCGACCTTGAACAGAGTCCCACAACGCTCGCGCCAGCATCGCTTGCACAGTCGCGCGCAGATAGCGATCGGCGGTGTTCCCCTTGCCAGGGATGGCGCTCGCCCGTTCAAGCAGTGGAATGGCCGGCTTAGGCTTGCCCGATAAAACGTACGAGCGTGCGTACGTAACGAGATTACGGACGACCATCGGGTGGTCGGATCCGAGGGCCTTCTCCCGAATTTCCAGAGCGCGCCGATGGTATTCGAGGGCCTTCGCCCATTTTTTTTGTGCGTCGAACACGAGCGCAATGTTGTCAACGGTCGTGGCGAAGAGCGGGTGTTGCGAGCCGAGGGCCTTCTCGCGAATTGCAAGGGCTCGCATGTCGACCTCGAGGGCCGCCTGATACTGGTGCAGATTGGACAGCTCAGAGCCGAGATTGCTCAACGCCTGCGCGACCTCCGGGTGATCGGGGCCCAGCGCCTTTTCGAAAATCGCGAGCGCCCGGCGACCATAATCGATTGCAGCTTCCCTGCTCTCGAGCTCGCTCGCGAGATTGGCAATGTTGCCAAGAGTGCGAGCCATCTCGATGTGATCCGGTGGGAGAACCTTTTGCTCGATCGCCAAGGCACGCTTTTGGAAGTCCATCGCTTCGCCGTTTCGACTCAGCGCCCGGAGATCCATCCCGACGTCGCTGAGCGCCGCTGCGACCATCGGCGAATCCGGGAGAGCCTTCTCGCGAATTGCAAGTGATCGCTGGTCCGCGGCAAGCGCTTCTTGGGGCTTTCCAGCGCGCCTGAGCGCAGTACCAATGACGATGAGGGCATCGGCGACCAGAGGATGGTCCGGCCCGAGCACCTTTTCCAAGATTGCCAAGGATTGGCGCGAATAAATCAGCGACTCCTCGTATGCTCCTCGCGCGCGCAGAACGCTCGCCAAGGCTGTCAGGGTGTTCGCAACGTCCTGATGATCGGGCCCCAGCATTTGCCGTCGAATTTCCAGCGATTGCTTGAGGTGATCGGCGGCGTCGGCGTGTTTGCCCTCGCGCAGCGCCAGCGAGCCAAGTTCGAACTCGAGCTTCGCCTTGACCGGAGGTGGGCTATCCAGCCGCTCGACGGTGGCGGCGGCGCGGCGCGCGAGCTGATGAGCCTGCTCCAGATGTGCTTGCTGGTAACCGACCACGTGCAGAAGCTCCATCCAGCTCTTCGCCTTGAGCTGGTCGTCGCGACCTGCCTCCGCCGCCCATCCCGCTTCTTCGAGAGTGCGCTCAGCAGCTTTTTCATCTCCCATCTTTGATTGAAGAGAGCCGAGAGCGAAAAGCGCCTCGGCTTCGAGCGGCTTGTAGCCGAGCTTCTGCGCCTCCGGGGCGAGGCGCTTGGCGAGCTCGAGCCCTTCCGCGTACTTTCCGGTGTCCCTCAGCGCCTGGACCTGAGCGAGAGCCTTCCTCTGTGTCTCGACCGCGGCGCGCGACGCAGGATCGGCGGGAGGCTTCACTGGGGCGGTAAGGCTCGCCGCATCGGCACAGGCCTGCAGCGGCGCGACGCTTTGCGTGGCTTCGACGGCCTTCTCCACAATCTGCGCGTCGGCCCTGACAAACACATCCGTCAACGCCTTGACCTCGTCGAGCCGCCGCCGAAGGCAATCCATTCTCAGGTCGAGCAGTGCTTCGGATTGCTCTGCGCGCAGCCGCGTCGCTTCGCACGCCTCGGTGTGCATCGCCACCCAACTGCGCGTGTGCGCGTCGAGTTGACTTTCGATTCCGGCGAACGCCGCGCGCGCAAAGGGCTTGCCGGTGCTCACGAACGCTCGCTCGATCGCGGTTGTCCTCGGCGGGTCCCAAATCCCGGCGAGCTTCGCCTCGGCGCCCTTGCAAACCTGATTGTGTTCCTGGACGGCGCGATATCCAGCTGCGCTCGCCACCAGCACCGCGGTCACCGCAGCGACGGCGCTCGCTCGACGCCACTTACTATGCGGCTCGGCGGAGAGGCTCGTCAGCAGCGCATCGAGAGATTCAAAACGCTCGGACGGAGCGGCCGAAAGACCTCGGAGGATGGGTCGAATCACCCATCCGGGCACGTTCGCCTTCTTCGCAACTTCCAGGCTGCCAGCGCCGAGCTCGGCCGATCCCGTCGTTGACATCGCGGTGACGAGTGTCTTCCCTTCGAATGGACGCTCGCCGAGCAGGGCCTCGTAAAGGGCAACGCAGAAGGCGTACTGGTCCGCCCGGGCGTCGATCGCCTCGCCGCGGAGCTGCTCCGGCGCCATGTAGCCCGGGGTGCCGACTCCGGGGCTGCTTTGAAGCGTGGGCGCCCTGCTGTCGCTTCGAGGCGACGATGGCCCAACGCTTGCCGCATCCATCGCGGCCCG
>DATFTC010000340.1:0-37895 GCA_035262305.1 Myxococcaceae bacterium | reverse complement strand
GGGCAACCCCGGCAAATCGTTCGAACGCGCCGGTGGACGCACGGTTCGCGAGACCGAAGCGAGGTACGCCAAGCTCGATTCGGTAGCCTCGAGAACCGGTGATTTCATCGGACGGTTCGAAGATCTCCACCTGCAAATCACTCAAACGGAGGTGCCATGGATTGATACAAATGCCTTGCCTGCGTTTCGCAGCGAAGGCGGTGCGTTGTCGCAGTCGATCTTCGGAGCGCTCGCCTCCACTCCGTCTAAGGTTTTGCGAGAGTGGGGTTTCAACACCCATGGGAAGTTGCGCATCGAAGCTTCCGCCGCGCTGAATAATCTCCTGTTGCCGCGGCATCTGCTCGATCGTCCCGGCGGCGGACTCTTTCACCTCGATTTCTTCGGCGGGCGCAATTTGAGCAGGCTTCCCCTTCGCAGCAGCCTGACGCTGATCGCCGACGGTTGGGCACTTCCGGATGGAGCGGACTCGGTGATGAAGGGCTCTCGAGCAGGACAGCATCGCGAGGGGAATCAGCCCAGCGGTCTTTATCGCCAAGTGCGGAGAATGGGCTTCTTCGGCATTCGGGATCGCCTCGAGCATGTGCCGGCGGTCTCCTTGGTTCTAGGCCTGCTGCATTCTGTGGCTCCGGATCCGCTCGGAACGTACGTCGTCTCGCACAACTACGCGCCGGATTCGCAAGTCGCCGACAGTCGCGACTGCGACGCGCCCGGCTACCCCGAAAGTGCTCGAGGCGGACTCAACAACCTCCTCAAGTCTTCTCAGCTGGACAGCGACCGTCCGAGATGCTTCGACACAGCTCCATTTCGAGACCAGGCCAGCTATCAGGATTCGCTCTACATCCAGATGTTTGTTGCTCGCGGCAATTGGTTCATGGGTTGCAAGTACGCTCAAGCGGACGATCCATCATCCGATTCCGCGCAGACGGGCGGGGAATCAGCAGGGGAACGCTGCGAATGAGTGGCCTGGGAGTCGCAATACTGTTTGGCGCAACCGTGATTGCGCGGGTACCCGATGAGGTTCTCGCTTATCCCAACACCGTGCAAATCCAAATTGGCGACGAGCTGGTCATCGGGGGCGAATACTTCCGGATCGCGTATTTCACTACGCCGGATTCGGTAAGTGCCGTCGCCGAACACTTTTTTCAAACATGGAAGAAGACGGGACTTCCAACCATGGTGGATGGTCATCCCGAGGACGAGATGGTTGTCTCGGCATTCTACACGCGAGAAGGCCTGCAGCGCTCGATCGTGCTCAAACAGTGGAAAGGCAAGACGATCGGTTTTGCCGCGGTGCGAGATCTCTGGGTTCGCGCCGATGCATCTCCGAAAGAAATGTTCTCGCCGGCCGATGGCGTCGTCTGGCTTCAAAATGTGGAGTCTCGGGACGGAGCGGCGCGGATGTATCATCAGACGGCGCTGATCGAAGACAAACTTGGAGCGGTGGCGGACCGCATCAAAGGTCAGCTTGCCGCTGCCGGATACAGTCTGGCGCAGGAGAAGTGGCTCTCTCGACAAGGCGCGCGGCAATTGACCCTCGAGCACACCCGCGGCGGCCAACGCGTCGTCACCCATCTGGTCGAGATCGACGTCGGAGCGACTGCAATCGTGCAGACGTGCGACGACTGCGTCGGCGATTCAGGCGGCGCCGAGCAGATGCGCTCGCGCGCCGGCGGAGGGTGAGCCAATTGAAATCGTGGGCTTTGGCGCTGTGTGCAGTACTTTCGGTGGAAACCTCTGGCCCAAGCCTCTTCAGCGATTCCGTCACCCACGTCTTGCTACGGCACATGATGCGCGGGGTCAGCGCAGCGGGGCCTGGAGATTGGGTTTCATATCGAGCTGATGCCGGCGGTGGTCGGGTGAGCTTCTGGCGGTTCTCCGTCGTCGGCACTGAAAAGGATTCCCTTGGTCGGGATTCGCTTTGGATTGAAATCGAGCTCGGCCAAGACCGCGATCTGCGCGCTCCGCTCGTACAGATCAGATTGCTTGTCGTTCGCGACACCGGCCTGAGCAACGAAGGCATCGCGCGACTTTTCGTCGCTTTGGGTGCCGACAAGCCGCACGAGGTTTCGCCCGAGCAGCTCGGTAGGATTCTGCAATCCGTACCAAATCCACCGGCCAGGTCGATCGCTACAGGCGGCGAGACAATTCGCTCCCGGCCGGAGACGCGCCTGATGACTCAGGCGGGGATCCTGCCTGCGGTGCCCATCGAAATCTATCAAGAGGGGTCTCTGCTGCAGCGAATCTGGATGAGCTATCGGCTGCCGCTGCTCCATTTGGCAAAGCTGGAGATGCCGGCTATCGGCCACGTGATGGAAGTCATTGGCTTCGGGACCGACGCGCAGCCGCGGATGGTGCTTCCTGACCCTGCCGAATTGAAAGCGCGGCCCGAGAGCAAGCTCCGGTCGACGGCGCCGGCGCGTTAGGAATCGTCCGATGTCGAGAATCGCTTCCGCCAGATTGGCATCCAGGTCCGCGCGAGGTCAGGCGATGTTGGAGTATTCTCTGCTGAGTTGGCTGCTGATCGTCGCGCTGGTGCTCGGCTGTACCGTGCGGATCATCCCAGGGCCGCAGCGCCAGCAGAATTTGATCGAGCTGTTCTTCACGGCGTATCAGATCCGCTACAGCTCCTTTTACTTCCTGCTCAACAGCCCATTGCCTTGACGGTGCGCAGTGCAATCTCTGCTCAAAGGCAAGATTCCTCTTTTGGTAGCGCTCGGGCTCGGCCTTTTGGCGGGAGTGGTGGCCTTCTCGGCGATCAAGAAGAGGGAAGCAGACGCGCGACGAGGTTGGAATCTGGTCAGCGTGATGGTTGCGGATCAGGACATCCGTGAGGGCTCAACAATTAGCAGTGAAATGATCTCCCCACGCCCCGTTCCCGAGCAATTTGTCACCTCCTCGGTGGTGAAGCCCGATGCGGTGTCCTACGTCTTCAACCAGAAAGTCCTGGTTCCGATTCAGGCGGGGGACATGCTGTTATGGACCCAATTCGAAACGCTTAGAGCCGAGCGCCTCTCTTCCCGCATTCAGCGGCGGGGACGCGCGATCAGCATTGACGTCTCACGCAAGTCATCCGTCGGTGGGTGGGTGCGTCCCAATGATCATGTCGATGTCATCGGTACCTTTCGCGATCCGAGCACCAACGAGAACGTCGCGGTGACGTTGTTGCAAAACGTCGTCGTGCTGGCCACCGGAAGGATGACGGGGACGACCAATTTGAACCTCGTCCCAGAAAGCCAGCGCGACTATTCGAATGTGACTTTGCTGCTCATTCCTGAGGAGGCGGAGATTGTTACCCTGGCCGCGGAGCTCGGCTCGCTCAGCCTGTCGCTGCGCAACGAGGAAGATGTCGACCCCATCGAGGAGCGCGGTCGAGCGACGGTCCAGACTCTTCTCTCAGGTGAGCGGACAAAGTCAAACCAGCAAAGGCGCCAGCAGATTGTCCAAATCATCCGTGGAGAGAATGAAGGGAGTGGGTTGAGAGCTCACGATTCGCCCGGGTTCTAGACGAAGCCATGTTCCCAGCGATTGTCTTTGTTCTCGTATCGGCCTCTGTTTTCTTCTCGACCGCGATCACGGTTGCAGTTTTGCGCCGAGCTTACCGAAGCTACCAGGAGCGATACGTCGCCAAAGCGATCGAAGATCTCAGCGATATGTTTTTGTTCATTGATGCTCGACAGATGTTGATTTTGAATGTTTGCTCGGTTGTTTCGTTGGGAACGACGGCGTACATTCTCGTCAATCCGTTCGTTTCCGCGATCGCCGCAGCCTTGGGTGTGTTCTTTCCGCGGCTCGTGGTTGCGCTTTATCGTCACCGGCGCATCCGCAAATTCAATGCGCAGCTGGTCGATGCTCTTCAGAGCATGGCGAGCGCTTTGCGCGCCGGCCTCACCTTCGCGCAGTCGGTGGAGCACGTCTCAAAAGAGTCCGCCGCGCCGCTCTCTCAAGAGTTCGGCCTGATGATCAAGGAGGTGAAATTCGGCGTGTCTTTGGATCAAGCGCTGATCAACATGGCGCAGCGCGTGGCCTCGGACGATCTAGAGCTGGTGGTCGTCTCGGCGAATATCTCGCGCTCGCTGGGCGGAAACATGGCGGAGATGTTTGAGACGATTTCCGGCACGATTCGGGAGAGATTTCGGCTTGAAGGGAAGATCGATGCGATGACCTCGCAGGGCAAGCTGCAGGGATGGATCGTCGCCGCAATGCCCCTCGTGCTGGGTCTTGTGCTCAATTACATGCGACCTGATCTGATGGGACCCATGCTGTCCCATCCGTTTGGGTATGTTCTCGTGGCGGCGATCGGCGTGCTGGAGGGCCTCGGCATTCTCTGGATTCGCCGAATCGTCGCGGTTGACATCTGAAGCGGAGAATTGATGTCGCTGGGATCAAGTCTGTTTGCCTCGCTCTCGCCTCAAGGGACGTTTCGCTGGATTTTGCTCGCTTGTGCATCCCTGACCGCGTTGAGCATCAGTCTGTTCTGCGTCGCAGTGTATCGGCTTCTGCGCGCGAGAATTTCCGCCCACACTGAACCAGCTCCCGTCAGCGGTCTTCCACGCGCGCTGGCCACGCTCAGCTCTTTGTTGAGTCGCATCAATCGTCCGATCCTCAGGTCCTGGTATGAGTCACGGCTCAGTCGATCTTTGATCCAGGCGGGGCAACCGAGGGACTTGCAGGCGCTGCACATCTTGACGCTCCAGGAGCTCGGATTGGCGGCTGGGCTGGCGTTTGGCTTGCTAATCTGTTTAGGCGGGAGGTTCCACCTGGCCTGGTCGCTGGCGTTCGGGGTGCTGGGAAGCGCTCTTCCCCTTTTCTGGCTCAGAGATCAGGTCAAGAAACGCCTTCTGCTGATCAGCCGCGCTCTGCCGTATCACCTCGACCTCTTAACTCTGGCCGTGGAAGCCGGTCTCGATTTTACCGGCGCGCTCGGCAAGGTCGTCGAACGCGGCAGGAGCGGCCCACTTCGAGACGAGCTTCAGCTCGTTCTCAAACAGCTTCGCGTTGGCCGGACGCGCGAAGAGGCGCTTAAAGGGATGATTGCCCGCGTTGATTTGCCGCAGCTGACGCAGTTCATCCGCGCGCTGATCCAGGCTGACAAGATGGGAACCAGCCTCGGCAAGGTGCTCCGCATTCAGTCCGCGCAAATGCGCGTCGAGCGAACGCAGCGAGCCGAAAAACTCGCCAATCAAGCTCCGGTCAAGATGCTGTTTCCCCTGGTCGCCTGCATTTTCCCCACGGTGTTCATGATCCTCTTTGGGCCGATCGTTTTCGCATTGATGTTTGGAGGATGAAGGACCGTGGGGGTTGGGGAGGGGGGCAGGCTGGTATGCACGGCCGGACCGATCGCCGGGCGAAAGTTCGAGCTCACTGAAGACGCGGTGGTAATCGGTCGAGCGGGGAAGTCGGCGATTGCCATCCCCGATCCGACGGTGTCTCGGAGCCACCTCTTGCTGCGCAAGTCAGCGTCCGGATGGACGGCTCAGGACCTCGGATCCGGCAACGGCACAGTTCTCAATGGAAACCGAATCCTCGAAGAAACGCCACTTTCAGAAGGAGACGTGCTGGCGCTGGGAGACACCCAATTCTCTTTTTACTTGTCTGAGCAGACTCCGCTGGTTTTCAGGTCCAAGCGCCGAGTTTTTTTGTGGCGAGCGATCGCAACGGCATTCCTGTTGACCGCGCTAGGGCTCGCTTGGACGAAGGAACACTCTGCTCGGTTCTCCGCCGAAAAGAACGATGAGGCACGCCGATCTCGCGAGGCGATCGAGGCTGCCTTTCAATCCGCCAAGAAGCTCGTGCGCCAGGGAGATTGGGAGCAGGCCCTGGTCGCCTTCGAGCGGATCCGCGCCGAGGCGCCGCAGCTGCCCGGCCTGCGGGAATACATCGACCGCGGAACGAAGGAAGTGCCTAATCAGAAGTTGATCGCCAAAGCGCGGTCCGCGCTGGACCGAAGTGAGCTGGGCACCGCCGCCGACACCCTGGCGAAGGTAGGCGCGGACACCCAGCTCCACGCGCAACTTCAATCGGTCAAGGAGCTGCTCCGCGAGCGTGTAGCGCTGCGCGTCGCCGAAGGTCGACGAGCATTTGACGAGCGCGATTATCCACGGGTCCTCGAGATTGTAGAGGACGTGCTGAAGGCCGTACCCGATAATCCAGATGCCCAGTCCCTCGCCAACGACGCGCGGCGCGCCGTGGCAATTCGGAAGAAACCTCTTCCACGAGGGAGCTTCAACGCACTTCGGGAGAACCTGGCCTCCCGATTTCGCCAGGGCGACGTGAAGGGCGCGATCGCAGCTGCCGAGGATTGCGTGGCTAGAAAAATAGAAGGCTGCCGCCGGTTGCTCAGTGAATTGCGGGAATTTGGCGATCTGCACGAGCGGGCGGAGCAACTGGACCTCAAGGATCTCGAACGCCTGCTCGCACTGGACTTGCGAATAGCCGGCGGCACTCCCAGCGGCCAGGTACAAAGCGCGATGGCCCGGGCGGCTGCGATGTATTACAACGAAGCCTCAAAGGCGAAGGCCGCTGCGCAGTGGGCGCGGGCGATGGAGCTCGCAGCGAGAACGCTCCAGCTCACTCCGGATCATCCGGGCGCTCTCGCGGTCGTGAGTGAGCTCAAGTTGCGTGCTAAGGAATTATTCGTGTTTGCGTACTCGGTAAAAGACACGGCGCCCGACGAGGCGGTCCTCAGATTCAAGGAAGTGATCGCCCTGACTCCGCCGGATGACGAAACACACCGCAAGGCCGTAAATTGGGTGGAGAAGCTTTCGAGATGAAGAAGTTTCCTTGGATCAAGACCGAAGATTCACCGCAACAGGGCAATTTGTTTCCGGCAAATCCGCGCCCCTTTGCTGCGCCGATCGAACCCGCGCCGCCCCCGCCGATTCCCCGAGCCACACCGATTGCGGCGCCGCCCGTCGCCAAGCCCGAGCGCTTGATCTTCACCGTGGGCGAGCTCACGCGCGATATCAAGACGACGCTCGAGCGCGGCTATCCTCATCTGTGGGTTCGAGGTGAGATCTCCGGCTTCCGCGGTGCCAACGCGCGCGGTCACCTCTACTTTAGCCTCAAGGATGCGGATGCGTGCCTGGATGCAAAGATGTGGGCTTCGGCCGCCCAGAGGCTGAAGTTCAATCTGCGCGACGGTCTTTCAGTCATCGCCGAAGGCAGCATCGATCTCTACGAGCCGCAAGGTCGCTACAGCCTGATCGTCCAGCGGATAGAGCCGGAGGGAGAAGGAGCGCTGGCGCTCGCCTTCCAGCAGCTCAAAGACCGGCTGGCCGCCGAGGGTTTGCTGGGCGAAGCGCGGAAGCGGCCGCCTCGGGCGATCCCCTTTCTTCCCCAGCGCATCGGCGTCGTCACCAGCCTGCACGGCGCAGCAATCCGCGATTTTTTGCGCGTGCTCCACCAGCGGCATCCGCGGCTCTCGGTGCTGATCTACGATGCGCGGGTCCAGGGCGACGGATCTGCCGGCGACGTCGTTCGAGCGATGCGGCGGCTGGCGCGCACCGATGTCGACGTGATTGTTCTCACGCGCGGCGGAGGCTCGATCGAGGACCTCTGGACCTTCAATGAGGAGGTTGTTGCCCGAGCGATCCACGCATGCCCGGTCCCGGTGGTATCGGCGATCGGCCACGAGGTGGATTTCACCATCGCCGATTTCGTTGCGGACCTTCGCGCTCCCACTCCCAGCGCCGCCGCCGAGCGATTGGCACCGGTGCTGCGCGATTTGGAGCTTTCGCTGCAGACGACGGCCGGTCGGCTCCGCAAGTCCGTCGAGCGCCAGATCCTCGCCGATCGGCAGCGGCTGCAGCGGCTGGGGGCCAGGCTCGCCGATCCACGTCGAATCCTCGGACAGAAGCAGCTTCATTTCTCCGAGCAGACCGAACGCATGATGCGCGCCATCAGGCAATCGGCGGGGATTCGCCGCGAGCAGATGCGCGCACTGCAGGAACGACTCCTGCGTCAACGCCCGCAGGCCCGGCTGCTGCGCAATCGGGGGCAGTTGGCGGGACTTTCCGAGAGGCTTCGCGCGTCGATCTGGGAAAGCATCCGGCAGCGCCGGCACCAGCTGGCGACCGCCCGCCTTGAGCTGGAGCGCTCATCGCCGAAGAGCCTCGTCCAGAAAAACCACCGCGCGCTGATTTCTCTTCGCTCTCGGCTGAGGGAGCAGGCGCGAAATCGAGCGTCGCTGGAGGAGCGACGATTCCATACATTGGGTGCGCGGCTGGAAGCGATGAGTCCGCTCAAGGTGATGGCCCGTGGCTACTCCGTTGTTTTCCGAAGGGACGATCAGCGGGTGGTGCGGTCTGCATCGCAGGTGTCACCAGGAGATCCGGTGGAGATCAAACTCGCAGGAGCGGGCTGCGAGGTCCCGGAGGACTGCGAGCGAATAGACGCAACCGTGACCGCGACGCATCCCAAGCGTGGAGGCGAGCGAACTTCTTGACTCGAGGGCCGGCCGCGCGCTAGCGCGTTCGAGTGGCGTCCCGTACGATGCGCACAGCTGGACAGCGGGCGGATTGAGGTGTCGAGGTCGTGAGCAAGGAAACACAGGCAGGCGAGCGAGACCCAACGAGCTACGGTGAGGTGGTTCAGCGTCTCGAAGAAGTCGTCAAGCGGCTCGAGGGGGGCGAGTTATCGCTGGAAGAGTCGCTGAAGGCGTTCGAGGAGGGAATCGGACTGGTGCGGCGCGGCGAAAAGCTGCTCAGCGCCGCCGAAAAACGGATTGAGCAGCTGCTCGACGACGACGGTGAATCGAAGGTGGCTCCGCTCGAACTCGGTCCCAGTGGCCCGGGGCCGGCCGCCGCCGGGAAGTCGGACAGCCCTCAGCGTCCAGGGGCGCCCGCCACCTCGAAACGCGACGACACTCCATTTTGAGGCGAGCGCCGATGGCCAACGCCAAGCCGAAGATCATCATCGTCGATGACGACCGCGAGACTCGAGAGCTTTTGGCGCTCGCTCTTCAGATGGAAGATTTCGAGGTCACGCAGGCTGCCAACGGGCTGAGGCTGATCTCCACGCTGCACGTCGATCAACCCGATCTGATTCTTCTCGACGTGAACATGTCGTGGATCGACGGCTTTGAGCTGTGCCGAGCGGTGAGGAAGAACGAGGACTTCAAAGACATCCCGGTGATCTTCATCTCGGCGAGAAGCTCGAGCGCCGACGTGAAGCGCGGGATCGAAGCAGGAGCCGCCGACTACTTCACCAAGCCGGTGGAGTTGCCGACGCTGATCGCGCGCATCAAGGAGTTGATCCCTCCCAAGCCCAAGGAGGGCTGATTCGATGGCCTCGGCGGACGCTTTCCAGGCGAAGTTTCTGGCTGAGCAGAAAGCCCGCGTCGAGTCGCTGCTGACCTCTCGGCTTGAGTTGCTGGCGTCGGGAGCTCCGCCTCGCCTGCTGGAAGCGATGAGGTACTCGCTGCTCGGCGGCGGAAAAAGACTTCGGCCGATCTTGTGCCTGGCCTTTGCAGATGTGGCCAGCGGCTCGACGGGCGGCGGCGGCAAGGTCGCCGAGGACGCAGCCTGCGCAGTGGAATACGTGCATACCTATTCGTTGATCCACGATGACCTCCCGTCGATGGATGACGATGACGTGCGCCGCGGCCGACCCACCAGCCACAAGGTCTTCGGCGAGGCGATGGCCATTCTCGCCGGCGACGCACTGCTGACCGAGGCGTTTGCGCTTCTCGGCCGAGATTCCGAGCCGCAGAGGGGCGCGCTCTGCGGGGAGCTGGCGGGCTTGGCGGGGGCCGCGGGCATGGTCGGCGGACAAGTGCTGGACATTGCCGAGGACCGACCTGCCGACGAGGGCTACATGACGCGGACGCATCGACTCAAGACCGGGGCCCTGATCCGCGCCGCTTGCCGGATGGGGGTGATTGCATCCGGGGGTTCCGCCGAGGCACTTCGGACCGCGGATACCTACGGAGAATCGGTCGGCCTTGCATTCCAGATCACCGACGACATTTTGGACCTGGTGGGCGACTCGTCGCAGATGGGCAAGCCGACGGGCGCCGACGAGCGCGCCGGACGGTTCACGTTCCCCGCGGTGCTCGGCCTGCCCAAGTCGAAGGCCCTGGCCGCCGAGTGCGTCAACCGCGCTTTAGAAGCCCTCTCGCGCCTCGACGGCTCGCCCGGACCGCTTGTTGCGCTGGCCCGCTTTTCGATCGAAAGAAGGACCTGATCGCGGTGCTTGGCGAAATCCATTCGCTCGCCGAGCTCCGGGCGCTTCCCGAGGAGACTCTGCCGGCGCTCTGCGAGGAGCTGCGCGCCGAAATCATCCGCGTCTGCGGAAGGGTCGGCGGTCACCTGGGCGCCTCGCTGGGAGCCGTTGAGCTGATCGTCGCGCTGCATCGAATGTTCAAGGCTCCCACCGATGCGATCGTCTTCGATGTTGGGCACCAAGCCTACGCGCACAAAATCCTCACCGGGCGGCGGGACCGGATGAGCACGCTGCGCCAATCGGCCGGCGTGGCGCCGTTTCTGGATCCGCTCGAAAGCAAGTACGACGCTTTTGGCGCCGGTCACGCCTGCACTGCGATTTCGGCAGCTCTGGGTATTTTGGAAGCGAAGCGACTCTCGGGCGAGCCGGGGCGCGCAATCGCGGTGATCGGGGATGGCAGTTTGACGGGCGGGCTCACCTTCGAGGGGCTCAACAACGCCTCGGCGTCCAGCCAGCCGCTCATCGTCGTGCTCAACGACAATCAGATGTCCATCTCCGTCAATGTGGGCGGCGTGCCGCGCATGCTTCGAAGCACGGCGGCGAGGGCGTTTTTCGAAAGCCTTGGGTTCACGTACCTGGGGCCCGTCGACGGGCACGACTTGCGCGCGCTCATCGCCGCGCTCGCCGAAGCGCGCCGCTCGCGTAAACCGATCCTCGTTCACGCCTTCACTGTGAAGGGCAGAGGCTTCGCGCCGGCCGAGGCGGATGAGCGGACGCGCGGCCACGCCATGGGTCCGTACGAGCTTCGCGACGGCAAGCTGGTCCGGGCGCGACCGGGTCAAACGACTTTCAGCGAGGCGTTCGCGGCTGCCCTCGGCGAGCGGATGGCGCAAGACTCTCGCCTGGTGGCGATCACCCCCGCGATGCTCGAAGGCTCGGCGTTGACGCCGCTGCGCGCCCGCTTTCCGGATCGGGTTTTCGACGTCGGAATTGCCGAGCAGCACGCGGTGACCTTCAGCGCAGGGCTGGCTGCGCGGGGGATGAGACCGGTCTGCTGCATCTATTCGACATTTCTTCAGCGGGCGTATGATCAGCTCGTCCACGACGTGTGCCTGCCCGGGCTGCCGGTGCTCTTCGCGATCGATCGCGCGGGCCTGGTGGGCGCGGACGGAGCAACCCACCAGGGCGCGTACGACATCGCGATCCTCCGGCCGCTCCCGGGCCTGACGATCATGGTCCCGGTCGCAGGGGAAGACCTCGGCCCGATGATCGACGCCGCGCTTCAGCGCACTGGCCCCGCGGCCCTGCGCTTTCCCCGCGCAACCTTGCCCGCGATCCCTCCTCAAATTCGCCTCCCGGCGCAGCCGATCCATGGTGCCCGGTGGTTGAAACGCGTCGAGTCACCTCAGCTGGTCATCGTTGCCATCGGGCCTTTGGCGCTGAGCGCTCTCGAGGCCGCCGCCGAGCGGAATTGGAGCGTCCTCGACGCGCGCTTCGTCGCTCCTTTGGATCGCGAGGCCCTCGCCGAGGCCGCTTCCGCCGGCCGCATCCTCACCGTTGAGGAAGGCACGGTTCGCGGTGGGCTGGGCAGCGCAGTGCTCGAGTTCCTGTGCGAGCGGGGGCTTCGGTCGCTGGTGCGATCCGTCGGCTTGCCAGATCGCTTCGTGCGCCATGGGGACGCCAGGTTGCAGCGCGTCGAGCTGGGCTTGGACGCGGCCGGGATCCGGCGCGCTGCTGGGCAGCTCGTCGAGCCTCGGTGAAGGTCCGCAAGCAAAGGCTGGATTCGCTGTTGCTTCAGCGGGGTCTTGCCGAATCCCGAACGCAGGCACAGGCCTTGATCCTCGCCGGCCAGGTGCTCGTCGGCGATCAGCGGGCGGACAAGCCTGGCTCGCTCGTCGCGGTGGACGCGCCGCTGCGCTTGAAGGAGAGGCTGCGATACGTTTCCCGCGGTGGGTTGAAGCTCGAGCGTGCGCTCGCGGCATTCGAGCTGGACGTCAACGGAAAAATCTGCGCGGACATCGGCTCGAGCACGGGCGGATTCACCGATTGCCTGCTGCAAGCGGGGGCGCAGAAGGTCTACGCAGTCGACGTAGGTCACGGCCAGCTCCACCCTCGGTTGCTCGCCGATCCTCGCGTCGTCGCCCGCGAGGGAGTAAATGCGCGCTATCTGTCCGAGGCCGACCTCCCGGAGCAGGTGGACACCGCCACCGTCGACGTCAGCTTCATCTCTCTGACTCAAGTTCTCCCCGCCGTCTTGCCGCGGCTTCGTCCAGGAGGCTTGCTGATCGCCCTGGTCAAGCCACAGTTTGAAGTGGGCCGTTCAAAGGTGGCCAAAGGCGGCGTGGTGAAGGATTCATCGGCCCGCGAGGGCGCCGTCGAGAAGATCGCCGCATTCCTGTCCGGGGAGGGATTCGAATTGCTCGGGCGCGTGGATTCCCCGATCGCCGGTCCGGCGGGCAACGTAGAGGTGTTGCTCGCGGCAAGGAAGCCATCCCGGCACGCCTGAAGCCGCCATCGCCATCGCCCTCCGATGGGGCTCGTCTCACCTCTCGAGGATGATCAGCTCGACGCGCCGGTTCAGCTCGCGGCCGCGAGCAGTGAGGTTCGGGGCTCTCGGTCGGCTGTCGCCGAAACCCCTGGTTTCGAGCCGGCTGCGGTCGATTCCCGCTCGCGCCAGGTATTCGGCTACCGCTCGCGCCCGCCGGTCCGATAGCTGCATGTTGAACTTTGGGCTGCCGTGACTGTCGGTGTGACCCTCGATGCGCAGCCGCTTGATTTCGCTCTGGACGATCGCGTCTACCAGCTGCGCCAGGAGAGGAAAACTATCGGCGAGAATGCTGGATTTGCCGGGAGCGAAATGGATCTGCTGGATGATCTCGATCTTGTTCTCGCGAACCTTCACCAGGGTTCGCTTGGGTTTGGGCGCGAGGTCGAAACCGAGCGTCATCTCCGAGCCGTCGGAGAGCTCGACCTCGCGCGTCTGCGCCAAGTGCGCAGGCGAGGTGACGTTGACCAGGTACTTGCCTGGAAGAGCCTCCACGTCCACCGCCGCCGACCCGGTGCTGAACGGCACCTGCAGATGCTCGGGACCTTTGAGACTGACGCTGGCGACGATGGGCTGCTTGTTTGACGTGACGCTGATCGACAAGCGGGCTTTCCTCGCGATCGGCTCGAGAACAATCTCTGCGCGGGAAGTCCGGCCAGCTCGTAGCACCAGCTCCTGCTCGGCCGGGCGGTAACCTTCTTTCTTGACCTCGAGCTTCACCGGACCCGCCGGCAGCTCGTGGCTGAGGAATGCGCCGGATTCCGGGTCGGAGGCTACCGGCGGGACGCCGGCGCCGACCATCGCGACGACGGCTCCTGCAATTGGCCTTTTGCTCTGAGCATCGAGGACCACTCCGGCGACTTTTCCGGTTTTCGGCGGCTGCTGCTGCGGCGGACCTGACTCGACCTTCTCGATAATCCGCGTCTGGCTGCTCGAGAAGGGATCGACGGCGAACGCGGCGCCGAAGAGGAAGTTGTACGGCGGGATCGCGGGAACGCCCAAGCCGACCAGCCGCGAAAGCCCCAGATCGACCGCGGCAGTCAACGTCAGGGCCCTGATCGCCGTGAGCTTCGCTCCGAGGGTTACCGCGTGCGGCAACACTCGCCCGAGCGGCACCAGAGCGCCATCCGGGCCGACGAGAACGCCGCGAGGCACGCCGAGTGGAAACCGCAGATTGTATTCCGCAAAGGGCGTCACCGCGGGCAATGGCACTTCGGCGGCGACTCCAAGGGTCAGCCGGTCGTACTCGTTGACGCTCAGAGCAAACTGCTCCGCCGCGTTCAGCGGCTGGCTTGCCGCCACTCTTCGGGTGTTGTCCAGCAACGCCCCGAAGTTTCCGTGGAGCCGGAGAGGCAACACCGGCAGCGCCTCGTGAATGTCATACGTCGCGATCATCTGGGGAGCAAAACCCACCGCGCTGCCGCGCAGGTTTTGGCTGCCTGCGCTGGCGTACGAGCTGAAGCGCAGGTCGACGCCTGCGTAAAACGCCCGCGCCAACCGGGTGGCGGCCTTGGCGCCCACGCCGAAATCGCCGAGCGACGAAATCAAGCTCGGCGCGGTATCCGAATTGCGGTTCGCGGACGCAGAATAATTGGCATACAGCTCGAGATAATCGAGCAAGACGTAGGAGAGCGCGAACGTCCCCGCCGATCGCGTATTGCTTACCGTCCGGACCGGAAAATCGCTCGCATTGAAGTACTCGCCGAGCGCGGAAAAACGAAGCAGACCGCTGCTCCCCAGATCGGCGCTGAGGATGTGGAGCGTCCCGATGCTCCCGACCGCGCCGGGCGCTTGACGGGACGTTCGAGGGTCCTCGATCGAAAGCCCGAGCGTGGAAGGGCTCTGAACACCGCTTTCGCGAACAATCTCCTCCCGGACCACCGCCCCCGAAGCCGCCGAAGACTGCCCAGGCGATCGAGCTGCTTGCGCCGCGGGCGCGCTGGATGAGTCCCCGCCCGCCGCCTGGGCGTAAGCAAGGCGACAAACCGCCAGCACTGCCCAGAGGCGAAGGGCACGAAAGCGCATTCCGGTCACGGAGGGATTGCCGGGAGTATATCGCGAGCTAACCCCACAAATTGCCAAGGGCTCAATCCGCCAAGAGCCCACAGTGAATGCGATTCACCTATGGTGTAGTCTGGCGGCTGGAATTGGGCCAGCCGGTGCGGGCATAATTGCGAGTGATGGCCGGCCCGCGCTTCTGGTGCTCTCGTTTCACGTTCCAGGCGGTTTTGGCCCGTGGCTCGGGGTTCCCGGCGTGATCTCGCGGGGCCCGGGAGACAAAAGAGGGCGGGTGCTCGTGTTGGGGGAAAGGGACTCGGCCGCGGGTGCGCTGCAGCATCTGGCCAGGGGTGGTTACGCCTGCTCTGCGGTAGACGGCCCGGATGCGCTGCTCTCTCACGCCGCGAGGTTAACGCCCGAAGCGGTGGTGGTGACCGACGCCGGTGTGCGCCAACGCGAGGCGCTCGCGCTGCTTCGCCAGAGCGAAGCCCTGCGTGGCCTGCCGGTGATTGCCGATCTGTCGGGCACGTCTGCGGATGCGTTGCTCGCGCTCGCCTTCGATTTCGACGATCGCATCCACCAGATCGAAGAGCTGAGCACTCGGGTGGAGGCGGCGCTGCGCGCCAAGCGCCTGATCGAGCGCGACGCGCAGGTTCAGCTGCGGATTGAAATGCTGCTCGAGATCGCGCAAGCCGCGACCAGCTCGCTCGAGCTGGATCAGATCCTGCGCATTGCGGTGGACAGAATTGCACGGGTGGTGGCGACCGATCGTTGCTCGATCGTGTTGGTTGAAGGCTCAGCGACGCGAACCGCGAGGGTGGTCGCTTCTCAGGAAGCACCGACGCTGGCGCCTCTGGAGCTCGACCTGGCGCGCTATCCGGAGCTGCGGCGAGCACTGGAGAGGCGCGAGGCGGTTTACGTCGAAGATGCGTCTCGGGATCCGCTGATGCGAGAGGTTCGCTCGCAGATCGAGCCGCTCGGGGTGAAGAGCATCCTGGTCCAGCCGCTGATCAGCCACGACGACATCTTGGGAGCGCTGTTTCTTCGCCTGTCGCGTACCGAGGGCTCTTTCGCCCGGGAGGACCAGGAGTTTGCGCGCGCCGTTGCCGCCGCGCTGGCGAACTCGATCCGAAACGCGCGACTGCATACGGCGCTCAAACGCAAGCGCGAGGACCTCGAGTCGGCCTATGTGGACAGGTACCGCGAGCTGAACGACGCCAATCGACGGCTGAGGGAGGTCAACCGGTTCAAGGACGAGATGCTCGCCATGTGCAGCCACGATCTGCGCGCACCGCTCCAGGTATTGCTCGGGCACGGCCGGCTGCTTTTGGATAACGGTCTCCCGGACGAGCAGAAGCCCTCGGTCGAGGCGATCGTCCGCCAGGGCAGAAAGATTCTCGCGCTGGTGGAATCACTGCTCGAGCACGGCCGGGGAGAACAGGGAAGGCTGTCGCTCGAGCCGAGCGTGCTGGACATCGCAGAGCTGTGCAAGGAGTCCTCGGAGGAGCTCGAAATCATGGCGCTCGAGCGCGGAGTCAGCCTCTTCACCGAGGCAACCGAGAGCCTGATGCTGATCGGCGATGAGATGAAGCTCCGCGAAGTCCTGCAGAACCTAATCACCAACGCCATCAGCCACGCCCGCGAGCGCGGCAAAGTGGCGATTCGGGCTGCGCGCGTGAAGAGGCCGGACGGAGATGCAGCGCGAGTCGTCGTGCAAGACGACGGCCGCGGCATTGCCAGCGATCAGCTTCATCGCGTGTTTGATCGATACCATCACGGGCCTGGAGGAACCGGCCTTGGCCTGGCGATCTGCAAGGAGTTCGTCGAGCTCCACGGCGGGGAGATCTGGGCGGAGAGCCCTCCGGAGACCGGCTGCGCCTTCGTCTTCACCGTTCCTTTGGCCAAGAGCGAGGAGCGAACCGAGCCAATGCGCCTTCCGCGGCGGATCGAGGCCGGCCAGCTTCCGCGCGTTCTGGTCGTGGAGGACGAGCCCGAGGTGGCAGCGGTGGTGTCGGAGATTCTGCGGACCCGGTACCGGGTGGAGCTGGCGCGGGATGGCTCAGAGGGCGTGGCGAAAGCGCGAATGCTGGAGCCGGATCTGATTGTGATGGACGTCTTCTTGCCCAAGTTGGACGGCTTGGATGCGGCGGTGGCACTGAAGTCATCGACCGACACCGCGAACATCCCGTTGATCCTTCTCTCCGCGCACCAGAACATCGCCGAGAAGGTTCGGGCGCTGAATCTGGGAGCGACCGATTACATCACCAAGCCATTCCAAGCCATGGAGCTGCTGGCGTGCGCCCAGCGAGCGATTCAGTCCAGGCGCGACATGGCGCATCTCGCAAGCTTTCACAGCGCGCCGGAAGCCGATCCGGAAACGGGGCTCTTCGACCGCAAAGGACTGCTGGATCGACTGGAGCAGGAGGTCTCCAGGGCGTTGCGCTACCAGCGCCCACTGAGCCTGGCGGCGCTCTTCCCACAAAGCGTGCTCGGCGACCGGGTGCGAAGCTGCGCGGGACTGATCCGCGGCCGGCTGCGCGCTCCGGATCTGCTGGCTCACCTGGGCGACGGCGTCTTCGCTCTGGTGCTCCCCGAGTCGCCTCTCGGTGCGGCGCGGGGCATCTGCGCTCGCATCATTCCGGAGCTTTACCGAATGACGGGCGTCGTCTTCAAAAAGAAGGCGGTGGATGTAGCGAGGGATGGCCGCAGGGCGGACGCAGTCCTCGACCAGCTCTTGGGCGGGCGCGGCCCCGCGTAGTTACAATGTGGGCGTTGATTCATCGCGTCCTGCCATGCCTGCTGAGCGCTGCGGCTCTCTTCTTCGGCTGTGCCGCCGGCCCGCCCGCGCGTCCGCCGATCGACGAAAGCGCAATGCGCGAAGCGATCGACTCCGCGCATAAACACGAGGGGGATTACGCCTCCTCGGGTGCCTACGCGCATTACCTCCGCTCGCGGATCGCCCATTTCGCGGGCGAGCACCGCCGAGCGGTGGACGAGCTTCGACTCGCGCTGGCGACCGACGACGGAAATCCTTTTCTGACCACCGCGCTTGCCGATGAATATGCGCGGCTGTCGGAGCTCGACCGCGCCGAAAGGGAGCTGCAGCGGCTCCTCGAGCGCCATCCCAACTATCAGCCGGCGCAGTTGCTGATGGGGAAGGTTCTATACGAAGCGCAAAAGTTCGATCTGGCCGCGACCCACCTCCGGCGTGCCATCCGTTTGCGGCCAAAGGATCCGGAGGCCTATTTGGTCCTGGCCCAGCTTCAGCTGGAGCGGAGCGCGCCCGATGAGGCGGTCAAGACGATCGAGGCATTCAGCGCCGCCGTTCCGGGAGAGCCGATCGGGTACCGCAGGCTCGGGCTGGTTCTGGTGGATAAGGGCGACTACCCGCGCGCCGAGAAGTTGCTGCTCAAATCGATCGAGATCGACCGCGGCGACGCCGAGACGTGGGTGGCCTTGGCGCAGCTTTTCCAAGCGACGGACCGGCCGGACAAAGCCGAGCAGGCCTACGACAAGGCGCTGATCGAGGACCCGGACAACCGCGACGTCCTGCTCGCGGCGGGGCGGCTGGCGGTCAACCGAGGGCTTCCGGCCCGTGCGCGCGCATACTTCGACCGGCTCTTGGCTCTCTCGGACGACCCAGAGGTCGCCGCCAAAATCGCGCTCTCGTATTTGACCAGCTATCAGTTTGCCGCCGCCGCCGAAATCCTCGACAGCGCGCGCGCGGCGGGCCTGCGCGACGCGCGGATCTCGTTTTACTCCGGGCTGGTTCACGAGCGATTGCTGCAGTACGCGAAGGCGGCGCAAGCTTTTGCAGAAGTGCCGCGCGAATCCGAGCTGTTCCAGGAGGCCAGGCTGCGGCGCGGCAACGCCCTCTCCTTGGCGGGGCAGCACGCGCGCGCGCTGGAGCTGTTCAAGAACGCGCTGGCGGAAAAGCCGGACTACCCCCAGCTCTACGGCGCCTACGCCCGAGCGCTTGAAAGAAGCGGCGCGAAGCGCCAGGCGGAAAATCTATTGAAGACGGCCCTCGAGCAGCGTTCGGACCCGGAGCTGATCGAAGCTCTCGCCGAGCTTTACCAGCGGCAGGATCGCTCGTCGGAAGCGATCGCTCTGCTCTCCGCGGCGCTGGCAAAAAATCCCCAGGATGAGAGCCTGAACTACGGGCTGGGCGCTGCCTACGAGCGCAAGGGGGAGGTCGATAAGGCCATCGCGCAGATGCGCCTATTGCTGAAGATCAATCCGGAACACGCCAACGCGATGAATTTTATCGGCTACTCTCTGGCGGAAACGGGCAGGGATTTGGACGAGGCGGAGCAACTGGTGACGCACGCGCTCAAGCTTCACCCCGACAGCGGAGCCTTCCTCGACTCGTTGGGCTGGCTCTACTTCCGCCGAGGCGATTACCAGCATGCGGTCGACACGCTGGAGCGCGCCGCCACGCTGGATCCGGACGAGCCGCTGATCAACGAGCACCTGGGAGATGCTTATCGGCGCACCTCGAAGAATGCCCAGGCGATGGAGGCGTACCGACGAGCCCTCAACGCGTTGATCGCCGCGCCCGAGCTGCAGGAACAAAAGGGGCAAAAGCAAGGGCTCGAGCGCAAGTTGAAGATGCTATCCACCGAGACCTCAGGCCGCTAGAGTCCCGCTGGCGCATGGCTCGGCACGATGAGGGCTTCTTCAACGCGAAGGACAACCTCCGACTCTTCTGGGAATCAGACCTTCCGGACAAACCCAGAGCACATCTTGGAATCGTCCACGGATACGCAGATCACTCCGGCCGGTATCGAAAGTTCATCGACTCGCTGGTCGCCGATAACTTCGCGGTTCATGCCTTCGACTACCGGGGGCACGGACAAGCGGACGGGCGGCGAGGCTACTGTGAGAAATTCTCCGACTTCATCGGTGATCTGGATGTCTTTTGGAACCGGGTTCGTGCCGCGGCGGGTCCGAAGAAGGCTTTGCTCGTCGCCCATAGCCACGGCGCCTTGATGGCCATCCACCACCAAGCGCAGAATCCACCCGACCTGGCCGGCCTGGTGCTTTCGGCGCCCTATCTCAAGCTCGCGCTCCGAGCGCCGCCGCTCAAGGTCTTGGCGGCGACGATGATCGAGAAGGTCGTCCCCTGGCTCCCGATCAAAAACGAGATCGTTCCCGAGCTGCTCACCCGCGATCCCGAGGCCCAGAAGGCGGTGGAGCGAGATCACCTGTACAATCGCACCGTGACGCCCCGCTGGTTCCTCGAGGCCAGTGCCGCCCAGCTGCAGGCGCTGGAGATGGCGCCGAAGATCCGGTTACCCATCTATGTGGTATGCGGCTCCGACGACGGGATCGCGTCCACCCCCACCACGCGCGAGTTCTTTCCGCGAATCGGAAGCGCGGACAAGCAGTATCAGGAGTACCCGGGCATGCGCCACGAGGTGCTCAACGAAGTGGGGAAAGAGGTGGTTTGGAAGGATATCTCCAGCTGGATCTCGAAGCATCTCTGACGTAGCGTTCGCGTTTGGCGTTCCACGCAGATTGAGACAGATTCTCGAGGAGACATGGCGCAGAGCGAACAGGTCGGAATCATCGGCAAGGGAATCGTGATTAAGGGCAACCTGACGGGCGGCGGGGATCTGGTGATCGAGGGGCGAGTGGAAGGTCAAATCGCGCTCAAGAATCACCTGACCATCGAAAGCACCGGCAATGTTCAAGCCGACATCGAGGCGGACGAGCTGACCATCAACGGCGAGGCGAGCGGCAACATCGACGCCTCATCCAAGGTGGCGATCAACGCCTCGGCAAAGGTCGCCGGGGACATCAAGGCGCCCCGAGTGGTGATCGAGGATGGTGCGGTGTTCAACGGCTCGATCGAGATGGAAGTGAAATTGCCTGAAGACGTATAGGCCCCCAGATGATGGAGAGGGAAGCAGAACACATGGCGAACACTGTTATTGGCTCGAGCATTGTGATTGACGGAGAGATCTCCGGCGAAGAGGACTTGGTTGTTCAGGGCACGGTGAAGGGGAAGATCTCGCTCAAGGAGAGCCTCTTCGTCGAGGGCTCCGGCATCGTAGAGGCGGACATCCAGACTCAAAACGTGGAAGTGGCCGGCAAGGTGACCGGGAACATCAACGCCAGCCAGAAGGTAGAGCTGAAATCGGATTGCCGGGTCGTCGGAGACATCCGCGCTCCGCGGATCCTGATTGCTGACGGAGCTTCATTCAAAGGCAACGTCGACATGGACGCGAAAGGGCGCTGATCGATGGCAACCAACAAAGAGATGACAGGCGGTGCCGCGGGGGCAACCGTGATTGGGCCGACCATCACCATCAACGGGAAGCTCAGCGGGGACGAGGACCTCACCGTGCGAGGGCGCGTCGAGGGCGAGGTGACGCTGACGAAGACGCTCTTCCTCGAGGTCTCTGGCGTCGTCAAGGCAAACGTCTCGGTAAAGAACGCGGTGATTAGCGGCGTTGTCGTCGGCAACGTTCGAGCCACGGAAAGCGTCGAGCTGACCAAGGAAGGGAGGATGGTGGGGGACATCGCTGCTCCCCGCGTGATCCTGGTTGACGGCGCGAGCTTCCGGGGGCGGATCGAGATGGGAGATGCGTCGGTGAGCCGAGCCGCTGGAGATCGCGTTGGTCGGCCGGCGCGAGTGAGCGCGCGCCCTTCCGCCCCGCCCAGGCCGCCGCCGCCGCCGCGCGCCGAGGCAAGGGGCATGGCCAACTCCAAGTCGACGGTGACGCCGATCCTCTCGAAAATGGAATCGAAGTCGCCGCCAGTTCCTCCGGCGTTGGCCGCCGGCAAGAGGAAGGTCGTGGTCAGGAAAAGAGAGCGCTGATCCGCTCTTGAGGACATGGAAGCCGAAGATCGCCAGATCGCCCCGTCGGTGGAGGAGTCGCTGCTTGCCGAGGGCGAGGGGCAACGCGAACACACGCCGACGCCCGTCGGCGATGCTCAGGCCTTTGTCCCCAGTCATCCTGTTCCGGAGCTGATCCCGATCAACCGGGTGGACGAGGATCCTCTGTTCCAGGTGCGGCCGCTCGGCGATCTCTCTCTATTGGCCACCGATGTGGCCAGGCTTGGTCAGCTGTTTCCCATCGACGTTCGCGTCAAGGCGCCCGAGCGGTACCAGCTCATTTGCGGCTATCGTCGCGTCGCAGCCCTCAAGTTTCTACAGCGCGATCAAGTGCTGGCGCGGGTGCACCTGAACCTGTCCGACGAGGATGGTCTGCTGATGGCCTTGGCATCGGCGATCCACGGTTCGCCGGCCTCGCGCGAGGACCTGGGGAACTTCCGAAGCGCGCTTCAGAAGCAAGGACGGCTTTCGCCCGCCGCCGCTCACATGCTCGAAAAAGCCCTCGCTCCCGACTCCGGCCTGGCTCCGGAGAGCGCGGAGGAGGAAATCGACGCAGACGAGCTCGCCGGCGATGCCACCATGCGCCTCGGTGAGATCAACCAGGATCTGGCGCTGCTCGCCGAAGTGTTCACGTCGCTCGATCCGGATCGCAAAGAGGAGCTGTTGCGCCAGCTGCGGTACTCCGCCGAGCTGGTCGCGTACTTGGAGGGGCTCTGAGGGTGGAGGACTGGCTCGACGGCGACCGCGCCCGACTGCTTGAGCTTCTCAAGCGGCTTTCGTACGAGCGCCGCCAAGTGAGGTTGGCTTCGGGCAGGGAGTCGGACTTCTACATCGACTGCAAGAACACCGCTCTCACTGCCGAGGGCCACTTTTTGATCGGGCGATTGTTGTTTAACGCGATCCGAAAGAACGCTCCCTCTGCGCGGGCGGTTGGAGGGCTCACGCTCGGCGCCGACCCCCTCGCTTCGGCGGTGAGCTTGACCAGCTACCTCGCCGGGCATCCAATGCCATCGTTCATAGTTCGCAAGGAGCCCAAAGGCCACGGGACCGGGCAGTGGATCGAGGGTCGAGCCGCATTGAAACCAGGTTGGGACGTGGCCATTCTGGAAGACGTCGTCACCACCGGTGCTTCCACTTTGAAAGCGATCGAACGAACCGAGTTGGAAGGCTTCAAGGTGGCTCATGCGTTCGCTCTGGTGGATCGGCTCGAGGGTGGGCGCGAGGCGCTCGAGTCGCGCGGCTATCGACTCGCGTCGCTTTTCACGCGAAAAGACTTCGCCTCATGAGCTGGATTGCTCCATCGATCTCGGGTTGCCTACTGGTACTGATTGCGACTGGATGCGCGTCAACCCCTCCGAGGGTCGGCGAAAAAGGGGCAAGCGTTCCCAGCTCTGCGGAGGAGAAGGCGTACCAAGAGACTCTCGACCACTACACCGACCACGCAGAAGTCTACGACCTGCTGAACCTCCATATGTTCACCGCGGTCACCTATCAGAGCTGGCCATTTCGCGAGGCGAGAGTCCACCGTCTGGCGACCTTCCAGGTCCAACCTCAAGCAATCGTCGAAAAGAACCTTGCCATCGAACGTTCGGCGTTCGATTCATTCCACGAGTTTTTCTTCGGTGTGCACATTCCCTATTACCGCTACGATGATTTCGACCGGCGCAACAGCATGTGGAGGATCGCCTTGGTCACCGACGCCGGAGAGACAACGCCGACCAGCGTTGAGCGCCTTGGGCGCGCCGACCTGAACATGCGGGCGATCTACCCGTACATGGATGACTTCTGGGTCGCCTATCGCATCCGCTTTCCACGGAGCACCACCAACGGCGAGCCCGTGATTCCTGCGGGCACGAAGCGAATCATGGTGCGCATCGCCTCGACGCTCGGCAAAGCAGAGCTTTACTTCCCCGCCGAATAGCTAGCTCAAAACCGCACTAGACGGCCGGCAACCAACGCGATCGCGGCCGCACAGGCGAGCAACGCGGGCGCGAGGTACGAAAACACGCGCGGCCCACCGCGAAGCGCGAAACCGAACGGCAGGCCGAACAAGAACCCGCCGAGGTGTCCCTGCCAACTCACGTGTGGAAGAAAGCTGATGATTGCCACTTGAACGAGCCACACGCCCAGTTGGCGGCGGCCGGCCCGGGTCGAAATCGGCAGCATCACTCCGGCCCACCCCAGAATCATCCCTGATGCGCCGACCATCGGCTGATCGAAGGCGAAGAACAGGGCAACCGCTGCCGAGCCCAGACAGGTCGCGAGGGAGATGATCAAGAAACGCCAGCTCCCCAGTATTCGCTCCAGCGGGATCCCCAATGTCCAGACGACGGACATGTTGAAGAGGATGTGCAGAAGGTTCCCGTGCTCAAACGCATACAAGAGCAGTCGCCACCAATCTCCAGCTTGGACGGCGGGCCCGTAGAGGGCCCACGGCACGGTGTGCTGCCGAACATCCAGGAGGTAGCGCAGCACCGAAAGGGCGATCACCCCGCCGGAGACGATCGGCGGCGGCGCCCGCTCGCGCGTCACCGGACGCGAGGAGGGATCCGGCGTCAAAACCTGCCGGTCGCGAATCGTCATCGAGCCCTCGGGCGGCGTCGCTGCACGTCAAAGCTCCCGCGACACGACGGTGTCCCGATTCCAGTTGTGGTCATCGCGGCTCGGGTAGTCGAGCGTGAAGTGCAAGCCGCGGCTCTCCTTGCGACGCGTTGCGCATTCGACGATCAGGTGTGCGACCTCCGCGATGTTTCGCAGCTCAATCACGTCCCGAGTCACCTTGAAGCGCCAGTAGTAGTCGCGAATCTCCTCCCGCAGCAAATCGAGGCGCCGCCGAGCGCGCATCAGGCGCTTGTCGGTGCGGACGATTCCGACGTAATTCCACATCAAGCGCCGAATCTCGTCCCAGTTGTGCGTCACCACCACGCTCTCGTCCGAGGCGACGGCGGAGCCCGGATCCCACGGCGGCGGCTCTTCGCCCAGCGGCGCGTCGCGGAGCGCCCCCGCGAGCTTGCGCGCCGCGCGGTGGCCGAACACCAATCCCTCGAGGAGGGAATTGGAGGCGAGCCGGTTGGCGCCGTGCAGCCCGGTGTGAGCGACTTCGCCAACCGCGATCAATCCAGCGACCGTCGTCTCGCCGAACAAGTCGGTCACTACTCCGCCGCACTGATAGTGCGCGGCCGGAACGACCGGTATGCCCTGCACCGCCATGTCGATGCCGAAAGCTTTGCAGGTGGCGTAGATGTTCGGGAATCGGTCCATCAAGAAGGCGCGCCCCAGATGGGTCATGTCCAGGTACACGCATTCATCGCCGGTGCGCTTGAGCTCGGCGTCGATCGCCCGCGCCACCACGTCTCGAGGAGCCAGCTCGCCAAGAGCGTGGTAGCGGCTCATGAACTCATCGCCGCCCCGCAGGCGGAGCTTGCCACCTTCGCCGCGCAATGCCTCGCTGATCAGGAAGTTCTTCGCCTCCGGGTGATAAAGGCAGGTGGGGTGGAACTGGTAGAACTCCATGTTGGCGATCTGCGCGCCTGCTCGGTACGCCATCGCCACGCCGTCGCCGGTCGCCACGTCGGGATTGGTCGTGTACAAGTACACCTTCCCCGCCCCGCCCGAGGCCAGCACCGTCACTTTCCCCAGAAAGGTCTCGATGGTCCCGCTCTCAAGTAGGGCGTAGGTGCCCAGACAACGAACGCGTCCGCGGCTAGCCCTGCTGTCCCGGATCAGGTCGATCGCCGTGGTGTTCTGGAAAAAAACGACGTTCTTGGTTTCGTCGCACGCGTGCAGCAGCGCGCGCTCTACCTCACGCCCGGTGATGTCGCCCGCATGGACGATGCGCCGCTTCGAGTGTCCACCTTCGCGGGTGAGGTCGAACTCGCCGACTGCGTTTCGATTGAACTCCGCGCCGAGCGCGACCAGCTGGCGCAGGCGGTCTGGGCCTTCCCTCACCGTCACCTCGACCGCTTCGCGTTTGCACAGCCCTGCCCCGGCGACCATCGTGTCCTGGACGTGCTGCTCGAACGAGTCATCGTTCGAAAGGACCGAAGCAATTCCCCCCTGCGCATACTGAGTGTTTCCCTCTTGGCGCGCGCGCTTCGTCAGCACCGCCACCGTCCCATGCTGGGCAGCCTCGAGGGCGAATGAAAGACCGGCGACGCCCCCACCGATGACGAGGTAGTCAAATTTGACGGGCATGAATTCCTACAGGCGTTTAACGCCCGAGAACATCACAGACAAGGCGATCCTTGAGCCAGCGGCCACTCGGAGCTAATGTTTTTCTCGTCGATGCGCGCTCTGACACTCAGCACGGTGGCGCTGGGAGCACTGCTGGCCTGGCCAGCTAGCGCTCGCGCCAACGGGATATACAAATACGTCGAGAAGGACGGGACGATCGTCTACACGAACGTGCCGCCTACGGGAAAGAAAGCCAAGCGCGTCCACGGCACCTTTCACCGAGCACCGGAGGCGTCCGAACCCGCCGCAGCCAAGCCGCCCACGCTGGCGGACTACGAGCCCTACATCAAGGCCGCCTCGGCGCGCTATCGGATCCCAGACGACCTCGTTCGCGCGGTGATGCACGCCGAGTCGAACTTCGACCCGCACGCCGTCTCCCCGCGCGGCGCTTCGGGGCTGATGCAGCTGATGCCCGAGACCGCGCAGGAGATGTACGTCAAGGACATCTTCGACGTGCAGCAGAACATTGAGGGAGGGGTGCGTTACCTGCGCGTTCTCGCCAATCAGTTCGAGGGCGACATGGTCAAGATTCTCGCCGCCTACAATGCCGGACCCGATGCGCTCAAAAAATTCGGCGGCCCGCCCCCTTTCGAGGAAACTCAGGATTACGTGCGCAAAGTGATCCAGCTCTACTTCCAGTACAAGGAGCAGTCCAAGCTCGCCAAGGCTGAGCCGAGATAGACTCCATGGCCACCACGACGGCCCAGCCGGAGAGCGAAGCGGGCGGAGGCTTCCTCCAGCTGCTCTACCAGGGCGGCGAGTTGCTGGCCGCGGGCAACGTGGCCGAGGCGAAGGACTACCTCGAGAAGGCGCTGACCATCCAACCGGACAACGAGAAGGGGAAAAACCTCCTCGGACTGACCTACTTCAAGCTCGGCCTCTTTGAACGCGCCGGCCACCTCTACGAGACCCTGGTCCAAGAGAACCCCGCCGATCCCACGCTCCGCGTCAATCTCGGCCTGGTGTATTTGAAATCCAACGAGCTGCCTCGGGCGATTCACGAGTTCGCCACCGCGACCGAGCTAGCGCCGGACCACACGAAGGCGCACAACTACCTCGGGCTCGCACTCGCGCAGTCAGGTCAGTATGAAAAGGCGCGCGAGCACTTCGTGCTCGCAGGCTCCGACGCGATGGCGGAGAAAATGTCGCAGGCGCTCGCTGCCGGTTTGGGGTCGGCGAGTCCCAGCGATGGCGTCGCAGCGATGCCGGTGGAGCAAGGAGCGAGTAGTTTCGACGCGGGAGCCAACGTCGGCGAGTCGGGCTTCCCGAGCGCCGCGGCGTACGAACAGCTGTCGGACCAAGCAGGAGGCTGGGAGGGCGAAGCATCGTTTGACGGAATCGATGGTCATCCAGCGCCGTTGGGAGAGCAGGCCGGCTTCGACGACGATGGGCCGACGCAGCCTCAGTACGAGCGCAGTGCCCGGCCAGCTCCGGTCACCGTGTTTCCGTCGGCCGCGCCCATTCCGCAAATCGCCAGCGGACCATCCGAATGGATTCCGTCCGATTACCAGGCCGCGAGCGCGCCGCCCCTGCCGCCGCCGTCCGCGCGACTGGCGGACTTGGCGCCCTCGCTTCGCATTCTCGGCCAGGCTCCGATCGAGCCATTCGAAGTCCGCCCCGACCTGGTTTTGATTTCCGTTCGAGGCGAGCTGCTCACCCGGCTTTCGGGGCTGATTGCCTACGGCGGCGTTCTCGACTTCAAACCGGAGCGAAAGCGATTCCGCGGCCGCCTTACCGATCGCAGCTTCGGCGATGGCGCCGAGCAGATGACGCGGGCGAAGGGAAACGGCATCCTGATGCTGGACCCGCAAAAGCGCATGTTCTTGGCGACCGACGTCGGCGGCGAGTCTGCCTATTTTCGCGAAGACGTGGTGTTTGCATTCGAGGAGGCGCTCGCTTTCGAAAACGGCCGACTTCCCTCGGACATGACGCCCGATCTCGACCTCGTCTACCTCCGAGGGCAGGGTCAAGTGCTGCTCTGCCCGGGAGGGCCGCTGCGATCAGTCGAGGTCACGTCCGTTCGACCGGTCACCGTACCGCTCGAGAATCTGGTGGGATGGTACGGCGGCCTCACGCCGCGCATCGCGATCCTCGCCTTCGACGAGAACGGCAAGGTGATTCGGGCCGGCGTCGAGCTATCCGGAGATGGATTCCTGCTTTTTAGCTCTCCTTTGAGCTAGAACCGAAGCCGTGGAACAAACGCAACGGCGTCAGAAGCGCGAAGAGCGGCGCCGGCGGCGCTCTCTGCGAGAGCCGAGCATCTTGCTCCAGGAGTTCTGGAACCTTCCCAATATGCTCACGTTGGGCAGGATCCTGCTGATCCCGATTTTCGTATGGTTCACCTACGACGCCGATCCCCTCTACTCCTTCTTCGCGGCGGCGCTGTTCACGCTGGCGGCAGTGACCGACGTGATCGATGGGTACCTCGCGCGCCGCTGGAATCTGGTGACGGTGGTGGGGAAGTTCATGGACCCGCTTGCCGACAAACTGATCGTCATGGCCGCGATGGTGATGATGGTTCGCCTCGGCCGACTCGCGGCGTGGGTGGTGATCGTCCTGCTTGCGCGCGAGCTCGTCGTCAGCGGTCTGCGGACGATCGCCGCCGGAGAGGGAATGGTGATCGCCGCAGGGCAAGAGGGGAAGTGGAAGACCTCGCTTCAGCTGTGCGGCATCATCAGCCTGTGCGTGCACTACACGCATCCGCTGAACCTTTTTTGGGCGACATACCCGGTCAATTACAACAGCGTCGGACAGGTTTTGATGTACTTGTCGACCGTCCTTTCGCTCTGGTCCGCGGGCTTATACTTCAAGGGCTTCCTCTCGATGCTCGCGAAGCGAAGCCAGGGGCGCTCCGGTAACCTCCCCAACGCTCAGCGGATCGCCGGTTAGAGCTCATTGTTGCATTGTGGATATCGCCGGGCGCACGCGCGGTCCCAAAACCTGTTTGCCTGAGAGCAGCCGGCTGCTATGAGCCCGCGAGTGAAAGGGGGTTACCACAGCCATGGTCTACGATACTTTGCTTGTGTTCGCGCTGTACGCCCAGACGCCCAGCGCGACAAACCCTGATGCTACAAAGCCTGCAGAGGCGGCGCAGCAAGTCGCGGGGCAGGCGCCACCCGCGGCTCCGCCACCGCCGGCCCCGGCGCCGTCCAACTGGGCCGGCTCGGTCAATCTGAGCCTGATCTCGATCACCGGCAATGCGACCGCGATCACCTTCAGCGGGGCAGGGCTCGCGGAGTACAAGACGCCCCAGTGGATCTATGGACTCAAAGCGAGCGCGACCTATGGGCTTGGCAAGCCTCCAACGAATGATCCCAATGCGGAGTCGCAAGTGTTGGCGCTCGCGGCCAGCCTCCAACTTCGCGTCGATCACCTCTTCACCGAGCATTTTACGGTTTATCTGCTCGGGGGCGCAGAGACGGATCATGTGAAGAGCGTCGAATTCCGGGGCATCGGAGAGGCGGGGGTCGGGCTTATTTGGGTCGAGGTCAAGGCGGCCGATTTCACCCGAGTGCTTTTCCGCACCGATCTGGCTTTCCATTACGCCAACGAATCGCGTTTCCAGTATTACCCGACGCCGATGTCGCTTCCCGGTGCAACGCTTTACGCCCCCAAGCTCGGCCTGGCGTTTCGCTATTCATTCTCGAAGGATGTGAATTTTAGTGAGTACGTCGAGTTCCTTCCCAATGTCGCCGGCGACAGCAGGGTTGTCATCAACAATCAGACCAAGCTGGCGATGTTGTTGGTGGCCAAATTGTCTTTCACGGTGGGCTTCACGGTGAATTACGACAGCGCTCCGGCACCTGAGAAAAAGTCGACCGACACCGCGCTCAGCGTGGGATTGGAGTACAAACTATGAAACTGCCGACGAATGTAAAGGTAGTAAGTGAGTTCAAGGCTTTCTTACTCAAACAAAACGCGCTCGCGCTGGCTATCGGCGTGGTGATTGGCGCCGCAGTTGGGAAAGTGGTGAGTGGGATTGTCGATGACTTGATCATGCCCATCGTGGGTACTCTGCTGCCGGGCGGAGAATGGCGGAACGCGCAATTCACTCTCTCGGGCACCAACGCCATCAAATACGGAGATATGCTGGGGCGTTTAATCGACTTTTCCATTGTTGCTCTGGTCATATTTTTCATCGTCAAGCTGTTCGTCAAAGAGGCGCTCGCGGCGCCGACCAAGACGTGCCCGCAGTGCCAGGAGACGATCCCCGCGGCCGCCACCCGATGCCGCGCTTGCACGCAGCCGGTTTAAACAACGCCGGTCGCTCTTGTTGGCAGTCGCGTTGCCGATGCTGTCGAACGTCGGGTCGGCGGACTATTTCTCGACCGTCGCGTCGGTCGCCTGAAGCATCCACGCGTGAAGGGCGTTCGGCTCGCTTGGGAGATCGTCGCGCCACAACCGGATGGATCCATCGCTGCTCGCCGCCGCGACCGAGGTGCCGTCGGGTGAGAAGGTAAGTGATTTTACCTCGTTTGTGTTGTCCGCATTGCCCGGCAGCACGCGCGATTCGTGCGTGTCAATGTCCCAGATTCGGACGTTGCTCCTGTTCAGCGCGGCATCCCAGCTCGCCGAAACCAGGCGCCGACCCTCGGGTGCCGCATCCAGAGCCGTTATCGGGCTCGGATGGCCAACAAAGACGGAAGAAGCTCCCGAGCTTAAATCCCAGACAATCAGCCTTTTGTCCCAGGCGCCCGACACGAGGCGATTGCCGTTGAAAAAAGCCAAATCCACCACGCGGAGGTCGTGGCCATTTAAAACCTTGGCTATGCCGCGCTGCACGTCCCACAACCGCAATGTATCGCTGCCGGAAGCGAGCCATCGACCATCCGCTGAGAAGGCAATGTGGTAAACGCGGCGCTCGTGCTCCAAGGACAGTGTCTTCTGAGTCTTGAGATTCCGGAGCAACACTATCCCCCGAACTTGAGCAACCGCGTCCTTTCCGTCGGCCGCGATTTTTTCGCGGCCGGCCGAAGCGACCAGAGTCCCGTCGGGCGAGATAGCAACGTCATCAATAACTTCTTTGTGTTCGCTCAGGACCTGATTGGCACCGGACCAACGTTCCCAGAGTCGAACGGTTTTGTCCGCGCCCGCGGAAATCAGCGCCTTTCCATCCGTTGAAAATGCGAGCGCGGTCACCGCCGCTTGATGACCCCTGAAGACGCGGGTTGGTCCCTCCGGTAATTGCCAGAGCCGCACCGTTCCATCATCGCTTGCGCTGGCAAGAGAATCTTCTTCCGGTGAGAACGCGAGTCGATTGATTCGCTTTTCATGGCCGCGCAGCTCGCGAAGACCGGCAGATGACGCGTCCCAGAGCCGAACGGCAGCATCATCGCCGCCAAACGCGAGAAAGCGACCTTTGGACGAGAAAACAGCATGTCTCACCGGTTGATTGCCTTGAAATAAAATTCTCGAGGCAGGCTGTAGATCCCAGAGGCGGGCGGTATTGTCCCAACTGGCCGAGAGAAGCGCCTTACCTACAGGCGAAAACTGAACCACCGACACGGGACCGGAGTGCCCGCGAAGGATTTTCTTTTCTCCATTAACTAAATTCCAAAGCCGCACCGTGCCATCAGTGCCGCCTGAGGCGAGGAGTTGGCCGTCCGCAGAAAACGAAACGTAGGTCACCGCGCCTTGGTGACCTGACAAGGTTTGAATCGATCGCCCTTGCGCGTCCCAGAGGCGGATCGTTCCATCTTCACCGGCGGAAGCGATCTGGCTTCCGTCTGCGGAAAAGGTCGCGTCATACAGGATGCCTCTGTGGCCTGTGAGCTCACGTCGCTGTTCACTGGCCAAATCCCAGAGCTGCATCGTTCCGTTCTCACTGCAGGTCAAAACCCGCCTTCCATCGGGCGAGAACAGCGCGACGGTCGCAGGCTTCTCGTGCTTGGTCAAAACACGACCTGCTCCACCCGCGATGTCCCAAAGCCAAACAGTTCCGTCGTAACCGGTGGACACCAAAGACTTGCCGTTGGGCGAGAAGGCGACGTATCGCTGTCGGCGGTCGAGATCTTTTGATGCTTCCCCGCCGGGGAAAGCCAGCGTTTGTGCCCTGCCGCTCACTATTTCCCAGACTCGAATGGTTTGATCACTGCTGGCCGACGCCAGCAGGTTGCCGTCGGGGGAGAAGTCGATGTGCCAAACTTCTCGGGTATGGCCAGCCAGCACCCGCTGGCTTGCGCTGACGAGATCCCACAGGCGGATGGTATTGTCGGAGGATGCGGACGCCAACGTCCGATTGTCGGGCGAAGCGGCCACCCAGGTGACGACTTTTTCGTGACCGGACAGTACCTGGGCATCACCCGTCTCAAGGTCCCAGACGCGGAGAGTCTTGTCCGCACTTGCCGCTGCCACCCGCTTCCCGTCGGGTGTGAATACAGCGAAGAAGATTTGATCTCGATGACCTCGAAGAACGCGCCTCGCAATGCCTCTCTGCAACGCATCTGCCGCGATGGTTCGCACCGCTCCCCACGCTGGTGCGCTCGCCGGATATGTCTTGAGCCAGGCGATGGTGCTGGAGGGATCGGTTTCGAGCAAGCTTCGCGATTGGATCAAAATCATGTCATTGGTGCGCGCTTCGGCGCGATTTCTCTCTTGAACAATGCGCTTGACGCTTACTGCTGCGGTCGCAGCCAGAACGGTAAGAAGGACGATTGCGACAGTAACGGTTCCGCGATGGCGACTGATCCAACGCCGGAAGAGGGACCACGTGGAGTAAGCATGCGCGCTCACCAACTGGCCCGTTTGAAATCGCTTCAAGTCAGCCGCGAGCTCGGCGGCGGTCGGGTAACGCTCGGACGCTTTGGGCGCCATGGCCTTGGTCACCACGGTTACAAGGTCCGGTGGAACCAGCGGCTCGAGCTCCGCAAGTGGACGCGGCGCTAAGCCCGCCGAAACCCTTTGAAGGACCCTTTCCCCACTTTCTCCTGCGTAGGGCGCCGCGCCGGCGAGCAGCTGGTAGAGCATCGCGCCGAGCGCGTAGACATCGCCTCGTTGGTCGGCCGGAGCTCCGCGGGCCTGCTCTGGAGCCATGTAAGCAGGCGTGCCAATCACTGATCCGAGAACCGTGAGGTCATTGCGGCTTCCCGCGTACTGCGGGAGCGGCTCCGATGGGTCGCCCGCCTCCGAGAGGGTTTTTGCCAATCCCCAGTCCACCACCACCGTCTCGCCGAACGCGCCGACGAGCACGTTCGCCGGCTTGAGATCGCGGTGAATGATGCCTTCGCTGTGCGCGTATGCGATCGCTTCAGCGACGGCGATCATGTTGGGCAAAAGCGCCAGGCGCTCAGCCAAGGTGCGAGCTTGCTCGATGAGCTCCAGCAGCGAGCGGCCGGAGACGAGCTTCATGGCGTAGAAGGGCGCGCCCGTGGTCCAGTAGCCCGCTTCGTAGACGGGCACGATCGATGGATGCTGCAGATGGGCGGTGATCAGGGCCTCGCGGAGCAGACGCCCTGTCAACTCCGGGCTGCTGCGAATGAGCTCCTTGAGCGCCACGGAGCGCCCCAAGCGCCGGTCGTAGGCTTTGAGGATTCGACCGAGGCCGCCGCGAGCGACTTCGCCTGCGATGACGTACGTGCTCGGGGGGACCAAGGGCGGCTCGGCCTGGCCTGCATTGGGAGGCGTGTTGGTTGAATCATCAGCCTGGGCACGTTCAGTTGCTTTGGGCTCCTCTCCCGACTGGCGCCACTCGATGGTCGGGGCGAACATTCCAGTGGGGGTTACCGCGGCCCGCGGACGCGTCTTCTCCGCATCCTCCTGGCTAGGGGTCTCCCGGCTCTGATCTCCGTCCCGGCTCATGAAACGAACCTTTGGCCGCTGTGTGAGCTTATGAAGAAGTTTCCTTTACGCTGGCCCCCGTTTTTGCTCGTGGTAGCACGCATCGGAGGGAGAGGCCATGCATAGTCTGAAACTTACGATGGTCCCCAATCAGGCCGGTGGACCCGCCTCCGTAGCTACGGCCCGCGAACGGTGAGCAACTTGCTGCCGGAAGCGGTGTCCCAGTTAGTGGATCCCCCGTTAGCTATCGCTGGCCCACTCTTTGCTGCTGATCGAGACAGCGAACGAAAGAAAGGGAAGAAAACGATGAAAACCAATAAGCCGACTGCGAAAAACGGCGCAAAGAAGCTCGTCCTGCATCGTGAGACTCTAAAGACACTCGCTCCCAGCTCGCTCAGCGAAGTCCACGGCGGCATATTTCTTCACTTTACGTTGGTCTGCATCATCGTCACGGCGCCTGAGACCTTCGATGGCCCGGAATGCATGCCCTGGTAATTCGCCAGCTCTGCTTGACGGCTCCGAAAGCCGTCATTCGCTTTCAGCAACATCTCTGACCAGTTTCGTTGCCAAAGTGTTACGTGCGTGGATGCCGTGGGGCGGAGCAGCATTAACCCGTCATAGCGCAATTTGGTGTGAGCCCCGGTCTGAGCTTGCGCGGCCGCGCCAATCACGCCCTTGATTCAGCGCTGGGCGCCTACTGGCCCGCGGTCGTGACTTCTGTGAGATGTGATGGTCGCGCGCTCGCGGCGGACCTACCTCGATTAGCCCTGTGCCTGACTCGCCGGAGCTGCAACGGACTGATTCGCTAAGTTGATCGTGCGCTGGTGCCGAACGTTGGCTCGGGAACCGGATTTCGCCGCGAGATGAGGCGTTACTTCCCGCTCTTTAGGCCGTGCCGTCGCAGCAGCCTCCAGAGGAATACGCGGTCGATGCCCGCCGCCTCGGCGGCTTTGCCGATCTTCCCCTTCTGGACGTGCAACAGGGCCTCGAGATAGCGGCGCTCGAAGTTGGCGACGACCTTGTCCCGCGCCTGCAGAAAAGGGACGGAGAGATTGATCGGCTCGTTGCTCGTTGCCGCCGGCGATTCGTCCTCGTCGTGCGTCGGCAAGGCGCTGCCGAAGACCGAGCATCGCTCGAGGTAATTTCGCAGCTCGCGGATGTTTCCCGGCCAGGCAGCGCGCTGCAGCGTCGCCATGAAATTCGGGCTGCGTAGCCACTCATTTTCCTCGATCGAAACGCCGAGCAAGGGCAGCAGCGATTCCACGATGGGTGGTATGTCCTCCGGCCTCTGCCGCAGCGGCGGCAGGAGGATCTTGAGCACCGCGAGTCGATAGTAGAGGTCGGGGCGGAAGCGCCCGGCGTTGACCTCGGCGCGAAGGTCGCGATTGGTCGCCGCGATCACCCGCACGTCGACCGACTTCGACGTATTCGAGCCAATGCGGCGGACCTCGCGGTTCTCCAGCACCCGAAGCAGCTTTGGCTGTAAGTCCGGGGAGAGCTCGCCGATCTCGTCGAGGAAGATGGTGCCGCCTGAGGCTTCCTCGAAGGCGCCAATGTGCCGCTCGTTCGCTCCGGTGAATGCCCCCTTCTCGTGGCCGAACAGCTCGCTCTCGAGCAGATTCTCCGGGATGGCGCCGCAGTCAACGACCATGAACGGACCGTTGCGCCGAGTGCTCTCGCGGTGGACCGACTCGGCCGCCGCCCCCTTGCCGGTCCCTGTCTCGCCCTCGAGCAGGACCGTGGCAGTCGTCCCCGCAGCTCGCTCGAGCAGGGCGAACGCGGTCCGCATCAGCAGCGAGGAGCCCACCAGCGATCCGAAGCGCGTCCGGTCCGAGAGCGGCAGCTGGTTGCTCTCCGCGCCGAATTGAAATCTCGCCGCCGTCGCGCCCAGGCGCAGCATGCTGCCGCTCCTTGGAATGCCAGCAAGCACCTGAACTCCGTCGAGAATGGTCCCGTTCCGCGAGCCCAGGTCGCGCACCACCGGCCCCTGCGGCGAGATGCGAATCTCGCAGTGGAAGCGCGAGACGGTTGGGTCTTCGATCACCAGATCGTTGAGCGGGTGCGAACCGATGGAGCAGTTGTCCTGCCGCGATTCGTAACTGAGCCCGACTTTTGGACCTTCGACGACGTTCAGCCGAAAGCGGCGCACCGACGCCATCGGCGTGCGAAGCACGTCGGTCGCGGGGAGCGTCTCCATCCCGGCTGTCTCCTTCTTGGGCGCGTCGCCTGGCTCTTCCGGTTGCACGCCATCACGGTAGCACAAAAGCCCTGGAATTCTGTCGCGCGGCATCGGTGCCGCGGAAAGCTCTGTTCGCACGCCCGGGTCCAATCGCGAATGCGGATCAGTCGTGCGATCGAGCGACTGCCTCCCGACCGGACTCGATGGCTTCATCAGGTCTCCTTGGGGCGAGGCCGAGTGCAGAAATCAAACCAAGCGATCGTTAGAGCGATGAACAGGTGCTCCGCTGCAATAAGGCGTTTCGCGCCGGCAACGACTCGAGCAGAAATGTTGCCGACGATGAACGCTCTCGCCGGTCCAACGGCCGCGGAAAGGCGTCGAGCTCAGGGCGCTCGGTGGCTGTAGCGAAGCGGGAGGGAACCGGTGGGGCCTGCTGGCTCACGTCGCATGCCCTTCCACGGATGGGTCGCGCGCTTGACGGTCCAGATTCGCGTCGCTATACCCGCACGCATCCTCGCGGGAATAGCTCAGTGGTAGAGCATCGCCTTGCCAAGGCGAGGGTCGAGGGTTCAAATCCCTTTTCCCGCTCACTCAAGCCCAAAAAAACTTTGGGCTTTTTTCTTTTTTAGGCTCCATGTCCTCCGTATGTCCTCCTGTCCTGCACGGGCAGGTCCAGGAGGTCGACCGCGCTTCGATTCACGTGCGGACTCAGATGCGCGTAGCGCATCGTCATCTCGATGCTGGCGTGTCCCATGAGCTCTTGTACCGATTTGAGCGGCACGCCGCGCATGACTAAGTGGCTCGCGAACGAGTGGCGAAGGTGATGCCACGTTAGCCGCTTTGCCAACCCTGCTCGTTGGCAGGTGAGCCGTACCACTCCCTTGACTTCGCTATGGCTGAATCGGGAACCGTCGCTCTTGCAAAAGACGTAGGGCCCCTTGAGATGCCGCTGTCGCTGAAGGCACGCCTTCGCGACTTCGGACAACGGAATCTCGCGGCTACGGCCACCCTTGGGTGTTCCCTCCTGCTTTTGCCAGAGAGTCCGACGAACGACGACCTTTCCGCTTCGGAGATCGACGTCTTCCCACTTCAACGCCAGCAACTCGCCAAGTCGAACGCCCGTCTTCAAAGCTACGGTGAGCATTGTTCGCCAGGATGAGTCGGCTGCCTCGAGAAACCGTTCGGATTCGTCGCAGGTCAGGAACTGAAAGTCCTTGAGCGGTACGCGAAGCTGGCGAATACGCGGCGCGTGGCTCAGCTCTCCCCACTCGACCGCCAAGTTGAGGAGTTTGCGAAGGACGGCAAGATGGTTGTTGACGGTCTTCGCCGACAACTTCTCGCGCAGCTTGCGCGCCTTGTAGGCTTCGACTTCGGGCGCGAAGATTTTGTCCAGGCGAGTGTTCCCGAACACTGGCTCGATGTGATTTTTGAGTGCCAAGCGCTTGGCAAGAACTGCGCTTGGTTTGTTATTGTTATCGCTGTAGATGAGGAACCTCTCCTTAAAATTGCTAAGGGTTGGAAACCTCGGTGACCTCCTTTCCATAGGTACGGTTCTGGAGGGATTCGCGAAGTTGGCGTTCGTGCTGCTCAGCGCCCCGCCTGGTCTGAATGGGCGAGGTTTGCCGAACCGCTTGAACGCTGCCGTCGGCATGTTTGTATTTCACGTCGACTATCCACGTGTCCTGCACGATTCCCTCTTTGTCCTTCCACTTCCTCAGTCTTACGCTCATTGCTAATCTCCGAGCGCAGGACCGCCCTTACCCCGAAACGCTTCTAGCAGGGCTGTCCGACTGACGCGAATGGTCCGGCCGAAGCGAATTGCCCAACGGGGGCGCGTCAGCCGAATCACCTCGTAGAGAGTTTTTCGATTTACGCGTAGGAGGTTGGCGGCTTCGTTGACGGTGAGAATGTCCACAGACTCCGGTTGGTGCGTGTTGCCGAGCATCTTCCTCCGGCCTTGATCGTTGCCCTCCACCTCCATTCGTCAGCGTTTTCCAGATTTCCCGCTCGCGCTTTTTTCCTCCAAGAGGGTCTGATATCTAAGCGCGAGCAAGTGCCGGATGTATTCTCGGTGGGAGGGGAGTTTCAGGTTCTTCATGTCGGTTTCCAATACCTGTACCTGAAGCTGAGGTAACCCGAACATCGTTCGGTGGTCGTCG
>DATFTC010000339.1:0-2775 GCA_035262305.1 Myxococcaceae bacterium | reverse complement strand
TAGACGTTCAATCTCGGCGAGAAGCTTTGGCACATCTTGCCGAGCGTGCGCGATGAAGTCTTGATCAGCCTTGGTTGCCCCGGTCAATTCAATGTCATTTCCGCGCCTAGCGCCTTCACCAGTCATGATGAAATCGGAGCCACTCGTATGATCGCGCCCTTCTATGTATGACTTCCAGGGACCGGGGCTAGCTGCTTCGCAACGAGCTTTGATCGCTTTTAGTTCTTCTTCTGTCATAAGGTCATCAATCATATCGCGTGCCACCTCGACGGGCTTCGTGCTGATGAGCTGCCCGTCCCCGAACCGCACACGCAAATTGCGACGATTGAACTCGACGCCGCGTGAGCGAACTGCCGGAGGTCGGTGGCCTTCATCGATACGTACGGCAGGGGCCTGAACTCAATGAAGGATGTGTTTTCGACACAGCGCGGAGTCTCTACTCTCCGCGCGCCATTCACCGTGGTATTGTTTCGCCTATGAGTGCGGCGGCACAGGTTTAGGCTTCGGGAGTCGGACGTTCGTGAAGGAAAGCTACCAAGAGATCGACGACAAGAACAAAGACCTCCGCGACTACCTGGCCACTTACCGCGACAAGGGGCTGGAGTTTCTCGATCGATACGAGATGTCGTGGATCTACCACGACAGCGCGCTGGAGGGCGTCGTGTACAGTTCCCTCGAGCTGAACGCCGCGCTGCGGGGTGGGGCGACCAAGCTTACGGAAGCTTCGATGATGCCGGTGATCCAGATTCGGAACCACAAGTCGGTCGTGGAATACGTCCGCGAGGAAGCCCGGAGCGAAACCAAGAAGTCCGCTCAGATTACGCTGACCGAAATCACACGCATGCACGACTTGTTCTGCGGAAACACGCCGGAGGCGCATGCGGCGCAGGCGCTCATGGAGCGGCGCGAGAAAACGGAGAAAGAGTTGGCGAAGGAAGAGGAGAAGAGCGGATACCGTTTCAGGGACACGCTGCCGCACCGGATGTACTTCCACGACATCGCTCCATCGGTGAAGATCCCGGCTCTTCTTGAAAAGCTGGTCGCCTTCACCGAGAGCGCCGAGTTCCGGGAGCTGCACCCGATAGAGCAGGCGGCAACCGTGCAGCATCGGTTCCTGCACATCTTCCCGTTTGCGGAGCACAGCGGAAAGATCGGTCGGATGTGCTCTAACCTGATCCAGCTGCGCCATCACTACCTTCCCTGCGTGATTCACTCCCTCGACCGCCAGGAGTATTACCAGTCCTTCCGAGGCCCAGTCGCCAGCCTTCGGTTGCTTTTGGTCAAGGCCATGGACAACTCGCTCGACAACGCCCTCAAATACTTCCGGGATCTGTCGCCGCGCTACCGGGCGATCAACTAGCCTTGCTGCGGCGCAGTGTTTCAGTCGCGGGCCTGGCGTCAGCTGTGCTTTTGAACGGGCGAGCACCTCGCCCAACGAGCATTGACAGGGAACTCTGCTTTGCGAGGTTCTGTATATGATTGCCAACATCAAGACTGTCGCGGTGTATGTGTCCGATCAGAAGAATGCGCTGCGTTTCTACACCGAGAAGCTCGGGTTTGAGGTGCGACGGACCGAATCGATGGGTCCGGACGGTACTTGGGTTGAAGTCGCTCCCCGAGGCGCGCTGTCGCACGTCGTCATCTATCCGCGCACGCTGATGAAGGATTGGGAATACCGCAGGCCCTCAATCATGTTCGGCTGCGAAGACATAGAAGCAACCTATCGAGAACTGTCGCGACGTGGCGTGGAGTTCACGCAAATGCCGAAGAGGATGCCTTGGGGAACCATCGCTCAATTCGTTGATCTGGACGGCAACGAGTTTGTTCTCACCGAGGGGAGCTGAGTTGTCATCGGTGGGAGCTGACGCGCGGTCTGCCCCGCGGGCATTGACAAGGTGTCACGGCGTGGTACATTGTGTGACACTGTGACTCGTAAATCGAAATCCCCAGGAAAACGACGAGCGAGGAAGGAGCGGGTGATCCACGCCCGCGTGCCCGCGGTGCTCGAGGAGGAGCTGAAGCGGTTCGCCGACAATCTTCGGGTGCCGGTCTCGAACCTGATCCGCACCATTCTCGAAGATGCACTGGCAGTGGCCGACCAGGCCGGGCGCCGCGTCGAGCGCGAGCTGCGTTCGGGACTGGCCCAGCTCGCGCACGGACGCGAGATTTTGCGCCGCGAGCTCGCTCGGCGCATTCCGCGGCGTATGCCACGCCGCTGAAGCAGGCGGTGAGCCATGACTATGAACCGGAAGGAACTGAACGTGACCGGGGCCGTCCGATGACGGAAGACTTCCCGGCCTCCGAGCAGCCCGCGTCCGTCCTGGTCGCGCGCGAGGTGGCCGCCTCCGCCGCCTTCTTGCTTCTGCATCCATTTGGCTGGCGGCCCGAGCGCAAGCGTACGCCCCGCCGGGCCGCGCAACGCACGGTGGTGCTGGTGCATGGCTACGGCGGCAACCGCAGCGCGTTCCTGCCGCTTGCCGCTTATTTGCGCGCGCGAGGCGTGCAGCAACTCCTCGGCTTCGACTACCGGTCGTCCGATGGGATTGAGCGGGCGGCGCGCGAGCTGCGGGACTTCCTCAAGTGGAGTGTGCGCGGCGGGCGGATCGACCTGGTGTGCCATAGTTTGGGAGGCCTGGTAGCGCGCGTGTACCTCGAGCAGCTCGGCGGGGCGCGCCGGGTCGATCGCTGCATCACGCTGGGCACCCCGCACCGCGGGACGTACAACGCCTACTGGCTTGCGTCGCGCGTCGGGCGTGAGCTGAGGCCCGATTCGGC
>DATFTC010000338.1:0-64804 GCA_035262305.1 Myxococcaceae bacterium | reverse complement strand
TGCCACTGCCGCCAACCTTCACCTGGAAGCCGAGCATGTTCAGCTCGTAACCCAGGCGAGCGGTCCCGTTGGGAACGCCGGTCAAGCTGATGTCGGGGGTTTGGAGGCTTTCCACCCAGTTGCCGCTGTTGGTCACCGCGGCATTGATCGAGATCGCCGACGAAATGCTCGGCAGATGGTAGCGATAGAAGGCTTTGGCTCCGATCGATTGTCCGGTGGTGTAGCGCGCGATCAGAGAGGGAGTAATCCCGATCCGCAGATTTGCCTGGTTCTCGAGGTACTCGATGCCGAAAACGGAGTCGAACTTCCCCACGCTGAGCGCGAACTCCTGGGAGCTGAACGGCGTCAGCCGGCCAAAGGCTTGCTCGACGACAACGCGGGTCTTCGTCCCGTTGGCGAAGCGAGGCAACAGCTGGGTTCGAGCAAAGATAAGAAGCGGTGCCCCGGGCGGGGTGTACTGGATGTCGGCGTTGACGGTGTTGATGAAGAAGGAAGCCCTGCTCCCGATCTCCATTGAGTAGGGAAGGAAGCCGTTGACAAAGCGCCCACCGGCGTCCAGCGACGCGACCTCTCCTCGCGAGTTGATCGCCGGTGCGAACGTGTCGACGCCGTAGTCCGCTGGAAGCCGCGTGTCGCCCTGACGGAAGCTGCTGCCATTGCCCTGCGCTTTGGCAAAGCCGACGTCGATGTACCCGTGCAGCTTCAAAGAACCGGACGCGCTCGGGCCTTCCTCGTCTGGCGTATACCCCGGCGAGTCGTTCGGATTTTCCGGACCGGGCTCCTGCACGCTCTGGGGTGGCTCGGATCGCGGCTGCGCGGCGGCGCCTGAGCTGCCCGCTGCTCCGAGCGCGAAACAAAGCATTTTGGCGAGGTGAGATCTCACAAGCCCACCTTCAGTCCATTGAAGTAGAGGACGGGCGACGTGAGCAGGAGGTCCTGTTGAAGGAGCCTTCCGGGTCCTAAGTTGATCTCAAGCGCCGCCTGCGAATCCAGCCACTGACAACCGGAGGGAAAGGTGGCCGGGTTGGAAAAACAACTGGCGCTGTTCAGGGCGACGCGACCTGAGTAATCCTTTGCGTCGGTCCGCGCTTCGATCGCCGGATTGATGGGATCGACGCGGATTCCGCCCAGCGAAGCGAAGTAGCTGCGAAGAGAGCTCTGGCTGCTGGGGATGAATACCCCTGCGTTTGGGGGAAGCAGCGTCAGGTAGACTCGCGAAAGGGCCCCAAACTGCGGCATTCCGGACCCGGTAAGTCGCGCCGGGCGCCCCGAGCCAATCGGCCCGGTTCCGATCACGTTCGGCAATCCGAAGGGAACCGTTTGTCCAGAAGCGTCGACCCGGGCGAACACGAAGAGCGGAACTTGGTCGACCACTCCAGTGGAGTCCCAAGTGAACAGGCCTGAGCTGTAGAGCGTCGAGGTGCGCGTTGCACCTTTGAGAGCAATGGGGATGTTCAAGCCCGCGGGCGCGGTTCCGATCGCATCGTTTGAGAAGGGTCGAACGGGCGATGGATCCGACTGAGCGACTGCCGGGAGAATGTCGCCCGGCGCGAGCGGAGCCACCAAGCCGGAGCCGCCGCGGTGCATCTCCAGGTTGTCCTGGAAGAGCTGACTCGCGCTGAGGTACTTGTCTGGGGGCGTATCGGCCGGGACGACGACGTAGATGAACTCCCAGAACGGGCAGTAAAACCAGCTCGTGGTGTCGATGTCGACGATCGGCATCGCGTTCGGCAGCGGCGCGCCCGCCGGATTCGCCGGGTTGTAGCTGGTGACGAACCTGTACCAGGGTTGAATCCAGAGCTGCGGGATGTTCTGCCAGGCCTCCGCCACGGCGTACGCAGCGGTTTTTCCCTCCGAGAACGCGGGCATGACGTTGAGCCCATCCCGGTTTGCTGATTGCAGACGAGGGGAAGCTCCATAGGGAGGCGACAACATCGGAATGGGATTTCCCCGCAGCGTTACCCAATCGGACGCCGAAAACCCGGCGATCGTGCCGCCCGCGATGGCCTGATCTCGGATGTCAACCGCGGACCACACCTTCGGCGCGGTCGATGGATTTACCGAATCGCAGCGCAGCAACAGGATGCCCGCGCAAGCACAGAGGTAGGTGAATCTCATCGAGACCGCCCGATCCGGCGAACTTCGCCGCTGGCTTCCGGGGGCGATTCCGAGATGCTCAGCTCGTCGAGCCCCGTCTGCCAATCTGAAAAGCGCGCTTGCTCTTCGCGGAAATCCTCGTCGAAGAGCTTGCGCATCAGGCTGTGGAGTCGTTCCCCCGCCCGCGACATTTCCCAGGGCGGAATGGCGCGAGCGAACTCCTCGGCGGTTTGGAAACGCTTTTCAGGTTCCGGCTCGAGCGCTCGCTGCAAAACGTACGTCGCGGCTCCGCCGAGCACGCCGATGAGATCGCGCTCCTCTCGTCCGGGTCCGGCACTCACCTTCTCCAAGAGGTCCTGCTCGGGCTTCATCACATAGGGCGCTCGCCCGCTGAGGCACCAGAACATCGTCATCGCGAGCGAGTACAGGTCCGACCTCGCATCGATTGCCTCCCCTCGAGCCTGTTCGGGGGAAAGGAAGAGGGCTTTCTCCACCCGCGCGCCGCTTGGCCGCGCCTTCGCATGCGGAATGCCGAAGTCAAGGACCTTTACTTCCCCCATCGCTGAAATCAAGATTTTGGTCGGCGCGATGTTTCCGTGGACGACGCCAGCCGCGTGTGTCGGCGAGCTGCGGTGGGTATGCGCGTATTCCAAAGCCTTGAGGATCTCCTGAGCGATGTAGAACACCAGCACCGGCTGCAGGAAGGTGCCGTCGCTTCGCTTCAGACGCAGCAGCAGCGTCTGCAGGTTTCGTCCGAGGATATGCTCCTGGGCGATGAAGTACTCGTCGTTCACCCGCCCAAAATCGTAGATCGGCACGATGTTCGAATGGACAAGGCTCGAGCCGAGCTGCGCGCGCTCGACGAACTCGGCGACGGCCGCTGGCTGCCGGGCAAGCTCGGGGCGCAAGCGCTTGATCACGAACAAGCGGCTGAAGCCTTCGGCGCCCCGCAGGACGCCCAGATCGGCGCGCATCGTGCTGCCTTCGCCGAGGACGTGGAGCAGCCGGTAGCGGCCGAATTGATTCAAGTCCGCGGCAGCCGACGGCACAGCGCTCAGCGTGACCGCCTGGGCGGCAGACGGCCCATTGTTTGCGCTGGCCTCCTGCGGCTGTTCGATGTCCGGGGCGATGATCACCTTGCTTTCGCTTGCCTCATCGCTCGACGGCCGGGGCAATTCGCGGCGATCGCCGCGCGCGCCGCGCCGAAATCCCAAGTAAATGCAGCCGCCGGCGAGCAGCACCGCGACGGCCCACAATGGCCAGACGTTCGTCCGCGCCAATCGCGAGGCCTCTTGCGACTTCGCTGACGTATCGGTCCAAATCCAGAGCATCAGCTTGGGCGCGACGTCCACCGCTGCCGCGGACCAGCTGGCGTCGGGAGCCGTGGCCCGAGTGTCCCCCCCGAGCAGCTCTCTCAACCGCGGAAGTTGATCGGCAGCACCGGCCTCAAACAACGCTCTCTTTTCGGACGCCAGAATGGCTGCGCCGGAGAAATTCTGGGGAACCGTGAGATCTTTTGCGAGGAACGGCTTGCCAAGTATCAAAAAGCTCGCATCCCTCGCCAGTTGCGGGGGTAACTCGATTAACGCCGCGACCGCGAAATACGGCTTCTGATTGGCGAGCATCAGCTGAGAGGCAGGGGTCTTCTGCCGCGCTGCCGCCAAGAGCGGTTCAACATTCGCGGCGGGCTCGCGACCGAGATCGATCGCCTGGCCCCGCACCATTAAGAGCTGAACCGGAAACTCATCTCGAAATGATCGCCACCACTCCTCGGTGGTGAAGGCGTCGACCAGCGTAGCCCGATCGACCGAGTGCGAGACCATGGCTCGGATTTGATTGAGCGATGCCGCCGCGGAGACGCGCGCCTCGGTTTCTCGCAGCTTCAAGTTGATCTCGTCGCGCGCGCGCTGAGCAATTTGCTGCGCTTCCCATTGCGCCTCCTGCGACGCCGAATGGTAGAGCTTTGAGCGCAAGGACGATCCGAGCAAGCCCATGCCCACAAGCACCACCGCTGCGCCACAAGTGCCGACCACTTGTCGCGAAGGCAAAGCCATGAAAGGCCGACAATGCCCCTGACAGCGACCGCATATCAACTGGGTTCGCGCTTACTCGCGCCCCGGTTTCCCCCTGGGTCAGTTGTGATTTGCGATAACAAACCGAGGCTTGCACGGCAGCAAACCGTACGGGTTGAGCGCCGTACGCCCTTCTGCCAGCATCTCTTCCAGACGAGCTCATTGGCGCATCGAGGGAGCTTTAGGAGCGCGCATGTCCTGCATCCTTGGAAAACGACCGTCGTTGAGATTGGTGCTCTGTCCCATGCTGGCCGGCGCCATCTTTTGCTCATGCGGGCCGGCATCCCGCGCCGGCTCCGACGGATTGATGGCTCAGTCGGCTTCGCTGACGATCGATCCTTCCAAGGAGCTGGTGATCAACGACCTGAGCGTCGTCGAAGACCCCACCCGCACCGTTTGGCAACAGACCGACGACGGAGGACGCGCGGCCTGGACCTTTGGACACTTGGTGCGCAATATGGCCGGCGAGCACGACCCCTCTGACTTCGTTCTTCAGTGGTTGAAGACTTGGGAAGCGCCGCAAGTGGTCAACGGCCGCTCCGTTGCCGCGCGACCGTCGATTCGCTCGCTCGTCATCGATCCCTGGCGGCAGGCGAGCGGCTGCGACCCCGGCGATAGCCCATGTTATTTGGATTTCTCGCGCGCCCCGTTCCGATTGCTCGCGATTGTGAATCGGCCAGACCTGAGAACGTTTATCCCGGCCGCGGGAGGAGATGCCGGCCAGGGCCGCTTCGTCTTCGGAGTGCTGAACCCCGCCGGCGCCAAGTTCCAGTTCACCGCGATTTTCGAATACTCGCTCGTGGCGCAATCCACGGACGACGTGACCGGCTGGGCTCAGCGCTGGCACAACCTCGGGCGGCATCCGTTCGGCGACACGTACAACCAGGTGCTGCAAAACATCACCGAGGATTTCGCCGGACCCAACGTCGCTGCGGATCGCCCGAACGGCAGCGCGCTGCTGCAGCTTCGCACCAATGAGGTGGTACTCTCGCCCTCGACGCCGCTGCTCTGGGAGCTGCGCGAGTTCAACATTTCTGCGTCCACCGGACTGCTTGGGCTGGTCACGGTAAAACAGACGCCGGACATCTCGTTGAACAATACACAGACGCTCGCCGACTACATCAACGGCCACGCAGACGAGATCATCAGCAACCGCGCGGTCGTTCCGACCGAGCTCCTCGGCGGCTCGGCGCCCAACCCCGGGATGTTCGCGCCGAGCGCTAGCGACTTCGTCTGGCGTGCGCCAGGAGTCGCGGAAAGCCTGCGCCACCAATTTGCGATCAACACCTGCAACGGCTGTCACCTGAGCGAGACCTCGACCCGGTTCACGCATGTCAAACCCAGGAATGCCGGCGTTCAAGCCGCGCTGTCCGATTTTCTTCGGCTCACCGCCATTCCGGCGCGAGTCGACGACATGAGCGGGCTCCTCAGGGGCGAGCAGCGGGATCCCGAAAAGCATACCGACTAGGCGGCCGCGCTCTCGAGAGCAGTGCCATCGCGCCTGGCGAAGCTAATTCGTCAATCCGAGATAGGACTGGATCGACCGCACCGGCAGATCGCCGCGCGCGAGAACCTCCAAGCTGGCCACCGCCATGCGCGCTCCTTGGATCGTCGTGAAATAGGGAACGCCGTGCATCAGCGCCTCCCGGCGGATGGAGAAGCTGTCTGCGATGGCGCGCTTGCCGAAGCTGGTGTTGATCACCATGGCGATCTGCCGGTCGAGGATCTTGTCCACGATGTGCGGCCTGCCTTCGGTCACCTTTTTCACGGCCTCGCTCTCGATCCCGTGGCTTGCGAGATACCGGTGGGTACCCGCCGTTGCCGAAAGCGTGTAGCCGAGCGCGAGGAGCCGGCGCGCGAGGTCCAGCGTGGCTTGCTTGTCGTCGTCCTTGACCGAGATGAGCACGTTCCCCCGCCTGGGCAGCTTCACCCCCGCCGCCAGCTGGCTCTTTGCGAATGCCGCCGCAAAGCTGTCCGCGATTCCCATCACCTCCCCGGTCGACTTCATCTCCGGGCCGAGGATTACGTCCACACCCGCGAAGCGGGTAAACGGAAAGACCGATTCTTTGAACGCCACGTGACGGACGCTCAGCTCGCCGACGTGCCCCAGCTCCTCGAGCGTCTTGCCCGTCATACACAGCGCCGCGAGCTTCGCCAGCGGCACTCCGGTGGCCTTGGAGACGAAGGGGACGGTTCGCGACGCGCGCGGGTTCACCTCGAGGATGTAGACCTTGTCGCCCTGGATCGCGAATTGAACGTTCATCAGCCCGACCACTCCAAGCTCGCGGGCGATCGCGGCAGACTGTTCTTTCATTTCGTCGATCAGCTTCTTCGGCAGAGACTGGGGCGGCAAGCTCATCGCCGCGTCGCCGGAGTGGATCCCGGCCTCCTCCACGTGCTCGAGCAGGCCGCCGATCAGCACGTTCCCTTTTCGATCGGCCACCAGGTCCAGGTCCACTTCGATGGCGGACTTGAGGAAGCGGTCGATCAACACCGGATGCTCCGGCGAAGCCCGCACTGCTTCCTTCATGTACCGCTCCAAATCCTCGGGGTCCTGGACGACCTCCATCGCCCGGCCTCCCAAGACGTACGACGGGCGCACCATCACCGGGTATCCGAGCTGCTGAGCGACGCTGAAAGCCTCTTCCGCTGAGCGCGCAATTCCATTCTTGGGCTGCCGCAGCTTGAGACCTTCGATCAGCTGGGCGAATCTCTCCCGGTCCTCGGCGCGATCGATCGCGTCGGGACTGGTGCCGAGGATGCGAAGGCCGGCTTTTTCCAGCGGCACCGACAACCGAAGCGGGGTTTGCCCCCCGAACTGAACGATGGCTCCGATCGCCTTTTCGCGCTGGGCGATCTCCAATACGTCTTCGATGGTCAGCGGCTCGAAGTACAGCCGATCTGAAGTATCGTAGTCGGTCGAAACGGTTTCCGGATTGCAGTTGATCATCACCGTTTCGTAGCCGGCGTCGCGCAGCGCGAAGGCGGCGTGAACGCAACAGTAGTCGAACTCAATCCCCTGACCGATTCGGATCGGCCCGCTGCCGAGGATGATCACCTTCTGGCGATCGGACGGGGGCGCTTCATCCTCTTCCTCGTAGGTCGAATACAGATACGGGGTGTAGGCCTCGAACTCGGCGGCACAGGTGTCGACGCGCTTGTAGACCGGCCGGATGCCCCGCGATTGGCGGTATTCCCGAACCCGCGATTCGGGTTGTCCAAGCAACTCACCCAGGTCTCGGTCCGAGAAACCATCCGCCTTGGCCAAGCGGAGCGCATCGTCGGGCACCTTCTCGATCCGGGCGAACTTGGAAATCGCCTGGCTTCGGTCGACAAGGTCTCGAATGTGCCGCAGGAACCAGGGATCGATCGCCGACAGCTCGTGGACCTGATCCACGCTCATCCCTTCGCGGAATGCTTGAGCGATGTACCACGGTCGTTCCGGCCGGGGCGTTCGCAGCCAGTCGCGCAGCGCTCGCTCCCGTTCGGCGGGCTCGGAGGGAAGCGGCGGCGCCTCGAGCGCGGAGCGCCCAAGCTCCATCGAACGCAGCGCCTTGAGGTAGGCTTCCTTAAACGTCCGCCCGATTGACATCGCCTCGCCCACCGAGTGCATTTGGGTGTTCAGCGTCCGATCGGCGTGCGGGAATTTCTCGAAATTGAAGCGCGGAACCTTCACCACCACGTAGTCCAACGTCGGCTCGAAGGAGGCAGGCGTGTCGCGGGTGATGTCGTTGCGAAGCTCGTCCAGTCGATATCCGAGCGCGAGCTTGGCGGCGATCTTGGCGATCGGATAGCCGGTGGCTTTCGAGGCGAGGGCAGAGGAGCGCGAGACGCGCGGGTTCATCTCGATCACTACCATCCGCCCATCCTTGGGATCGACTCCGAACTGGATGTTCGACCCGCCGGTGTCCACGCCGATCTCTCGAATGATCGCGATCGCCGCCTGGCGCATCCGCTGGTATTCCTTGTCGGTGAGCGTCTGAATCGGCGCGACGGTGATCGAATCGCCGGTGTGTACACCCATCGGGTCGAAGTTTTCGATCGAGCAGACGATCACCACGTTGTCGGCGCAGTCGCGCATCACCTCCAGCTCGAATTCTTTCCAGCCGAGGACGGACTCCTCGATCAGGATCGTGTTCACCGGACTCGTGCTCAGGCCCCAGCGGCAGACGGCTTCGTACTCGCCCCGGTTGTAGGCGATTCCGCCGCCCGTGCCTCCGAGGGTGAAGCTGGGCCGGATGATCGCGGGAAAGCCAATTTCGTCGGCCAGCGCGCCGGCCTCCTCCAGATTGTGCGCGTAACCGCTCTTCGGCAGCGGAACGCCGATCTTTTGCATCGAGGCCTTGAAGAGCTGCCTGTCCTCCGCTCGATTGATCGCCTCGAGCGATGCGCCGATCAGCCTGGAGCCATATTTGTCGAGCACTCCGCTCTCCGCCAGCTCTTTGGAGAGGTTCAGCGCCGTCTGTCCACCCATCGTCGGCAGCACCGAATCCGGACGCTCCAGCGCCAGGATCTTCTCGGCGGACTCCAAATCGATTGGCTCGATATACGTTCGGTCAGCCAGCTCCGGGTCGGTCATGATCGTCGCTGGGTTGCTGTTGAGCAGGACGACTTCGACGCCCTCCTCCCGCATCGCCTTGATCGCCTGAGCGCCGGAGTAGTCGAATTCGCACGCCTGGCCGATGACAATGGGGCCAGAGCCGATGACGAGAACCTTCTTGATGTCGCTGCGCTTTGGCATCGGGTCGGCGAACACATACCACGTCGAGCCCCGATCTGTTTTGAGGAACGCGCGCCGGCGCCGCGAATTCCAATCGACGCGAAGGCGGCCATGATCGAGGCAGTGCTCGCCGCCCAGAAGGGAGTACGGATCGCCATGCTCGCCAACCGCAAACGCTGAATTGAAATAATCCGTCGCCGCCGGGGTGACTGCCAGAGGGCCCACGCCGATCGCGTTGACTATGAATCCTTCGCCGAGCTCGCGCGCTTCGCCAGGACTCCGCGAAGATCCTCGAGGCCGATCCCGAGGCTGCGCAAAGCGACGAGCAGATGGTAGAGGACGTCGGCGCCCTCTTCGGCAGCCCGCGCGCGGTCTTCGTCGGCGCAGGCAACCAAAAGCTCTGCCACTTCCTCGCCGAGCTTTTTCAATCGCAAATTGCGATCGCTCAGAAGCACGCGCGTATAGGACCTTCGCGCGCTGCCCTGCGCCGAGCTGCGATCCGCCGGTGCGCCCTCGACGGAGCCGGCCGCCGCAAGCGAGCCAGCCCGTTCAGCGATCACTCGATCCAGCGCGCTGAGCGCATCGAGCTCAAAGGCAGAGCCGAAGCACGAGCGCTTGCCTTCGTGGCACGCGGGTCCGGCGGGGATGACCCGCGCAAGCAGCGCGTCGCCGTCGCAGTCCGGGCTCAGGGCGACGACTTTCTGGGTATTGCCGCTGGTCGCGCCCTTTCGCCAAAGTCCGCGCGAGCGCGAGTGGTAGTGCATCTCGCCGGTTTCAAGCGTTTTTTCCACCGCGGCGCGATCGGCATGCGCGACCATCAGCACCTCCGCAGTCCGCGCATCCTGCGTCACCACCGTGACCAGGCCATTTCCCTTCTTGAAATCGAGCGAGCCAACGTCAACCATGCATCCTCCGAGCCTGCTCGGGCGCGAGCAGCCGTCGGACCTCGTCCGCCAATGCGGCGTTGGTGGCGATCGCATTCGAGCCAAACGCCGTCGCTCGCCCGCCCCAGTCGGTAAAAACGCCCCCCGCTTCCCGGACGATCGGAAACAGCGCCGCCGCATCCCATGGCGAGAGGATTTCGTCCACCATGACCTCGGCTCGTCCGGTGGCGACGAGAAGGTAGCCGTAGCAATCGCCCCAGGTTCGAGCGACCGCGGCGCGCGAGGAAAGCGCGCGCCAAGCATCCCCCCGAGCCGGATTCTCGCCGAACCTCTCGTCGGTGATCAGCGCGGTGGCCGCGCCCAAATCCGCGACCGCGGAAACAGCGCACTTCGCTCCATTCCACCAACAACCATGTCCGGGAGCGGCGACCAACGCCTCCCCCACCGCTGGGAAGTAGGCCGCGCCCGCGAGAACCTCTTCACCCTTCGCCACCGCCACCAGCGTTCCCCAGAGCGGCACCCCTCGAACGAAGGTCTTCGTTCCGTCGATCGGGTCGAGGATCCACCGACGCTCGGCGTTTGGATTCTGCACTCCCAGCTCTTCGCCGAGGATTCCGTCGTCCGGGAAACGCGCCTCGATCCACTCGCGAGCCCTCGCTTCCGCCTCGCGGTCTGCGACGGTGACCGGCGTACCATCGCGCTTGGTCTCGATCGCCAGCGATTTTCGAAAATGAGCGAGCGCGACGTCGCCCGCGCGCCGTGCCACGTCGGCAACGGCTTGCATCAGTGTGCTCGCCTCGTCCTTCATACAACCCGCCTCACCGCAATGCCCCTCTTCGCCAAAGAGCGCTTAATCTCGCGCACCGAGGTCGTGCCGTCGTGGACGATGCCCGCCACCAGCGCCGCCTCAGCGCCTCCTTTGTCCAACGCATCCGCCACGTGCTCTGCGCTGCCCGCCCCTCCCGAGGCGATCACCGGCACGCTCACTGCTTTCACCACCGCGCTCGTCAGCTCCAAGTCATAGCCGGTGCGAACCCCGTCGCGGTCGATGCTGGTGAGAAGTATCTCGCCCGCTCCTCGCCTGACGCATTCTCTGGCCCAATCGAGCGCATCCAGATCGGTCGCGGTGCGTCCGCCGTGGGTGTAGACGCGCCAAGAATTCCCGTTTCGGCTTGCATCGATGCTCGCCACCACGCACTGCGAGCCGAAGCGCGCGGCGCATTCGGTGATCACCTCCGGACGCGCCACCGCGGCGGTGTTGATGCTGACCTTGTCGGCCCCGGAACGAAGCGCTCGATCCACATCCTCCGCGCTGCGCACCCCGCCGCCAATGGTGAGGGGGATGAACAGCCGCTCGGCCGTTCGCTGTGCCAAGCCGAGCAGCGTCTGCCTCTCTTCCGCGCTGGCGGCAATGTCCAAGAAGGTAATCTCGTCCGCGCCTTCGGATTCATAGCGCTGGGCGAGCTCGACCGGATCGCCCATGTCCCGCAGCTGCTGGAACCGCACTCCCTTCACCACCCGGCCACCCTTCACGTCGAGGCAGACGATGATCCGTCTGGTGAGCATCACTTCACCTCGAGCGCCACCGCTCCCTTGGTGCTGAAAACGGTGCCCGAGTCGACCAGCGCGTCGCGCAGCGCGAGCCCCACGGCTTTGAACGACGCCTCGATGATGTGGTGCCGGTGCTTTCCGCGTATCACGCGCAGGTGCAGGGTCGCGCGCGCATTGTCGCAGAAGGAACGCATCCAATGCTCGTAGAGCTTGTTGGGCAGCCGTCCCCGGTAGTACGGCCGCCCGCCGACATCGATCGCCGCATGCACCAGGGCATCGTCCATCGGAACGAAGCGGTCGCCGTAGCGCGCTGCGGTGGCAGGAATCACCTTCGCCACTCCGGCGCCAACCGCAATGGCCACGTCTTCCATCAGATGGTGGCGAAGGTCTCCGTGGGCGCGGATGTTCAGGTCCAGCCCGGAGTACTTCGCGAATGTCGCGAGCATGTGATTGAAGAATGGCAGCCCGGTGTCGATTTGCGCCGCCCCGTTGCCGCGGGCGACTTCCACTCGGATTTTCGTCTCCGCCGTTTCTCTGACAATCACCGTCACGATGAAAACTCCCGCGCAATGTCGCGCGCATCCAGCGCGCCCGTGTACAGAGCCATGCCCAGCACCGCGCCGGCAACGCCGCAGGAGGCGAGCGACCTCAGCTCCGCTGCGCTGGTGATTCCGCCCGACGCGTAGAGCGGATGCCGGCAGGCCTGCGCAACCTCGGTCATCAGCGCAAGGTCGGTTCCCGCCATCTGGCCCTCCCGGTGCACCGCGGTCACCAGCACTGCCGCAAGCGGCAGCTCGTTGAGGCGGACCAGCGCCTCGCCGATCTCTTCCGGCAGCAACTGCTGCCAACCGTGCGCCACGATGTTGCGCCCGCGGACGTCCGCAGCAACCACCAGCTTTGAGGGGTATCGGCCGGCCATCCGCTTGAGCCAGGATGTATCCTCCAGCGCCCGCGTGCCGATCACCACCGCGCCCGCTCCGGCCGCGAGCCACTCCGAGATTTGCGCGTCGCTGCGAATTCCTCCGCCCACCTGCATCTCCATCTTGCACTGCGACAGCAGAGCGCGAATGGCGTCCCGATTGGAGCTGCGCCCGGTCGCGGCATCGAGGTCTACCACGTGCAGGCGCCTGAAGCCCATTTCGGCCCAGCGCGCTGCAACTTTGACCGGGTCCGGCAGCCGCAGCCGCTCATTCTCGTACGAGCCCCCAACCAGCTGCACGCAGTGCCCTTCTCTCAAGTCCACCGCGGGAATGGCGATCACCTCCGCGCCTCTTCCAGGAAAGCTCGGATGAACTGCACCCCGGGCGCAGAGCTCTTCTCCGGATGGAATTGAACGCCGACCGCGCTGCCGCATCGGACCGCCGCCGCAAACCGGTCGCCCCCGTGCTCGCTCCAAGCTACGGCGCCCTCCGGAGGATCCGGGCAGACGTAGCTGTTCGCGTAGTACACCACCTCCAGCGGTGCGGCCGAAAAGAGCGGATCGTCCGCCCGCTCCAGGGCGTTCCACCCGATTTGCGGAACGCGACCGGCGCGCAGCTTGCGGACCTTACCGGGGAACAGCCCGAGCCCGCGCCCCGAACCCTCTTCGCTCTCTTCCCAGAAGAGCTGCATCCCGAGGCAAATTCCGAGGCACGGCATTCCGCGATCCACCGCCCGGCGGATGATCTCGCGGCCCGGTGCGAGGCGTTCGGCCGCCGGCGCGAATGCGCCAACCCCGGGAAGAACCAGCGCGTCCCCTTCAGCACACCGGCGCGAATCGAGCTCGACCGTCACCTCCGCGCCGCCGAGCGAGAGCGCCTTGGCCAGCGAGTGGATGTTTCCAGCCTGATAATCGAAAAGGACGATCTTCACGCCAAGACTTTGCGCAGTGCGGCGAGCGCATCCTCCATCATTTCCCAGGGACCCACGGAGATCCGAACGGCGTCTCCGATCCCCTGAAGCTGCTGGAATGGGCGAATGGCCACGCCTTCTTGGCGCAGCGCCCTTGCCAGCGCCATCGCGTCCTTCACCGGCACCAGCACGAAATTGGAGAGCGACGGTATCGGCGACAGACCAAGCTTCTGGAGGGCTTCCGCGAGCCGCGCGCGATTTTGGATCACATCCGCGATCCGCGCATTCACCCAGGGCCGATCTTCGGTCAACGCAGCGACGGCGGCGCGTTCAGCGGATCCGCTCACCTTGTATGGACCTCGGGATTTTTCCACCTCGGCGACCAGCGGCGCGGGCCCGACGGCATAGCCGATTCTCAACCCGGCCAGCCCAAACGCCTTGGACAGCGTGCGCACGACCAGGAGGCGCTCGAAGCGCGGGGCCAGCTTGAGAAACCCCTCCTGCGAGGAGAACTCGGCGTAGGCCTCGTCAAGGATCACGATTCCCGGCGATCGGTCGAGCAACTTCTCGACGGCGCGGCGGGAGGCGAGCGTACCGGTGGGATTGTTCGGGGAGCAAAGGTAAATAAGCTTCGCGCCGCTGGCAGCCAGCGCATCCGCGTCGATATCGAAGCTCTGCGTCAGCGGGACTTTGGCCACGTTCAACGCATTCATCTGCCCGAAGATCGGCACCATCGCAAAGGACGGATCGGGCAGCGCGATCGTCTCGCCCGGTTCGGCGAACGCGCGGATCGCCGAGTCGAGCACGTCATCCGATCCGCAGCCCGTCACCACTTCGGCCGCGGATACTTGGGCGTAGGAAGCAAGCGCCGACTTGAGCTGCTGCGCGTAGAGCTGGGGGTATCGCGTGAGGGTGGAAACCGCCGCTTCGCGGTAGGCGCGCTCCGCCGCCGGAGGGATGCCGAAGAGGTTGGTGTTGTCGCTGATGTCGACGCGGCATGGGCTGCGGTCGGGCGAATACAGGGCGATCTCCCGGTAGGCTCGCCGGGCGAGCTGGATCGAGTCGCCGGTTTCGACGACGCGGGCTTTGAATCTCACGCCTTTTGCCTCCAGGCCAGGGCGGCCTCGGCGTGCGCCGGCAACCGCTCCGACTCCGCCAAAACGCCCACGTCCTCCGCCAGGCGCGCCGCGGCGGCGCGGTCCACGCGCTGGTACGAGGTCCAACGCATGAAGTCGAGCACCGACAGACCGGAGTAGCAGCGTCCCAGACCGCCGGTGGGAAGCACGTGATTGGCGCCGGTCATGTAATCGCCGAAGGCCACCGAGCTGGTCTCGCCGACGAATACAGCGCCCGCGCTGCGCACCTTCTCCAGCGCCGATTCGGCATCGGCGATCGCAAGCAGCAGATGCTCGGGCGCGAATTCGGCTGCGAACTCAAGCGCGCTCTCCGCCGAGCTGACGCAAAGGAGCGCTCCTCGCGCCGCCAGCGCCTCGCTGGCTTCGCCGCGCGTCGCACGGGGCAGGGCCTCGCGCAGCGCCGCCTCGATCTTCGCGGCCACGTCCCGCCCCAGGGCCAGGGTTATCACCGACGCATTAGGATCGTGCTCCGCCTGCGCAAGCATCTCGCGCGCAACCACCCGCGGGTCCGCGGTCGAATCCGCGATCGTCAAAAGCTCGCTCGGTCCCGCCGGGAGATCGATTCCAACCTCTCCCGAGACCTGGATCTTCGCCTCCACGACGTACGCATTCCCCGGCCCGACGATTCGATCGACGCGCGGCACCGTCTGAGTTCCGTATGCCATTGCGGCGATCGCCCCCGCCCCGCCGATTGCGAAAAGGCGATCCACCTGCGACAGCTCCGCCGCGGCCAGCACTGCGGGGCTGGGCGCTCCCGACCTCGACGGCGGAGAGCAGACGATGACTTGCGAAACGCCGGCGACCCGCGCCGGCACCGCCGCCATCAGCACACTGCTTGGATACGTGGCGCGCCCGCCGGGAGCGTAGATGCCGACGATTCGCAGCGGGTCGGGTCGGCGACCCACTCGGATTCCCGGCTCGGTCTCCACTTCCGCGCGGCGGGGCAAAAAGGCTCGGTGGGCGCGCTCGATGTTCGCCGCCGATCGCTCGAGCGCCTTGCGAAGGTTTTCTTGCAGCTCATCGAGCGCACGGCGCCACAGCTTCCGCGGCACCTCCAGCGATTCCAGGCGCGCTCCGTCCAACTCCGCAGCCAGATCGCGCAGCGCTGCATCTCCCTGGGCGCGCACGCGCGCGATGATCTGCGCCGTCCGTTCGCGGATCGCCGTGTCTCGCGAGGTCGATCGGTTGAAAAGCGAAGCGCGCTCCTGCGGCGCGAGATCATCGAGGGCGCCGGTGAGCTTGAGCGCGCCGGCGCTCATGGCATCAGCCTTTCGATTCGCGTCACCAGGATGCCCTCGCAGCCGAGCGCCTTGAGCGCGGCGATCGTCCGGTACACGGAGCTGGCGGCCACCACCGCGTGCACCGCTACGTAGGAGCCGCCATCGAGGATGTCCACCACCGTCGGCCCCTTCAAACCGGGCAGCACGTCGCGGACCTGCTCCAGCCTGGCCTTTGGAACGTTGGCCATCAGGTAGCGCTTGTCGCGGGCGCGAATCACCGACGCCAGCGCCATCACCAGCTCGGTCAGGGCGTGGGTCTTTTCATCCGCATGCCGGGACTGGGCGCGCGCAGTCACCAGCCGGGCGGTGGATTCGAGGATGGTCGCTACTTCGCGCAAGCCATTCACCCGAAAGGTCGAGCCGGTCGACGTCAGATCGACCACGATGTCCGCGATCCCAAGATGCGGCGCGATCTCCGCCGCGCCGGACACCGGTACGACTTCTACCTTCCGACCGATCCGGTCGAAGTAGCTTCGGCTCAACGAAGGAAAAGGCGTTGCCACCCGCGGCGACCCATCGATTTGCTCGACCGAGGCGATGCCGCTCTCCTCTCGCGCCGCTACCACGAGACGGCAGCGGCCGAATTCGAGGTCCAGCAGTTGCTCCAGCTGCCTGCCGGACTCGCACACCAGATCCCATCCGGTGACGCCGGCATCGGCAGCCCCGTCGGCTACGAATTCCGGAATGTCCTGCGCCCGCACGAAAATCGCCTCGAACTCGCCGCCGAGGGAAGCGGAAAGGGCGCGGTCGCCGACGACGCGAACCTCCAGGCCCGCGTCGCTGAACAATCCGCGGACGTCTTCTGAAAGTCGCCCCTTGTTTGGAAGGGCAATCCTAAGCATGGCCACTGCATAACGCAGTCTGCGGGTACCGCGCACCTCGCCGGCCCGGTTGGCCGCGAGAATGCGCTTGCAACCGGTGGCGATCGAGCGGGGCTTACCGGACCCCCCGAGCGCAATCCGTTGGCAGGGCGGTCAACATTGCCGCACAAACCTCTTGCGCGCTGGCTCGGTTTCGCTCAAATGGCCGCATGCGATCCGACATCGTCCCCGGCGCCGTCTTCCCCGACTACGAGCTGACCGACCACACCACCAAGCGGCGCAAGCTCTCCGAGTTGCAGGGCTCGGATCCCATGGTCCTCATCTTGAGCCGGGGAGGCTTTTGACCCAAGGACCGGCGGCAGATGGAAGGTCTGCTGCAGCTCCATCGGGAAATGGAGGTCGGCTATTGCAGGATGGTCACCATTAGCACCGACAACCTGTACGAGACCTACGAGTTTCGAACGAGCGTCGGAGCGCACTGGACGTTCTTATCGGATGCGGGCCGCAAGGTTCAAAAGGACCTCGACATCGCCGAGTACACCGACGCGACGCACAACCCGATGATTCCTTACACCATCGTGCTCGAGCCGGGGCTGGTGGTGCACAAGATCTACAACGGCTACTGGTTCTTCGGCCGGCCGACGGTGGACGAGCTGCGCCTCGACTTGCGGACGGTGCTGCGAAAGTGCCGCCCCGATTGGGACATCAGTCAACCCGAGATGCGCGCCGCCTGGCAAAAGGGAGACAAGAGCCGCTTTTTCCCCTACGGAAAGAGCCTGGCGGAGGTGTTTGCACAAGCGGGCGAGGAATCGCAGGGCGAAAGCAAAGTCGCCGCAAAGGCGGACATCCTTCACCAGGTCTACATTCGAGCGGTTCCGCAGCGGGTCCTCGCCACGGTAACCACCCAGCCGGGCGTTCGCAGCTGGTGGACGGCCAGCTGCGACGTCAAACCGGAGATCGGATTCGTCAACGTCCTTCGGTTCAACAACGGCGCCGTCGAGTTCCACTTCCGCGTAGACGAGCAAACGCCGAGGCGCATCGCCTGGACCTGCATCAGAGCCCCGAAGGTCCCCGACGAATGGGTCGACACCAGGCTCACGTTCGAGCTTTCCGAGCAGGACTCGGGAACCAAGCTGCGCTTCGGCCATCGCGGCTGGCGGTCCACCGAGGGCGCCTATGCCGAGTGCAACACCGTTTGGGCCGAGCTGATGCACCGCATCGGCTCGCACGCGGAAGGCAAGGCGACGCAGCCGTACTTCAGCGGATGACCCTCCTCCGTGCACCCCGAGCGTAGGGTGGCCGAGGGCCACCCGAAGTCGAGGGGCACCCTTCGACTACAGGCTCGCGTCCGCTCGCCCTACGCTCGGGGTGATTGGTCGCCTCGCCACTTCGCGGGGAGACGGCCAAGCTCAGCGCGTCACTCGTAGCGAAGCGCGTCGATCGGATCGAGCAATGAAGCTTTGCGCGCCGGGTACAGGCCAAAGACGATTCCCACTGCCGCGCTGAACACGACCGCGACGAAGATCACCAGCGGCTGGATGGTCATGTGCCATCCCCACTGCGAGGTGAGCCGCTGTCCGCCGAGCAGACCGACCGCGATTCCGATGATCCCTCCCACTGTGGACAGCGTCAGTGCTTCAATCAGGAACTGAGCGAGAATGTCTTTCGGCCGCGCGCCGATCGCCATCCGCACTCCAATCTCCCGGGTTCGCTCGGTCACGCTGACGAGCATGATGTTCATGATCCCGATGCCGCCGACGATCAGCGAAACGAGCGCGATGCCGAGCAATAGATTGGCGCCGGTCGCTGCCGCCTGCTCTTGAGCGTTGGCAATCTCCGAGAGATTCCGGATGTTGAAATCGTCCTCAGTGGCGACAGCAGTGTGATGCCGGTCTCGCAGAAGCTCGGTGATCTGCCTTTCTGCCTGAGGCGTGGCCGCAGAGGACACCGCGCCGACGAAGATGATTCCGTTGATGAACTTTCCCAGGCCTTTGCGGATCTTTGCCTCGAACGTGGTGACGGGAATGAAGGCGGTGTCATCGTAATCCTGCCCCACCGGGGATTGCCCCTTCTTCGCCGCGACGCCGATTATCGTGAAGGGGATGTTGTTGACGCGAACATTCTGCCCCACCGGGTTGGCATTCGCACCGAAGAGCTTGTCGACCACCGTTTGCCCCAGCACTATCACCTTGCTTCCCAGGTCGACGTCGGTCTGCGAGATCTGAGTGCCCAGCGAGGTGGGCCAGTTGCGGATCAAAAAGTAGTCCGGCGTCGTCCCGGTGATGCGGGTCGACCAATTCTGATCCTCGCTGAGGATCTGCGCGTTGCCGCCGACGCTGGGCGCCGCATAGCGCACGCTGGGGATCTCGGTCTGAATCGCTTTCAGGTCCTCCCAGGTCAAGGTCGGCAATGAGCCGAAGCCGCCCCTGGCGCCGCCGCCCTGGCTCGAGCCGGACAGGACGATCAGGATGTTCGTCCCCATCGAGGCGATCGCCTCCTGCACGCTCGCCTGCGAGCCCTCGCCCATCGCAAACATCGCGATCACCGCGCCCACGCCGATGATGATCCCCAGGGTGGTCAAAAACGATCGGGTTTTGTTGCGCAGCAACGCCCGGGCGGCGACCAGGAATGTCTCGAGAAAGTTCACGCCGTCGCCTCCTCCTGCGCAGGCAACGGCACCGCCGGCAGTGGATCTTGGCGCCGATCGACGAGCACCAATCCGTCCTTCACCGTGATCGCGCGCGAAGCGTATCGAGCGATGTCCGCCTCGTGCGTCACCAAAAGCACGGTGATTCCGGACCGCCCTAGATCCTGGAGCAGCGACATCACTTCCACGCTCGTCCTCGAGTCGAGGTTCCCGGTCGGCTCGTCTCCCAGGATCAGCTTGGGCTGGCTCACCAGGGCCCGGGCGATCGCCACCCGCTGCTGTTGACCGCCGGAGAGCTGGTTGGGATGGTGCTCAATGCGGTCGCCCAGGCCGACGCGCTCGAGGGCCTCCGCCGCCCTCTTGTGCCGTTCGCGGCGAGACAGCCCTGCGTAGACGAGAGGCAGCTCGACGTTCTCCAGCGCGGTGGTGCGGGAGAGCAGATTGAAGCTTTGGAAGACGAAGCCGATGGTTCGGTTTCGGATCCTCGCCAGCTCGTCCCGGCTCAAGTTCGACACTTCATGGCCCTCGAGCAGGTAGCGGCCCTTGGTCGGGCGATCGAGGCAGCCGATGATGTTCATCAGGGTGGATTTGCCGGAGCCGGAAGCGCCCATGATCGCGACGAACTCACCCTGCTGTACCTTCAGAGTCACGCCGCGCAGGGCGCGGACTTCGACGTCGCCCATCTGGTAGACCTTGGCGACGCCGTCGATCTGGATGAGAGGTGTGGAGCCGTTGAGTCCCATGTCGCCGCCGGCGGCCCGCCTCAGAAGAGCCGCGGGCCACCCCTTGGGCCTCCCGGCCCCCGAGGCTGATCGCCTCCGCCACCGGCCATCGCGGTGATCACCTGGTCGCCCTCGTTGAGCGCTCCCGCCACCACTTCGCTCAAGGTCCCGTCGCTGATGCCGGTCTTGATCGGCACCGGAACGGGCCGGTTGCCGCGCAGCACCCAAACCGTCTTCTCGTTTGCCGGCGGCGGCGTGCCAAGCTCTGCGCTGCCGTCGACGGGCCGCCCAGCGCCGAATCGCCGAGCTTCTCCGGGGGCTCTTCCGGCCACTCTTTGGCCCGCGGGCGCGCCGTCTTTGCCGGCCTGCACCCCGGCGGATCGCATTTGCATCTGGAGCAGCTCCGGGCCGGGCTTGAAGCGCAGCGCAGAGTTGGAGACCTTGAGGACGTCGTCCTTCTCCGCCACCACCACCGTCACGTTGGTCGTCATCCCAGGCTTGAGCTTGAGCGCCGAATTGTCCACGTCGATCACTGCATCGTAGGTGACGACGTTTTGAACTGTCTGCGGAGCATTCCGGATCTGCCGGATGCGGCCCTGGAAGCGCTCGCTCGGATACGCGTCCACCGTAAAGGTGGCGATCATTCCCGGTTCCAGCCGGCCCACGTCCGCTTCCGCCACGTTGGTGTCCACCTGCATCTTCTTAAGATTTTCGGCGATGGTGAAAAGCGTGGGAGCTTGAAGCGAAGCCGCGACCGTCTGTCCAACGTCCACGTTTCGAGAGATCACCGTGCCGTCGATAGGGGAAATGATCGACGTGTAGGCGAGGTTCACTTCCGCCTGATGCAGCGCGGCCTTCGCCTGCGCCACCGCGCCCACGGAGACCTCCACCTGCGCATCGGCGGCGAGCTTGTTCGTCTCCGTCGTATCGTAGTCCGCTTGCGAGATCAGCTGCCGCTGAAGAAGCGTCTTCGATCGAACGAGCTGGCGCTCTGCATCGGCAGCCTGCGCCTTCGACTTGCTTAAGTTGCCTTTCGCCTCGAGGTAATTCGCCTTCGCCTGCTCCACCGTCGCATCGAAGAGCTGGGGATCGATCTTTGCGATCAGGTCGCCCTTTTTGACCGGCGAATTGAAGTCGACGTTGAGCTGGGCAATCCGGCCGGACACCTGGCTTCCAACCTGGACCGTCACCAGCGCCGAGAGCGTTCCGGTTGCGGTGACCCGGGCGATCAGCCGCCCGCGCTGCACGCTGGCGGTGTCGAAGTGAGGCTCGGCGGAACCGCGCCGGCGCCAAAAAAAGAGGGCGACGAGCAAGACCAGGGCAATCGCCCCGATGATCATGAGGGTCCGTCTTGCGGTCCGCGGTTTGGTCTCAACGGCCATTCATTCACCGCCTCTAAGTGCCCGGTAACATACGTTTGATAAGCGTTTCACCCGAGTCGAACAAGAGCAAAGGGATTAAACAACGTGCGACTTTCGTTTCGAAAGATTTCGCCGGAGGCGTTTCGAGGGTCCGCTTCCTCGTTGACCTTGGAAAACGCGCCTGGCAGATTCCCGCTGCTGTGATTCCGCCCGCTTGGGCGGCAAATGGGAGGGGAAAATGTACCGAGCAGTCGGCGCCGGGTCGCCGCGGCCTCAGGGCCTTGGTGGAGTGTTTTGCATCGTCCCGCCGCACATTCTACGCGAGGTCTCGCAACGCGGGTCCCCGGCGCAAAGGGGATGGGCGCTGAACACCCTCGCAATCTCCGAGCAGCTCCGAGGCAGGAGGTCGGTGCTCGGAGGGCTTGCCCTGTCGACGCCGACGGGCGAGAAGCGCCGTACGGTCTACGACGCACAGCACGGGACGATCCTGCCCGGGCGCCGCATCCGAAGCGAAGGCGACAAACCGTGCGGGGACCCCGCGGCCGACGAAGCCTTCGAGGCCCTGGGCGCAACGTACGATCTCTATTGGAGCGCATTCAAGCGCAAGTCGGTGGACAACCGCGGGCTGCGGCTCGACGGGAGCGTGCACTACAGCGACAACTACGACAACGCCTTCTGGGACGGAAGCCAGATGGTCTTCGGCGACGGAGACGGGGAGCTCTTCCATCGGTTCTCGCTTTCGGTGGACGTGATCGGCCACGAGCTGACCCACGGAGTTACCCAGCACGAAGCGGGACTGGTGTACGCGGGCCAGCCGGGCGCGCTGAATGAGTCGATCTCCGACGTGTTCGGCTCGCTGGTGAAGCAGCGCAAGCTGAAACAGGATGCGAAGGACGCGGATTGGTTGATCGGCCAGGGCCTGTTCACCAAGCAGGTGAAGGGCGTGGCGCTGCGATCGATGAAGGCGCCGGGGACGGCATACGATGATCCGGTGCTCGGCAAAGATCCGCAGCCTGGGCACATGAAGGGTTACCGAGAGCTGAGCTACGACAACGGCGGCGTGCACATCAATTCCGGCATCCCTAACCGCGCCTTTTATCTCACAGCGATCGCGCTCAAAGGGCGAGCTTGGGAAAAGGCCGGGCAGATTTGGTACCACGCGCTTTGTTATCGCCTGCGCCGCGACTCGAGTTTCTCGGATGCTGCCAAGGGGACCGCTCAGTCCGCCGCGGAGCTCTTCGGATCGGCGAGCCAGGAGCAAAAAGCGGTGGAGATGAGCTGGAAAGAGGTTGGCGTATAACTAAGGAATGCAGATTGAGTTCGAGCGCTCCGGCGGCATCACCGGGGCGGTGCTCAGGCTGACTTTGCCCGAGGGCTCGCTGGCCAAAGATGAGGCCGACAAGCTCCAGGCGTTGGTCGAGCAGTCGCGGTTCTTCGAGCTGCAGTCATCGCCAAGTGCCGCCCTGAAACCCGATCGCTTTCACTACCGCTTGACGATTGAGCAGGGTCCGCGCCAGCACACCGTCGACGTCGACGAAGCAGACGCCCCGGCGAGCTTGCAGCCGCTCCTTCAAGCTCTGACCGCGCTGGCGCGAGCGCGCGCCCATACACCCCGAGCGTAAGGCGAGCGCAAGCGAGCCTAAAGTCGAGGGGCCCGCGACTTTCGACTTCGCATCGCTACGTCCGAGCTGAGCCTGCCGCCGCTGGATCGCGACCCGATCCGAGCTGAGCGGTTGCCGCCGCTGGATCGCGATCAGCTGAACATTGCCGCCGGCTAGCTCGCGACTCGATCTTCTGCGCGCGTCAATTCTTCCTGCGCCGGGAGGCTCACGAAGAATGTGCTTCCGTGCTCAGGCTGGCTTTCAACCCAGATTCTGCCGCCGTGCGACTCGACTAAAGCCTTGGCGATCGAAAGCCCCAAGCCAAGCCCGCGCCCCGCGCCCGGCTTGGCCTGCCAATACGAGTCGAAGACGTGCCGCTGCTCCTCCTCCGAAATTCCAGGTCCCGTATCCGTCACCGCCAAGAGAACGACCGAGCCGCTGCGAAATGCGCGCAGCGAGATTGCCCCGCCCTCCGGCGTAAACTTGACCGCGTTGCCAAGCAGATTCGAAAGCACCTGAAGAATGCGCCCTCGGTCGCACTGGATCTCCGGGAGAAGGTCATCCGCCGTGGCCTCCAAGCGGATCGATTTTGCCTCGGCCATCGGAGCGTAGGACTGCGCGACTTGGCTCACCAGCGGCGCAACGGATTGCCGCTTCAGCTCGAATGACAGCCGCCCCGCCTCGATGCTCACCAGGTCGATCAAATCAGAGACGAGGCGCTTCATCTGGCCGGCTGAGTTGAGGATCGTGTCGAGGTGTCGGCGCAAACGCGGATCGTCGGACATGCTGGGCGAACGGACCAGCAAAGCCGCCGCGGTGAACAGGGAGCTGAGCGGGTTTCGCAGGTCGTGCGAGACCACAGCCAACAAACTGTCTCTGGCCTGGGTTGCGCGCTCCGCCTTCTGACGCGCTTCGATCTCGGCGGCGAACAGGCGCTGGTTTTCCGCCGTCCGTTGCTCGCGATCGATTCCCACCGCGATCTGGTTCGCCACCAATTTCAGGGCGTCGCGCACGTCTGGGGCAAGCAGCTTGCGCGCGTAGACCACCAGCGCGCCGAACATCGCGTCCGCTAACAGGAGGGGATAGCCCGCGAACGTCTGGATTTCGTGCCGAATCGCCCACTCCCGATCCGCAGTGCGCGGATCTTCCAAAACTGAATTGGTGACGTGGGTCTTTCGCTCCCGCAGGACGAGATCCAGCGAGGAATTGCCCAGCTCCGGCCGCTGGGGAAAATCCGCGCTCGAAATCCCCGCGTTGGCCGAAAGCGTCACCCCTTCGTCGCTCGGATCGGCGGTCCAGACGAGCGCGCATTCCACGCCCAGCTGCTGGACGATCTCCTCTGCGCAGCGCTGCAGCTTCGCGGCGATCGACTCGGTCCCGATCAGCGCCTCAGCCACCTCGCTCATCAGCGTCGACTGGCGGATTTGCTGCCTCAGCGACAGCTCGCTGAGCACGAAAGCTTGCTGCATCTCTCGCAGCTCGTGGTTTTGTGCGCGCAGCTCCTGCACCAGGGTCTTGGGGACGTCGCTCGAAAGCACCCGGCGGATTTCATCGACGCGCTCGATGGTCAGCGGCTGCTCTGCTTCGGCGAGCAGCCAGCGCAGAAACACAGTGGCCGCCCCGGAATCGGAGACGTTGGTCTGCATATCGCTCACCAGGTGGCGTGCGATATCGATTCCCAAATCATCGCCGGTGCGCGACTGAAACTCCGGCTTGGGCGGGCCATCGTCCCCGATGGAAACGCAGAGGGCACCGTTCGCTCCGTGTTTCACCCAGAACTCGAGCGTGCCTGCACCCGCTCGGTTGAGCGCCGCGCGCATCATCAGCGAGACCGCGGTGCCGATCTGCGTTTGCTGCGACACATCGAACCCCAACAAGCTCGCAATCTGTCGAGTTCGCCGGTGCACGCTGCCGAGGTCGTCTTCATCGCGCACGTCGAGTCGAAGCAGCGCCACAGTCTGGCGCTCAGTCACCTGGCGAACGGAGCGCCCTGACTGGATATCGCCTCGAATGGGCCCGCGGACGTGCATTCCAGCTCTTCCTCCCAGCGTACAAGGGGCGGCCGCTCCCTATCGCTCGAGTCGACCGCTGAAACGGCGAACTCTCTGCCCGTCGAGTCGTTAAGTCAAACGTCACAGGATTCTCGGGGTGTGACGGGAACTGTCGGATTGGCTTCGATGACCCTTTCGCGCCCGCGACGGGGCCAGGCGTTCCTCCTCGCCGGGGCAGCTCATTTCGCCGCGCTTTCAGATGCCTCCTCGACTGGCGATGGAAGGACCCTGCCAGATAGGAGGATCCGCCGAATCGTGTCCGCGTGGTGCCGCATTGCCCGCGCTTTTTCGCGAAAGCGCTCGGCGAGGCTGCGGTCCGACCTGTCAGACATTCGCTTGTTCACGATCTCGCTCTCCTCGAGGGCGCGAAGCCCGGCCCAGAGGGCGGCTTCAACTGCGTGCTCCTGCTCCGCCGCGAGGCCATCGATCGAAAAAGCGTGGCCGACATGGCACCTGAAGCGAAGGAGTTCCTGGTCCTCGGACTCAACCATCGTTCCGTGGCACTCCGGACAGGTCACGGGCGAAAGCCGAGGATTCCGGCCGAATCCCGGAATTCCATGACCGGGACTTTCCTCCTGTATCGATTCCCCGGCTTGCTCTTGAACCTTGGATCGCGGTTTAAGCGCCTGGACGCCCTGCGCCGCCTCGTTGAGCCGTGCATGCGGGACGCGAGTGCCAGCGAGCCGCGTGAGAAAGGCGCCGATCTCTTTGGCCGACAAGACGTGATCGATCTGAACGTGCCGAAGGGCGTTGCTCGGCATTTCCGGGAACGAGGCCTCGGAGGGATCTTGGACGAGCGTCAAGCCGCCGCGAGCGTGAATCGCAAGCAGGCCGGCGGTGCCGCAGTCGAGCTGACCCGACAGCAGCACCCCGATGACACGAGGGCCAAATCCGCGGGCGGCCGAACGAAACAGTGCGTTGATCGCGGGTCGCTGCCCATTTTCGCGCGGGCCTCGAACCACGCGAAGGTAGTCGCGCTCCAGTGACAGATGGTTGTCGCTTGGAGCAAGGTAGACGTGGCCGGTCCGGATCTGTTCGCCGTGGAGCGCATTGGAGGCTTCGATGGATGCGTAGCGAGCCAGTACCTCGGGCAGACGGCTCGGGCGGTCCGGCGCTGTGTGAACCACCACAAAAACAGCAGCGGGGAGGTTTGCTGGAAGCTCGGCCATCACCTGCTGCAGAGCTTCGATCGCCCCCGATGAGCCGCCGATTGCGATGATGTCGTAGAGCATTCAGGCCTTCCTTTCCGAGCCTTTAGAGAATCTGCGCACTGTTCCTGGGGGCGCACGGGACATGGCTCCACCACGAGGCACCCCAGCCATCGCTCGGCCGCCAAACCGTTCCGACCCCCCAGAAGCTGCGAACCTTGACACTTCAGAGACACAGCGCGTACATGCGCTGCGGAGCGATCCAATGAACCGTGACGAGGAGATGCGAGGTCCAGAAACGGACGGTGCTCTTGGGCAACAACCCCCTGCAGGCCCGTCGGGTGGTGACAGTCAAGGGGAGCCGGCGCCGAAGGCGGCTCCAGAATCGGGTGTCCTCGAGTTCCCGGTCGTCGGCGTGGGCGCCTCGGCCGGGGGGCTCGAAGCTCTCGAAGCGCTCTTTAAGCGCATTTCCTTGGACAGCTTGGCCTTCGTGGTCGTCCAGCATCTCTCCCCGGATCACGAAAGTCGGCTGACCAATCTTTTGGCGCGCTCCACGCGCATGCACGTCCTCACCGCCGTTGACGGAACAAAAGTAGTGAAGAACGGCGTGTACGTCCTGCCGCCCAACGCGGAGGTGGAGATCGAAGACGGAGTGTTGCGCCTGAGGCCGCTGCCTGCGAGCCCGGGGCCGCGGCGCCATGTGATCGATCAGTTTCTGCGCTCGCTGGCCGCGGATCAGGGGACCGGGTCGATCGGCGTGGTGCTTTCCGGCGGTGGCAGCGATGGGACGTTGGGCTTAAAGGCGATCAAAGCGGAGGGCGGAATCACCTTCGTCCAGGATCCTGGAACGGCGATTCAACCCGGCATGCCGCAGAGCGCTCTGGATTCGGGAAGCGCCGACTTCTGCCTGACGCCGGGCGAGATCGCCGACGAGCTGATGCGGATTAGCTCGCATCCCTACCTGGCCAAGGTCCGCCCGCCGCGCAAGGCAAACTTCGAAGCGCTGCAGAAATTGCTCGCGCTGCTGCGCAAGACCGTGGGAGTCGACTTCACTCTATACAAGCACAGCACCATCGAGCGACGGATCGAGCGGCGGATGGCGCTCCACCGACTGGAAAGGATCGAAGATTACCTGCGGTATGCAGAGGCGAGTCCCGCGGAGCTCGACATTCTCTACCGCGACATCTTGATCGGGGTCACCAACTTCTTCAGGGACCGGGAGATCTTCGAGGAGCTGAAAAAGACTGTCTTCCCCCGGATGTTCGAGCACCGGTCCCAAGAGCAGCCGATCCGGATCTGGTCCGCCGGGTGTTCCTCCGGCGAGGAAACTTACTCGCTGGCGATCTGCTTGCTGGAATACCTCGGGGACAAAGCGTCGAGCCACCAGATACAGCTCTTCGGCACCGACCTGGACGACGACGCAATCCGCACCGCGCGCCACGGAGTGTACCCCAAGAGCATCGAGCTGGACGTCTCGGCGGAGCGCTTGCAGCGTTTCTTTTCACGCACCGATCGCGAGTACCAGATCAGTCGAAACATCCGGGACATGGTGATCTTCGCCACCCATAACCTGGGGAAGGATCCCCCGTTTTCGCGACTGGATCTGATCTGCTGCCGAAACGTGCTCATCTACATGCAGCCGCAGCTGCAGAGAAAGGTGCTCCGCATCTTCCATTACGCGCTCAACCCGGACGGCTTTTTGGCCCTGGGCACGTCGGAATCGGTCGGGGATGCGGCGGACTTGTTCTCGCTGCTCGACCGCAAGCTGAAGATCTACGCCAAGAAGAGCGCCCCGCCCGCGGCGGTGTTCGACATGGTTTTTGAATCCGTCTCCACCACGTTGGAAGCGGATCGAATGCGGCCGGGCACGCATCGGCCGCTGATGAGCGTCCAGCAAATCGCCGATCGCAAGGTGATCGAACGGTACGCTCCGCCCGGAGTGGTGATCAACGAGTCGCTGGAGGTTCTGCAGTTTCGAGGGAAGTTGGGTCCCTACCTCGATCCAACGCCCGGCGCCGCAACCTTGAACGTCCTAAAGCTCGCGCGCACCGAGCTCTTGGTCGAGCTGCGGGGCACCATCCACCGCGCGCTCACCGAAGACTTGCCGACCAGCTCGGCGAAGATCCCCCTTCGGCAAGGAAGTGAGCTGAGCATGGTGATGATCGACGCGCTGCCGCTTCACGACTCCGGGGCGCGGGGGAAGTCGTTGCTGGTCCTGTTCCGCGAGACGGCGCCCGGGCTACTAGCGCCGCAAGCGGAGCAGACCGAGGTGGAAGAGTCCGACGATCCACAAGTGCTGCAACTGGAGCGCGAGCTGTCCAGCACCAAGGAATACCTTCAGTCGGTGATCGAGGAGCTCGAGACATCCAACGAGGAGCTGAAGAGCTCCAACGAAGAATTGCAGTCGTCCAACGAGGAGCTGCAATCCACCAACGAGGAGCTGGAGACCTCGAAAGAGGAGCTGCAATCCACCAACGAGGAATTGGCCACGGTCAACGAGGAGCTGCAAAACCGGATGTCCGAGCTCTCGCGCAGCAACGATGACCTGCAGAACGTTTTCCTCGCCGTCCGGGTGCCAGTTCTCATCGTGGGAATGGACATGCGGATCCGCCGCTTCTCGAAAGCTGCAGAGGAGTTTTTGGGGTTGATGCCAGAAGACGTGGGTAGACCCATCGGTCATCTACGGGCGCTGCTCAATACTCCTAACCTTGAGCCGCTGGTAGCAGAGGTGATCAATTCGATCAATCCCAAAGAGCTCGAGGTGAAAGGCGGGGACGGTGTTTCGTACAGCATGCGGATTATGCCGTATAAAACGCTGGAGCACGCCATCCGAGGAGCGCTGATCGAGTTCAGGGTGGCTCCTCAAGCGAAGGCGACGCGAGAAAAGCACTGAAGGAGCGCTCGATGGCGAACGACTCCAATCGGTCCCTCGACGAGCTGACCACGATGATGCAGCGGATGCGGGAGCGGCATCCGGGCGCGGAGGGAAACGCCGAGCAGAGCGCGCCGACGGAGAAGTTGATTCACGAGCTGCAGGTGCACCAGCTCGAGCTGGAGGTGCAGAATCGCGAGTTGCGCGATGCTCAAGCCAGTTTGGAGGAGTCTCGCGCACGCTACGCCGAGCTCTACGACTTCGCTCCGGTCGCCTATCTGACGCTGGATTCGGACGGTCAAATCGTCGAGCTCAATTTGTCTGCCTGCACCCTGCTCGGTCGCGAGAGAGAGAGGCTGATCGGCCGGTCCTTCGTGGCTGTCGCGGCGATTTGGGAACCCGCCGTCTTCTGGGCGCACCTAAAGAACTGCATCCACAGCGGGCAACGCACCGTGAGCGAGCTGCGCCTGGGTGTTCGAGGGGGACCGCCGATCACCGTGGAAATGGTGACGATGCCGGCGATGATATCCGCGGCGCGGCGGCTCATCTTCCGCACTGCACTCACCGACGTGACGCTCAGAAAGCGCGCCGAGGCGGCTCTGCAATTCTTGGTGGACACCGGAATTCCCCTCAGCGAAACGCTGGATGTGCAGCGCTCGCTGGATCTGGTCGCCCAACTGGCAGTGCGCCAATTCGGGTCCATTTGCATCGCGCAGATCACTGAAGAGGGCGAATCGGTGAACCTGACAGGCGCCGCCGCAGTCGAGCATTACCCGGACCGGATATTGGCCGAGATCAAGCAGGGATTCACGCTGCTGCCCGGAGTCGCCGAGAAGGTATCGCAGGTGGTGAGGACAGGAGAGTCGTTGCTCCTCGACACCCTTCAAACGATGAACCCCTTGGGGTCGCAGCTGACGCGCGCGCTCTGGATTCAGCAGCTCGGAATTGAGTCGCTGGCCGTGCTTTCGCTGCATGCTCGGGGCCGGAACTTCGGCGTGCTGCTTCTCGGCCGCCACGCCAAGGAGCCTCCCCTCACCCCGACCGAGCTGAGGCTGGCGGAAGTCTTCGTCCGGCGCGCCGCGCTGGCGATCGACAATGCTCACCTGTTCGAGCAGACGCGGCGCGCCACGCAGGCGAGAGACGAAGCGATGGCACTGATCTCTCATGATCTGCGAGGTGGAATCGCCAGCATTGCCTGGAATGCACAATTGTTGCTCTCCATGGTGCCGATCGGGGAACAGCCCGGACGGCGACAGCTCGAGTTGATCGAACGGGCGGCGGTTTGGATGAAGCGCCTGATCGGCGACCTGCTCAACTCGTCGCAGATCGAGAGCGGAACGCTGGAGGTCGCTTCGGAGCCGTTGAGCGTGTACCAGGTGGCGAAGGAAGCGATCGCGCTGATGAGCTCCGAGGCGGCGGAAAGCTCGATCCGCTTGGAGACGGACGTGCCCGAGGGACTGTTCATCCAGGGGGACTCGGAGCGCGTGAATCAAATCTTGATCAACCTCCTCAGCAATGGAATCAAGTTCAGCCCCTCAGGCGGCCGCGTTCTGGTGCGAGCGCGCCCATTTAACGGCGAGGTCCAATTCGAGATCGTCGACCAGGGGCGGGGGATCGCGGAAGGGGATCTCCCGCACATTTTCGAGCGGTATTGGCGCAGGCACAGCAAGGGCGGCGTCGGGCTGGGGCTGTTCATCGCCCGGGGGATCGTCGAAGCCCACGGGGGAAGTATGCGGGTGGAGAGCTGCCCCGGAGAGGGCGCCACGTTCATCTTCACTCTGCCGTTGGCGGACGTTTCGGGGCGCTCGGCGTCCGAAGCCCCGCCGCTGTAGGCATTGCCATAAGCGGGACAAATTTCGGCTGGCGCGCTTGACGGAGCTTGGCTAATCGCTCAGAACCCAGCCACGAAATCCCGAAAGGAGTCGATTTTGAAAGCATCGCCGGCAATCGCCGCCCTCATCCTTGCATCCTCCATCGCCCATGCCGACGAAGGAATGTGGACGTACAACAACTTCCCATCCGACAAGGTAAAGCAGAAGTACGGATTCGAATCTACGCAGCAGTGGCTCGATCACGTGCGGCTGTCGTCGCTGCGGCTCGCCCAAGGTTGCTCCGCCAGCTTGGTTTCACCCAACGGCCTGGTGATGACCAATCACCACTGCGCCCACCAATGCATCGAGCAGCTTTCGAACGCGCAAAAGGACTACGTCGCCAGCGGGTTTTTCGCTCGCACGGAGAAGGAAGAAGTCAAATGCCCGGTGCTGGAAGCGAACCAGCTGACGCAGATCACCGACGTTACCGATCGGGTTCGCGCCGCGCTCAAGGGGCTCGAAGGCAAACAGTACAACGACGCCCTCAAGGCGGAGATGTCGAAGATCGAAAAGGAGTGTGCCACCTCGGACGACGTCCGCTGCGACGTCGTTTCGCTCTACCACAACGGCATTTTCAACTTGTACAAGTACCGCCGCTTCCAGGACGTGCGCCTGGTGTTTGCGCCGGAGTTCGCGATTGCCTTCTTCGGCGGCGACCCGGATAACTTTAACTTTCCCCGGTACGATCTCGACGTCTCCTTCCTGCGCATCTACGAAGGCGACCGACCGGCGAAGACCGAGCACTACTTCAAGTGGTCGCCCGAGGGCGCTCGGGACGGCGACCTCGCCTTCGTCTCTGGCAATCCGGGCGGCACCAGCCGGCTGAACACGGTGGCCCAGCTCGAGTACCAGCGAGACGTAGCGTTACCGGCGAACTTGCTCCGGCTTGCCGAGCTTCGAGGCCTTCTCACCGACTTCGCGGATCGGGGCCCCGAATTCAAGCGCATCTCCAGCCCACTGCTCTTCGGCACCGAGAATTCTTTGAAGGGGCTCTTCGGGCGATATCAGTCCCTGCTGGACAAGGCGTTCTTTGCTTCCAAGGTCGCGGCGGAGCAGGCATTCCGCTCGAAGATCAACCTCGACCCGGCGAAGAAGCGCACCTACGGCAGCGCCTGGGACGCGATCGCGAAAGCAGAAGTCGATCTCAAGAACATCCGAAGGCCACTCGTCTATCTGGAGCAGGGCGCCGGATTCCAATCCCAGCTGTTCAGCATCGCCAAGACGCTGGTGCGAACCAGCGAAGAGCTGCCCAAGCCGAACGAGAAGCGCCTGCGCGAGTACGCGGACTCGGCCATGCCCGCGGTAAAGCAGCGGTTGTTCTCCTCGGCGCCGATCTATGACGATCTCGAGATCGCCACCCTCGCATTCTCCTTGACCAAGCTGCGCGAGATGCTCGGACCGGACGACCCGGCGGTCCGCAAGGTCCTTGGCAAGGATTCACCGAAGGAGATCGCCACCTCGCTGGTCAAAGGCACTCAGCTCAAGGATGTGAAGCTGCGCAAGGCGCTCTTCGAGGGCGGCAAGAAGGCGGTGGATGCCTCGAATGATCCGATGATCCAGCTCGCTCGAAAGATCGACCCCGACGCACGCGCAATTCGCAAGCACTACGAGGACGACATCGAGTCCGTGGAGAAGAAGAATCAGGAGCTGATCGCCAAGGCGAACTTCGAAATCTACGGCACCAGCAACTATCCCGACGCCACCTTCACCGCCCGCGTTTCGTACGGACAGGTGAAGGGCTGGATCGAAAATGGAAAGCCGGTCAACCCCATCACCACCATGGCGGGAGCTTTCGAGCGGAACACCGGCCGGGAGCCGTTCGCGCTGCCGGCCAGCTGGCTGGCGGCGAAGTCGAAGCTGAACCTCGGGACGCCGATGAACTTCTGCACCGACAACGACATCATCGGTGGAAACTCGGGCTCGCCGATGGTCAACAAGAACGGCGAGATCATCGGCCTGGTCTTCGACGGCAACATTCATTCGCTGGGCGGCGAGTACGGGTTTGACCCGGCGCTGAACCGCACCGTGGCGGTGCACAGCGCAGCGCTGATCGAGGCGCTGGGAAAGATCTACGGCGCGAACAGGATCATCGAGGAGCTCCGGTCACAGCAGGGCTCGGGGGGCAAGTAGGGGCGTCAAGTGGAGTCGGGGGGGGTAGCGGTCGAAAGTCAGAACAGCGGTCGAAAGTCGACAGCTGAAAGTCGAAAGGGGTGCCCGCCGAACTGCTATGCGGTTCGCGCCCCTGTGAGCCGGTTTCGGAAGAATCAATTCTCGAACTGTTGGCGCCGCGGACGGCCCAGGCGCCGACGGCTGGGCCACGCAGGTCGAGCCCGTTTGGAATCTCCAAAAACTCCGGCGGGGTCGGGTTGGGAAACGTGCTGTGGGGAAGCGTTCATGCTGGGATCCAGTGAGCAATCGCGCCCGCCATGGAAACTGTGCCCAGCGAGCCCACTGTGTTCTGTCCCTGCCGGGCGCACATCGGTCGACGGGCTCAGTCAGCGCCGCCGCACTCCCCTATCGGGATGTCAAGCGTTTGCCATTGCCACGACTGGTGCGAAGCGCCCCTTTACCGTCCAGCGCCGAGCGCCTACTCCCATTCGATCGTCGCCGGCGGCTTCGACGAGATGTCGTAAACCATCCGGTTGATCCCGCGCACTTCGTTGGTGACGCGGGTGGAGATCCGCTCTAAGACTTCGCTCGGCAGCCGCGCCCAGTCGGCGGTCATTCCGTCGACGCTGGTCACTGCGCGCAGCACCGCCGCGAAGTCGTACGTCCGGTCGTCGCCCATCACCCCGACGCTCTGCACAGGCAGCAGAACCGCGAACGCCTGCCACAGATCCCGGTAGAGCTTCGCGGCGCGGATCTCTTCTTGAATAATCGCATCCGCCTGTCGCAATAGATCGAGCCGGGGCTCGGTCACCTCGCCGATCACTCGAATCGCGAGCCCCGGACCGGGAAATGGATGCCGATAGAGCAGCTCGTCGGGCAAACCGAGCTCGCGTCCAAGCGCGCGCACCTCATCCTTGAACAGCTCGCGCAAAGGCTCCACCAGCTTGAGCTTCATCACCTCCGGCAGGCCGCCCACGTTGTGATGGCTCTTGATGGTGGCGCTCGGGCCCTTGAAGGATACGGATTCGATCACGTCGGGATACAGCGTTCCTTGCGCCAGGTATCGGGCATCCTGGAATTCGCTCGCCGCCTCCTCGAAGACGGCGATGAACTCTCGGCCGATGATCTTCCGCTTCTGCTCCGGATCCACCACTCCCTTGAGCTTGCCCAAAAATCGCTGCCGCGCGTCTACCGTCTTTAACGGCACGTGGAAGCGATTGCGGAACAGCTCCTCCACCTGCTGCCGCTCGCCCGCGCGAAGCAGACCGTTGTCGACGAAGATGCACTGCAGCCGATCGCCGACCGCCCGGTGGACGAGCATCGCCGTCACCGAGCTGTCCACGCCGCCGGAGAGCGCGCACACCACCCGGCCGCTCTCGACCTGGCGCCGGATGACCTGCTCGGCCTCTCGGGCGAATCCGTGCATCGACCAGCTGCCGCTCACCTTGCAGTCGGCGAAGAGGAACGACTTGAGCATCTGCCGTCCCTGCGGGGTGTGGACGACCTCCGGATGGAACTGCACACCGTAGAGCGGCTTGGATTCGTGCGCCGCGGCGGCGAACGGCGAATTGGAGCTGCGGGCGATCGCCTGGAAGCCATCGGGCAGCGCCTCCACCCGATCGCCGTGGTTCATCCAAACCCGCAGCGTTTCGCCCGAGCGGAACGAGGAGAAGATGCCGCGCGGCACCAGCACCTCGATGTCCGCCGGTCCAAACTCGCGCCGGGCGGAGCGATCCACTCTTCCGCCCAACATCTTGGTGAGCAGTTGCAAGCCGTAGCAGATCCCAAGCACCGGGACGCCGAGCTGGAAAACCAGCGGGTCGCACCGCGGCGCGCCAGGCTCTTCGACCGACGCTGGCCCGCCGGAAAGGACGATCCCCTTCGGCGCGAAAGCGCGGATCTGCTGCGCGGAAAAATCGGGCGGCTGGATCTCGCAGTACACGCCCAGCTCCCGCACCCGGCGGGCGATCAGCTGCGTGTACTGCCCGCCGAAATCGAGGATCAGGATCTTCTCTGCGTGGATGTCCATCGGGCTGTCGTCAGCCTCCGCCTGTGCGACTCGCTTATTCCACCCGGTAGTTCGGAGCTTCCTCGGTGATGATCACGTCGTGCACGTGGCTCTCCTTCAGGCCGGCAGCGGTGATCCGGATGAATTTCGCCTTGCGTTTAAGCTCCTCGATGTTGGCGGCTCCCAGGTATCCCATTCCGCTCCGGATCCCGCCCAGCACCTGAAAGACGTTCATCGCCAGCGAGCCCTTGTACGGCACCCGGCCCTCGATTCCCTCGGGAACGAGCTTCTCGTCCAGGGCGTCCACCTGAAAGTAACGGTCCCGCGCGCCGCTTTTCATCGCGGAGATCGATCCCATCCCGCGGTAGCTCTTGTATGCGCGGCCCTGGTAGTAGATCACTTCACCCGGGGCTTCTTCGGTGCCGGCAAACAGCGAGCCGATCATCACCGAGCTGGCGCCTGCCGCCAGCGCTTTCACCGCGTCGCCCGAATACTTGATTCCGCCGTCGGAGATTACCGGCACGCTGTGCCGATCCGCCTCGCGCGCGCATTCGTCCACCGCGGTGAGCTGAGGGACGCCCACTCCGGCGATCACCCGAGTGGTGCAGATCGAGCCGGGCCCAATGCCAACTTTCACCGCGTCCGCGCCAGCCTGGATCAGCGCCCGCGTCCCCTCGGCGGTGCCCACGTTGCCGGCGATCAGCTGCAGGTTGGGATAGCGCCTCTTCGTTTCCTTCACCGCTTCCACCACCCCGCGCGAATGCCCGTGTGCAGTGTCGATCACCACGACATCGCATCCGCTCTTCACCAAGGCTTCCACCCGCTCTTCGCGGTCCGGCGAAACGCCCACCGCGGCGGCGCACAAGAGCCGCCCCTTTTGATCCTTGGCGGCGTCCGGATGCGCGCGCGTTTTTTCGATGTCCTTGATGGTGATCAGCCCGCGCAGCTCGAATTGCTCGTTGACCACCAACAGCTTTTCGATCCTGTTTTTGTGCAACAGCTCGGTGGCCTCCGCCTCGGAGATCCCCTCCCGAGCGGTGATCAGCTTGCGCGTCATCACGTCCTCGACGCGCTGGTCCAGGTCGCGCTCGAACCGCACGTCGCGGCTGGTGATGATCCCCAACAGCCTGCCCGCCCGCGTGACCGGGATTCCGGAAATCCCGTGTTGGCGCATCAGCTCCACCGCTCGGTGCAGCGGCGCGCTCGGCTCGATCGTCACCGGGTCGAGGACGATCCCGCTCTCGTATTTTTTGACCTTGGAAACTTCCAGCGCCTGCTGGGCCGGCGACATGCTCTTGTGCACCACGCCGATGCCGCCCTCCTGGGCCATCGCGATCGCCGCGCGCCCCTCGGTAACGGTGTCCATCGCCGCAGACAGAAGCGGAATGCGCAGTCGCACCAGGCGGGTCAATCTCGTCTGCAGATCGACTTGTCGGGGCAGGACCTCGCTTTCTGCCGGCACCAGAAGGACGTCGTCAAACGTCAGTGCCAGCCGAAGATCCGGACTCAACATGTTTGCTCCCTTAAGCAGCACCCGCGTGAATGGCCGGCGAAAATACGTCGTTCGCTGCGCCGGCTCAACCGTTGCACACAAGTGGGATTCCTGATTCTATGAGCGGTTGCGCCCAACGCTCTCGGTTCTGCGCACGGGCGTTCTGCCGCAGCCGTCAGCTCGTCCGACTGGGTAACGACGGACAGTTTCGGCGAAGCAGCATCTCAGCGAGGCCTTCGCACTTTGAACTTTCGACTGTCGACTGCCGTCGCCTCGATTAGACCGGGGTGCGCGACCCCAGAGGCTTGTCAGGCGTCGGCGTCGGCTCCTCGGCGGCCGACCCCAGCGAAGCGCGCACCACCTCATCGACCTTGGCTGCGCCGTTGGTCAGCTCCGCGCGCCCGCGAAGAAGCTCCGCCTTGCGCTGCGCAGCAGCTCGACGGCGCCGAAGGATGAAGAACGCGACGGCGACGACCAGCAAGCCGACGATCGCGGCAGACTCGCCCCGCCTGACCGCGCGCACCAGGCGCTCCAGCTCGTCTCCAAACCGGTAACCGAGGTAGACGAAGAGCGGCGCCGACCCAAGCGCAGCGATTCCGTCCCACAAGATGAACCGCGAGTACTTCATCCGCGCCGAGCCCGCAGTGAAATAGGTGACCGCTCTCACACCGGGCAGAAAGCGCGCCACCATCACGATCTTCTCGCCATGCCGAGCGAAAAGCTCTTCGACCTTGAGCCGCTTCTCCGGGGTGACGACTCGGGCGAAGAAACCCTTCCCTCGACCTACCTGGGTCCCAATGCGCCGCCCGGCGAAGAAGATGATGGTGTCGCCGCACAAGATTCCGACGAAGCCCACCGCCATCATCACGGGCAGGTCGGCCACGCCCAGGTAGGCGAGGAAGCCGCCGGTGACGAGCGAGATGTCCTCCGGAAGCGGGATTCCCAGACCGCAGGCGACCAGGACGCCGAAGATGATCGCGTAGGCGGCCAACCCCTCCGTGTGCATCAATACATCTGTTAGGAACTGCTCCAAAGCGTTTACCGACCCTTAAGCTGAGCGGCAGCTTGCACCCACGCCAGGGCGAGATGCCATGGAACATGGTGGCCTTGCAAGAAACGGGCAGTTGCTTGGCTCACCGCTTCGCCAGCAGCGCTTTGAAGGCGTCCCGGCTGTCGGTCACCTTCATTGCGAAAAGCGAGACAACCCCCAACAACAGCTTCATGCACGCCTGCGGCTTTTGCGCGAACAACTTGTGAAAGTCCGCGTGGCTGATCTCGACGGCGCTCACTTCGAGCAGCGCGGTGGCGGTGCACAGGCGTTGCCCTTGGCGGATGAGGGACAGCTCGCCCAGGCAATCCCCCGCCCCCAGCTCGCCGATCGACACCTGCTCGCCGGCCGCGTTGGTCGCAGTGAGCCTCACCTTTCCGCTCGAAAGAACGAGCATCGAATCCGCGGTCATGTTTTCGACGAAGAGCGTAGCGCCCTTGGGATAGCTTCGCTCGGCGGCGATCCCGGCGATGATTTGAAGACCGGTGTGGGTGAAGTCCTTGAACAGCGGACAGGCTCGAAGCGCCGCCACAGGGGCCATCCGGGAGTTTTATCATGACGACCTCCGTGCGGTCAGCTGCAGTGGGCGCAGTCAGCCGGGGGCCCGCCGGCTAACGCCATCCCACGCGAGCGCGCGCGTGCCCGCGTCTTCGCCGTTGACTTCCGTACCTCCCAATGCATTGGGCGAGCTTCTCTCGATCGCCACGCGCACCAGCGACCCAGCGGCCGCGGTGCCGTCGAAGTTGACCGAGCGATTCTCCGCGGTTCGGCCGAAGCGCCGATCGGGATTGAACTTCGAGGCGCCCTCCACCAGCACCTCCACCTCGCCGCCCACCTGAGTCGCCATGATCTCCCCGCTGATCCGCCGCTGGATCAGTTGCAAGCGCTCCAGGCGCTCGATCTTCACCTCGCGCGGCACCGCGCCCCACTCCTCCTCGTGCAGGCCGGCGGCGGTCCTCGGCCTAGGCGAGAAGATGAACGAAAATTGATTCTCAAAGCGCACGCGCTCGGTCAGCTCCAGGGTGCGTTGAAAGTCCTCCTCCGCCTCGCTGGGGAAGCCGACGATGATGTCGGTGGTGATGGCGATTCCCGCCCGGGCCTTTCGCAGCGCGTCGAGCCGTTCAAGGTATTCGCGCACCGTATAGTCGCGCCGCATCCGGCGCAGAATCCGATCGCTGCCGGATTGCACCGGCAGATGGAAGTGAGGGGCGATGCGCGGCTGGATGCGGAAGGCGTCGATCAACTCGTCGGAGAGGTCGTGCGGATGGCTGGTGGTGAAGCGAACCCGCTCGATGCCCACGACTTTCGCTGCGCGGAGCAGCAGCTGCGCGAAGGAGATGCCGCCCCGATAGGAGTTCACGTTCTGGCCAATCAGCGTCACCTCTCGAACACCCACCGAGGCAAGGTCAGCGATCTCCGCCAGCACCTGCTCGAAGGGCCGGCTCACCTCGCGGCCTCGCGTGTGCGGCACCACGCAAAACGAGCAGACGTTGTCGCAGCCTTTCATCACCGTCACGAATTCGGTGACCCTTCCGCGGGAAGTCTGGGGATCGGCGCGCGGGAACACGTAGTGCTCCGAGTCGATAAACGCCGTTTCCACGACCTTTTCCCTGCGGGCCTCGACCCGCGACAGGATGTCCGCAAGCTTGCCGATCGCGTCGGGGCCGAAGACGAAGTCCACGAATGGCGCTCGGCGCAAGAGCTTGGCCTTCTCCTGCTGCGCGACGCAGCCCGCGACGCCGATCAGCGCTTGGCGCGCCATCTTCACCGCGCGGTAGCGGCCGAGCGCAGAAATCATCTTCTCCTCCGCTTTTTCGCGCACCGCGCAGGTGTTGAGGATGATCAGATCTGCATCCTCACAGCTCAATGTCGGCGCGTAGCTCAGCCCGGCCAGAACTTCGCCCATCCGCAGCGAGTCGTTGACGTTCATCTGGCAACCGAAGGTGTGAACGAAGTATCGCTTCATGGCGATCGAGCTTGTTTATCGCACGCCGACCATCCAGAGAAGAGCGGCTTAAGCCGGCATCAGCTGCTCCGCCACGCGCGCCAGATCGCCCAAGGTCTGGACCACCGCGACCTGATCGCAGCAGCTCTCGTATCTGAGCATTTCGCTGTCGCCGAAGCCCCAGCTGCGCCGGTCCTCGGAGCAAATCCAGATCAAACGTTTGCACCGGCGCTTGATTTCCTTGAGCGCCCAGGTGCTGCTCGGATTGTAGTTGTTCCTTCCATCGCCGATGATCATCACCGTCGTCCGGCGCGTCACCGAGGGCAGTTGATCGCGGGCGAAGGCAGCAAGGGCCCGGCCGTAATTCGAGTTCGCATGCAGCGAGATCGCCCGTCCGGCCGTCGCCAGGTCGATCGCCTCCTCCACTTCCACCTCCTTGAAGTAGCGCGTCACCTCGCCGAGATCAGAGACGAAGACGAAGGAGCGAACCCGCGCGAAGAGCGACTGCAGGGTGTACATGAACAGCAGCATCATCCGCGAGGTGCTGCGGACCGAATCCGAGACGTCGCAGAGCACGACAAGCTCCGGGCGCTCGGGGCGTCGGGCGCGAAACTGCGGCGCCATCGGCACCGCGCCCCAGGACAGGTTCTTGCGCAGCGTGCGCCGCACGTTGAGCGCGCCTTTGCGCCGCGAGTGACGCTTGAGGAGCAACCGGCTCTTGAGCTTCTCCGCTAGCCGGCGGACCGCGGTCTGCGCCAGCTCGATTTCGGCTCGCGACAGCGCCTGGAAGGGTCGATCCGGCAACCCCCCCGCGCTGCGGCGAAGCCGCGAGCTGACTTGCCGGTCCACCTCGCGGCGCGCCGCCTCCTCGACCCTGCGCATCGCCTGGGACAGCTGCCTGGAAAAGACCTCCAGCCCCTGAGCGGTCAGGCCTCGCGCGGCGAGCTCCGCTTCCAGCGCAGCCAGATCCCCCCTGGCGCGCTCGCCGCCGGCGGCGGCGACCAGCCGGCGGGAGTAGAATCCGGCTTGGAGCGTAGTTTCCAGGCGAGAAAAGTCCAGCTGCAGCGTGGCCGCGCGAAACAGCTGCGCCAATTGGGCGCGATCCGCGGCCAAAGCCGCCTGCGCCAGTGGAGACAGTTGACTCAACAGGCGGCTCAGCGCCTCGGCGACCTTGCCCAGCTCTTCGTCGTCGAGGATACCTTCGGCCTTAAGCTGCTCTAAGAGCGCCGCGTCGAGCGACTCGAACGTTTTTGCCGCCCCGCTGAAAAAGAAATCGAAGGCACGGCCAAAGGTCTCGAGATCCGATTCGCGCTTGATCAGCGCGGTGCGGAGGGCAGAGCGAAACAGCTCTTTGCTCTCCAGCCCGACTTCGCTCGCCGCCCGGGCGGCGTCCTGCACCTCGGCAGTGCTGACGCGAACGCCGTTTTGGCGAAGCACCTCGGCGAACTCGACCACGCGGGCATCCATCGGGACCATCTTCGCCCATCCGTGCCGGCTTGAACACGCCGCGCCTCGCAGCCGCGATCTTGCGCCACTTAAAGCGACCCTTGTCGAGCGAAGCTCATCAGCGCCTCGGCGTGGCGCGTCTGTGGAAACATGTCGATCAACTGGAGCGCAATCGGCTCGAAACCCGTCTCGCGCAGTTGCCGTGCATCGCGAGCCAGAGCCGCCGGATCGCAGGATACGTACACCACGCGGCTGCAGCCGAGCCGCTCGGGTAAGCTTCCAATCGCCGGCGCTCCCTTGCGCGGCGGGTCTACCACCAATGCGTCGAAGCGCGGCCCCTCCGCGGCGAGCGCTTCCGCGACTCGAATCGCCTCGCCCTGGACGAATCGAATCCGGCCGGACGCAGAGCCGGCGCAGCGGCGCGCGAGCTCCAATGAAGAGGCCGCGGAATCGACCGCCACCACCTCGGCGCCGGCCGCGGCGATGGCGAAAGTCAAATTCCCATTTCCGCAGTACAGCTCGAGGATCCGCTCGCGCGGGCGCGCCGCCAGCCGCTCGACGACGCTTCGCCGCAAAGCGGCGTTCGCTTCTGCATTGGCTTGGGCGAACGCGTCGGGCCGCATCAGCAACGGTGCAGACCCCTGCTCCGCCGCGTCCGGCAAGGTCGGATCGCCGATGATCTGCGGACGGCCCTCCGGTGGAACCAGCACCGCTCCTCGAAGGCGAAGATCGCGCACCGCGCGCGCACAGATCTCCAGCTGCGCGGGGCGCACCGGGGATGCGAGGAGCACCGCGAAGGATGCCTCGTCGCCGGCGGACAAAAGATGGACCGCTTTCGCATCCCGTTCGAGCTTGGCCAGCTTCGATCCCAGAGGTCCCAACAACTCGGAGAGCCGGGGCACCATCGCGGGACAGCTTTGAATCGGAACGCAATCGTGGCTTCGGCGACCGTGGAAGCAGAGCCGGCCGCCGCGCAGTTGCATCACCGCGCGCCGCCGGTATCCCATCTGCCTTTCGCATCTGCGCGAGGGCAGTACGGCGAGCTCGGTTCGAGCGATGCCCGCCAGGTGCTCCAGCGCCGAGAGGATGATCTCCAGCTTCGCCTCGCGCTGAGCCGGTTCGCGAAGGTGAAGCCAATCGCAGCCTCCGCATCGCTCGCTCAGCGCACAGGAGGAAGGACGGCGGTCCGGACTGGGAGCGCGCACTTCGAGCAGACGACCGCGCAGCAACTTGCCGGCGGCCTCCACTTCGACCAGCACCCGCTCGCCCGGGAGCGCTCCGTCCACGAACAGCGACCGACCTTGGTGCTTGCCGACGCCCTCGCCCGACTTGGACAGGCGATCGATTGAAACCTCGATGCGGACCTCCGAGGCCGGGAAGACCGCGGCATTTCGACGTCGATTCGACTCGAGACGGGTGGGCATCGCCGCTTTCTTAAGCTTGGGCGATGTCTTTCGCCCTCAATGTTTCGGGCGAGGCTGCGCGTCGGGCAGCTCCTTGCGAAGCCGTTCGACGAAGCGCTCGATGCGCGCGCGCTTCTCGTCGTCCACGCCGACGAACTCGATCCCCATTCCCGGCACCTGGTTAGAGGGATTGTTGAACTCGGCCACCCGGGTGACCCGGCCGGTGAGATCGAACGGAAACGCGGTGTCGGGAAGAGAGATGATCAGCCGAACGGTGGTGCCCACCGCCAACGGATTGCGAGTGTTGATGAACATCCCGCCCCGCGAGATGTTCACCGCCCAGTCGGTGATGAAGCCATCCACGCTCCGATAGGCGACGAGCAGCTCGTGCTGGAGCCGATTCGCGCGGCGCGCCTTATCCGGTTTCTCAACCTTCTCGGGCATTCCGCCTCCGTGGCGTAGCGCCACTATAGCACTGGTCAGACCTTCATCTCACGGAGCTGGGGCGAGATCTTGAGCTTGGGCTCAGTGAGCGATTGCACCTGTTCTACGCTTACACCCGGTGCGAGCTCTCGCAGGAGCAGGCCCTCGGGCACCACCTGGACCAGCGCGTGGTCCGTGGCGATGTAATGAACGCACTGCTTGCCGGTCAGCGGGAGCGTGCATTGCCGGAGAATCTTGGGGCGGCCCTCCTTCGTCGCGTGCTCCATCATCACGAACACCTTCTTCGCGCCGATCGCCAAGTCCATCGCCCCGCCCATCCCTTTGACCATCTTGCCGGGGATCATCCAGTTGGCGAGGTCCCCTCGCTCGCTGACCTCCATCGCCCCCAGCACCGCCATGTCGATATGGCCGCCGCGGATCATTCCGAATGAAGCCGCGGAATCGAAATACGCGGCGCCCTTCACCGCGGTCACCGTCTCCTTGCCGGCGTTGATCAAATCCGGATCCTCTTCGCCCTCCAGCGGCCAGGGTCCGATTCCGAGCAGGCCGTTCTCCGAGTGGAGGAGGATGTCCATCCCAGGTGGGATGTAGTTGGCCACCAGAGTGGGCATGCCGATCCCCAGATTCACGTAGTAGCCGTCCTTGAGCTCCTGGGCGATGCGCTGCGCCAGCTGTTCTCGGGTCAGGGGCATTTCAGAAGTCCTCTCGATCTCAGCTCCGCTTGCGCACGGTTCGCTTCTCGATCCACTTCTGGTAATCGCGGCCGGGGACCACGCGCTGAACGAAGATGGAAGGAACGTGGACCTGATCCGGGTCGAGGTGGCCCACGTCCACCAGCTGCTCGACTTCGGCGATGGTGACGCGCGCAGCCATGCACATCATCGGCGAGAAATTGCGCGCCGTCTCGCGGAAGACGAGATTGCCCCACTTGTCTCCCTTGAAGGCGCGGACGATCGCAAAGTCCGCGCGCAAAGGGGACTCCAGCACATACTCCCGCCCATCGATCGTCCGTACCTCTTTGCCTTTGGCGATCTGCGTGCCCACGCCAGTCGGAGTGTAGAAACCGCCGATGCCGCAACCGCCGGCGCGAATGCGCTCCGCCAGCGTCCCCTGGGGGTTCAACTCTACCTCCAGCTCGCCGCCCAAGAATTGCCGCTCGAACTCCTTGTTCTCGCCGACGTAGCTGGCGACCATCTTCTTGACCTGCTTGGACTTGAGCAGGATTCCCAGGCCGAGGTCGGTCGTTCCGCAGTTGTTGGAGATGATGGTGAGGTCTTTGACGCCCTTGCGGTGAAGCGCAGCGATCAGATTTTCCGGATTGCCGCAGAGGCCGAAGCCTCCGCTCATCACCACTGCGCCGTCCTTCACGTCGCGGACCGCCTCATCGGCGGTGGACACCACCTTGTTCATCGGCCCTCCCCGGCTCGAGAGGAGTAGAATAGAACCTTCATTCTACCCCTGAGTCGCTCGGGTCGGCCCGCCCGGTCAACGCCCTTGAGGGCCCCTTCCCGTGAGCCGAGCCTCGCCCGCAAGCCAAGCCTCACCCGACCTGCCACTCGACTACCGCTCCACCATCATCGCGATCCCCTCGCCGCCGCCGATGCACAGCGAGGCGACTCCGCGCCGCTTGTTCAAGTCCTTCATCGCATAGAGAAGAGTTACCATCAGCCGCGCGCCCGAGGCGCCGATCGGGTGCCCGAGCACGACCGCTCCGCCGCGAACGTTCACCTTGGCGGGGTCCAGCTTCAGCAGCTGGTTGTTGGCGATCGCCACCACGGCGAAGGCCTCGTTGATCTCCCAGAGATCCACGTCGTTGACGGACATCTTCACCTTCTCCATCAGCTTCTTGATCGCGTCCGCGGGGGCCACGGTGAACTCCGCCGGCTTGCGGGCGGCGCTGGTGTGCCCGATGATTCGGGCCAGCGGCGTCTTGCCTTCGGCCTTGGCGCGGTCGGCGCTCATCAGCACCACCGCTGCGGCGCCGTCGTTGATCGACGAGGCGTTGGCGGCGGTGACCGTGCCATCCTTGCGGAAGGCGGGTTTCAGCCCGGGGATCTTCTCCGGCATCGCCTTCTTCGGTCCCTCGTCTTCCGCCACCGAGATCGGATCTCCTTTCTTCTGCGGAATCTGAACCGGGACGATCTCCGCTTTGAATGCGCCTTCCTTTTGAGCGCGGATCGCCCGCTGGGTGGATTCAACCGCGAACTCGTCCTGCGTCGCCCGGCTGATCTTGTAAGTGTCGGCGCACAGCTCGGCGCAGTTGCCCATGTGGACTTGGTCGTAGACGTCCCAAAGTCCGTCCAGAATCATCGCGTCCTTGAACTCGACGTTGCCCATGCGAGCGCCGGTCCGAAGCGCGTGCGAAAGGTAGGGGGCATTGCTCATCGACTCCATCCCGCCCGCGACGACCAGGTCCGCATCCCCGAGCGCAATCGCTTGCGCGCCGGAGGCGATCGACTTGAGCCCGGAGCCGCACACCTTGTTCACCGTGGTGCAGGGCACCGTATCCGGAAGGCCGCCGAACAGCGCCGCCTGGCGCGCCGGCGCCTGGCCCACGCCCGCCTGAAGGACGCAGCCCATGAAGACCTCGTCCACCTTTTTTGGATCCAGGCCGGCGCGCTCGAGCGCCGCCTTGATCGCAGTTGCGCCGAGCTGCGGGGCAGTCAAACTCGACAGCGAACCTAAAAACGAACCGACCGGCGTGCGAGCCGCGCTGACGATCACGACCTCTCGAGCCATTTTTTTTCCTCCGTGGAAAACAAGAACGACCGATGAACGGATTAGATCCTAAGCGCTCAGGGGTCAAGCGCACCACTGGTAGTCCTTCGCTCAGCACTTGAACCTTTGGTTCGCATTAGCCGGCGATGACTGGGCCGCAAATCTTGCGCGGCGCCGCCGCGAGCGACTCTCGGCTCGCAGCGGCACGAGCTTACTTGCGCAGCTTATTGGCCATCACGTCGCCGAGGCGGGCCTTGCTGCCCTCCGCCTGACGCCGAAGGTACTCGCGGTAATCGTCCTCGCCCTCGTGCAACAGCGCCTTCATCGAGAGCGCGACCTTGCGATCCTGGGTGTTGATGTCGATCACCTTGACCTCGACTCCCTGCCCTTCCTGCAGGACGTCGCGCGGATTCTCCACTCGCTCGTCCTTGAGCTCGGAGACGTGGACCAGCCCCTCGATGCCGGGCTCGATCTCCACGAAAGCGCCGAAGTCGGTGACCTTGGTCACCTTGCCCTTGATCCGGCTTCCGACCGGGACCCGCTCGGAGAGCGTCTCCCACGGATCCGGATGCAGCTGCTTGATGCCGAGGCTGAACCGCTCGTTCTCCACGTCGATGTTGAGAACCACCGCCTCCACCTCATCGCCCTTCTTGTAGATCTCGCCGGGGTGCTTGATCCGCTGCGTCCACGAGATGTCCGAGACATGGACCAGACCGTCCACGCCCTCTTCGACGCCGACGAAGATGCCAAAGTCGGTGACGTTGCGGACTTGACCCTTGATGACCGAGCCAATCGGGTACTTGTCCTCGAGCAGCGTCCACGGGTTCTGCTCGATCTGCTTCATCCCGAGCGCGATCCGCTTCGCCTTGGGGTCGATGTCCAGCACCACCGCCTCGACCTCCTTGCCCGCCTCGAGAACTTTGGATGGGTGCTTGACCCGCTTGGTCCACGACATCTCGGAGACGTGCACCAGGCCTTCCACGCCTTGCTCGATCTCGATGAATGCTCCGTAGTCGGTGAGGCTGACCACTTTGCCCTTCACCCGAGTACCCACCGGGTACTTCTCGTCGGCGCGGTGCCAGGGGTCCTCCTGGATCTGCTTGAGGCCCAACGAGACCCGCTCGGCGCCGGGATCGAACTTGAGCACCACCACCCGCACCTCGTCGCCCACGTTGAACATTTCCGACGGGTGGCCGATGCGACCCCAGGACATGTCGGTGATGTGGAGCAAGCCGTCGATTCCGCCGAGGTCGATGAACGCGCCGTAGTCGGTGAGGTTTTTCACCACGCCCTTGAGAATGGTCCCCTCGGCGAGGTTCTTCAGCGTCTCCTTCTTCAGCTCCTCGCGCTGCTTTTCCAGAAGCACGCGCCGCGACAGGACGATGTTGCCCCGCTTCTTGTTGAACTTGATGACCCGGAACTCGAACTCCTTGCCGATGTACTGGTCGAGGTTGCGAACTGGCCGGATGTCGACTTGAGAGCCAGGCAGAAAAGCCTTCACTCCGATGTCCACCGACAGACCGCCCTTGACCCTGCCGACGATGGTCCCCTTCACGATCTCGTCGCGCTCGCAGGCCGCGCTGATCTCGTCCCAGATCCGCATCTTGTCGGCCTTCTCCTTGGAGAGGACGACCATGCCGGTGTCGTTCTCGCGGCTCTCGATCAGCACCTCGACCGAGTCGCCCGGCTTCACCGCGATTTCTCCCCGCGGATTGGTGAATTCGGCGACCGGGATCTGGCCCTCCGATTTGTACCCGATGTCGACGACCGCGTACTCCTTGGTGACCTGGACGATGGTCCCCTTGACGATGTCACCTTCTTTCAGGAGTCCTTCGCCGCCGCGCTCCTTGATCGACGCTTCGAAGAGCGAGGCAAAGTCCTCTTCGCCGCCCTCCATTCCAGGCTGCTGGTTGACGTTCTGCTGCATTTGTATGGGTTGGTCCTTACAACAACACGAATTGCCCCGGGTTGGTTCGAGGTCTCCCCGCGGGGCGCGACGTGGATCCCTGGCCGCTTCCCCACCCCCGGGGAAACGAAACTACGAAACCTAACGAGCGGCCGTCGAGGCGTCAAGTTGCACGAGCTTCGCGTTTTCCGCGACTTGTGCCGCGCTCGCCTCGCGAAAGCGTCCGCGATGGTGCATATCGGGCGCATGGGCAGAACTGCGGTGATCTTGATTCACGAAGAGATGGAGGGGCCGGGACTCTTGGAAGGCGCGCTGCGCGCGTGGGGCTTTGAGCTGCTGCTGCGGTTTCGCCGCGTCGAGCGGGGCGATGAATCTGCGCCGCTGGTGGTCGCCATGGGCGGACCGATGGCTGTATACGAGGCGCGACGACATCCCTTTCTGATGGACGAGCTGGCGCTTCTGCAGGCTCGGCTCGCCGCAGGCCGTCCGTGCCTTGGCATCTGCTTCGGCGCTCAGCTGCTCGCCTCCGCGGCGGGCGCGAAGGTCGGCCGAGGTGAGTCGGGAATGGAGCTGGGCGTCTTTCCCCTGTCCCTGACCCCGGAAGCGGCGCTGGATCCCGCCTTCAGCGAGCTGGGGGCGGGCACGAGTTTCGCCCATTGGCATCGAGATACGTTCGAGGCCGTGCCCGGGGCCGTCCGGCTCGCGCTCACAGAGCGGTATTTGGAGCAAGCGTTCAAGCTCGGGCCTTCGTACGGCCTCCAGTTTCATCCCGAGCTGGATGCAGCGACGCTCGAGCGGTGGCTGCGGCAATCGCCCGAGGACGTCGGGGAATCGGGCCGGCCACTGGAGCAAATCATCGACACAGATCTGCCGCGCCTTCGCATGTCTGAGCCGGCGGCGGAGCAGCTGCTCGCAAGGCTGGCGCGGCACTTTGCGCGGTGCTGCTCCGCGCAAGAGCAAAATGTCGGTTAGGCCATCTGGGGCGGCGTGGACGTAGGAGCGGCGCGGACACTTCTGGTAGGAATCAGATCGGCGGCAAGCGGGAAGAGACCATGGAACGCTCATCGCACGCGGGTATCCGTTCAGCGCATGCGACGGAGTCAGGGTCCCCGAATGCCATCGAATCCGAGCTGCCGACCCGTACGGCTCGCTCATCGCTGCCCTCGCCGCTTATCCGACGCGCCGAGCGCTTGTTGGGGAAGACCGGGCACCGAGTGCTTCCCGTCTCGTTGGGCGGCGAAGGAATCCTGCGCACCACGGGAAGGAGCCGAGAAGCAGTCCCGGTAATTTTGGAAGCGCTCCGTCTGGGGGTCCGATATTGCGACACCGCGCCCGCGTACCAGCAAAGCCAGGACTACTACGGCATCGCCCTCCGCGCCGCCGGGCCCGCAGCGCGTGGCTCGGTATTCCTCGCTTCGAAGACGCACGCGCGCTCGCGCGACGCATCGCTTAAGCTGCTCGACGACAGCTTGAAGCGGCTGGGGACCGATCACCTCGACCTGTGGCAGCTTCATGACCTGCGCTCTTTCGAGGAAGTGGATCAGATCTTCGGCCCGGGAGGGGCGATCGAGGCCGTGGAGAGCGCCAAGCGCGACGGGCGAGTGCGATTCGCCGGAATCACCGGCCATTACGACCCAGCGGTGCTGGTGGAAGCGCTGAGGCGCTACCCTTTCGACAACGTCTTGTGCGCGATCAATCCCGCCGACCGGGTGCGGCTGTCATTTCTGGAGACGGTGGTCCCCGTCGCGCGCCTGCAGCAGATAGGCGTCGTCGGAATGAAAGTGCTCGGGGCCGGGCGCATCGTCGAGGATGGCGCTGCGAATTCGGCGGAGCTCATCCGCTACGGCGCCAGCCACGCAGACACGGTGATCATCGGCTGCTGGACGGTAGAGCAGGTGCGCGAGAATCTCTCCGTCGCCGGCCAATTCACGTCGATGAGTCCCCAAGAGTTGGCCGACCTCGAAACGAGGCTCGAGCCGGTGTCGAGCGATTATGACGATTACAAGCGGAACAGCTCGAGATAGCGCGCCTAAGCCGAATGCGCTTTGATCACCTCGCGCGCGATCACCAGCCGCTGGATCTCGCTGGTGCCCTCGTAGAGCGTCTGCACCCGCGCATCGCGGAGGTAGCGCTCGACTGGGAACTCGTCGATGTAGCCGTACCCGCCGTGGATTTGAACAGCCTTGTCGCAGGCTCGATAAGCCATCTCGCTGGCGAGCAGCTTCGCCATCGAGGCCTCCCGCGTGAATGGCGCGCCGGCTTCCTTGAGCGATGCGGCTCGCAGGGTGAGCAGCTCCGCGGCGCTAAGGTCGGTGGCGATGTTCGCCAAAAACCACTGGATGGCCTGAAAATCGGCGATCCGCCGATCGAAGGCGCGGCGGTCGCGCGCGTATCGAATCGACGCCTCGAGCGCGGCGCGGGTCACACCGCACGCTTGACTGGCGATGCCGATCCGGCCGCCGTCGAGCGCGATCATCGCCAGCTTGAAACCGTCCCCTTCCTGGCCCAGCAGATTGTCCAACGGAATGGCGCAATCCTCGAAGGTGAGCGCGACGGTATTCGAGCCGCGCAGCCCCATCTTGTCCTCGGGCTTGCCGACGTGAAGCCCCGGGTGCTTGCCCTCCACGATGAAGGCGGAGATGCCGCGCGCGCCGCCGGAGGTCCGCGCCCACACCACCATCACGCCGGCGTACGCTCCGGAGGTGATCCACTGCTTGGAGCCATTGAGCACCCAGGAGTCCCCCCTGCGCTCGGCGGAAGTCTTGAGCGCCGCCGCGTCCGAACCGCAGTGCGGCTCGGAGAGCGCGAAGGCCCCGGCGATCGCCTCGCCGGAGACGAGGCGGGGCACGTACTTGGCCTTCTGCGCCTGTGTGCCGAACCGGGTGATCAGCTCGGCGCACATGTTCGTCACCGCCATCACCACCGAGGTTGACGCGCAAGCCGCGGCGACCTCGATCATCGCCAAAGCGTAGGCAATCGCTCCAGCGCCCGCGCCTCCGAGCTCGTGGGGAACGTTCACGCCCATCAGTCCCAGCGAGGCCATTTCCTTCAGCAGTTCGAACGAGATCCTCTCTTCCCGGTCGTGTGCGCGCGCTCGCGGTTCGATGCGCTCGCGCGCGAACTTGCGGGCGAGCTCGCGGATCGACTGCTGGGCGTCGGACGCAGTGAGGTCCAAAGCTACCGAACGGCTTTGAGATTGAACGGATACTCGATCGGGTGCTCGCGGTGATCCGACGGCTTGGGGAAGGTAAAGGATGAAAGCGCCTCGATCAGGCACTGGTGCAGCTTCGGATCGTTCAGCGTCGTTCCCTTTTTTACCACGCGGGCGCTTTTCACCATTCCCTCGGCCGTGACCACGAAAGCGGTCATCACTTTACCCTCCACCGGTTTGTCCTTGGAGGCGAGCGTTTCCTCGTAGCACGCCTGGATCTGGTCCTGGTTGTAGGCCATCACCTTCTTCACCGAGGCGGTGTTGAACGGCATCAGCTCCACGTTGAGCGGAGGCTTAGCTGCGGCGCCGGACACGCCTCCGTCTGCGCCCGCCTGAGCGAGGACGGAGCTGGCGCGCAGCCCTCTGCCCACCTCGGCGAGCGCGGAAACGGATACCAACAGCACCACGGCGGTCCAATGGAAGTGATTCATCGTCAGTCCTTGAGCAGGTTTCCGGAAATGATCATCCGCTGGATCTCGCTCGTGCCCTCGTAGATTTCCGTGATCCGAGCATCGCGCACGTGTCGCTCGGCGTCGAATTCCTTGCTGTAGCCCTGGCCGCCGTGGATCTGCAGCGCCTTGTTGGCCACGCGGCTGGCCATCTCCGACGCGTACAGCTTGGCCATCGCGCTCTCCGGCGAATGCCGCACGCCTCGATCCTTGAGCAGCGCAGCCTTGAGCGCCAGCAGCCGCGCCGCGTCGATCTCCGTCGCCATGTCGGCGAGCATGAACTGAATCGCCTGATGCTCGCGAATCGGCTTGCCGAACGTCTGCCGCTCTCCGCTGTAGGCGAGTGCCTCTTCGAATGCGGCTCGGGCGATGCCGATCGCCTGCGCGGCGATGCCGATGCGCCCTCCGTCGAGCGTTGCCATCGCGATCTTGAAGCCCTCGCCTTCCTTGCCGAGCAGATTGCGGGCGGGAACCCGGCAGTCCTCGAAGAAGATCGAGCACGACCACGCGGCGCTGATGCCCATCTTTCGATCCGGCGCGTTGCGGTTGAAGCCCGGCGAGTCGGTGGGGACGAGGAAGGCGGAGATCCCGCGGTGGCCGGCGGGCCTGTCCGTCATCGCAAAAAGGACGATCGCGTCCGCCTTGGGGCCGTTGGTGATCCAGTTCTTCGAGCCGTTGATGATGTACTCGTTCCCCTTTCGAACCGCGGTCGTCTTCTGCGCGGCGGCGTCCGATCCCGCCTCCGGCTCGGTCAGCCCGAAGCAGCCCAGCTTCTCCCCCCGCGCAAACGGGGTGAGAAACTCGCGCTTCTGTTCCTCGTTGCCGAACTTGAGCACCGGATCGCAGAACAACGAGTTGTTGACGCTCATGATCACGCCCGCCGATGCATCGCCCCGGCTGATCTCCTCCATCGCCAGCAGGTAGCAGACGTTGTCCAGCCCCGCGCCGCCGTATTTCTCCGGCACCGCGACGCCGAGCAGCGACAGCTCGGCCAGCTTTTTCACCGCGTCGCTCGGCCACTCGTGCGCCTCGTCCCAGCGGCGCGAGTTCGGCTGCAGCTCGCGCGCGGCGAACTCGCGGCACATCTTCCGCGTCTCGCGTTGGATGTCGGTGAGCTCGAAATTCATCCGCCGGTCACCTTCCCTTGAACGAGGGAGCCCTCTTCTCCAGAAAGGCCTTCATTCCCTCTCGCTGGTCCTCGGTTCCGAACAACATCGCGAACGCTTGGCGCTCCAGCTCGTTGGCGCTGCGAAGGTCCGCGTCCAGCCCAAACTGGATCGCGCGTTTGGCCTGCGCCACCGCCACCGGTCCCTTGGGCGCGATCTTCGCCGCGATCCCCCGGCAGTGCTCGAGCAGCTTCTCGGCGGGAACGACCTCCAGGACCAGGCCGATCTCCTTCGCCTTGGCGGCATCGATCGGAGCGCCGGTGAAGATCATCTCCATCGCCCGCGCCCGGCCGATCAGGCGCGCCAGGCGCTGCGTGCCTCCGAAGCCGGGGATGACGCCGAGGCCGACTTCCGGCTGGCCAAACCTCGCCCGCTCCGAGGCGTAGATCAAATCGCAAGCGAGGGCGACCTCGCAGCCGCCGCCGAGCGCAAACCCGTTCACCGCCGCGATGGTGGGAAAGGACAGCGCCTCGAGCATGTGCAGCACTCGATGCCCCAAAGCGCTGAACTGCCGCGCCTGGGCGGTGCTGAGGCTCGCCATCTGGGCGATGTCTGCTCCGGCCACGAACGCCTTTTCTCCCGCGCCGGTGATGATCAGCGCCCGAAGCTCTTCGTTTTGCGCCAGCGCCCTCAGCGCGGCCTCGAGCTCGCGCAGGGTGGCTGCATTCAGGGCGTTGAGCGATTTGGGACGGTCGATCGTCAAGGTCGCTTGGGGTCCGTCGACGTCGAGCCGGATGTTCTCGAAGGCCATGCGTGCGTCTATCGCCGCGCGCGTCGAAGTTCAAGACGCGAGCTCAATACTTGTAGAAGCCCCTCCCGGATTTCCTGCCGAACCAACCCGCGTCCACGTACTGCTTCAGCAGCGGGCAGGGCCGGTACTTATCATCGCCCAGGCCGCGGTGGAGCACCTCGGCGATGGACAGGCAGGTATCGAGGCCGATGAAATCCGCCAGCTGGAGCGGGCCCATCGGCTGATTCGTTCCCAGTTTCATCGCGGCGTCGATGTCCTCCGCCGTTCCCAATCCCTCCATCATGGCAAAGCACGCCTCGTTGAGCATTGGAATGAGAATACGGTTGACGATGAAGCCTGGGAAGTCCTTGGACACCACCGTCGTCTTGCCCATCGTCTCCGCCAGCGCCCGGGTAGCGGCGTAGGTGTGATCCGAGGTGGCCGCGCCGCGGATGATCTCCACCAGGGTCATCACCGGAACCGGATTCATGAAGTGCATCCCGATCACCGCATCGGGGCGTCCGGTCGAGGCGGCGATCCGGGTGATCGGAATTGACGAAGTGTTGGTGGCCATCACGCCGCCCGGGCGCACCACCGAATCGAGCTCTCGGAAAATCTTCTTCTTCAGCTCTTCATTCTCACTCACCGCCTCGATCGCGAAGTCCACGTCTTTCGCCTCGGCGACCGCGGCCGCGGTCCGCAGCCGATTCAGCGCCGATTGACGCCGGGCATCGTCCAGCTTCCCCTTGTCCTGCAGCTTCTGCAGGCCGGCGCGGATATGCTCGCAGCCCTTGTCCAGCATCTGTTTGGAGACGTCGATCAGCGTCACCTTCAATCCGGACTGGAGCAGCACCTGCGCGATCCCCGCTCCCATCTGGCCCGCTCCGACCACCGCCACGTGCTCCGTGCTCATCGGAAATCCTTTCAAGTGGGATGGCGGCCCTCATACGCCGCGTGGTGAAGCCGGTCAATCAAGGGCGCCGGTCGGTCGGTGTACTCGCTCGGTGTCTTCTGGGACCTCTCCCACTCGCGACGACCCACCGGTCGCACGGCCAACTGGGCGAGAATCGGAGACTGCTAAAGGGTATGGGGAGTGCAAGTTGCAGGGGTGGATGGAACCGCTCCAAGGCGAGCGCGCGCGCGAACAAGCGCGGCAACTGAATTCGGCACCGAGGCGCCGCACCGCGCTGATCGTCGACGATTGCGCCACGCTTCACGCGATGATGCGCGACGTGCTCGCGCCCGAGTACGATTGCGAATCGGTGACCTCGGCGGAAGAGGCGATCCTCGTCGCGTCCCGGCGGACGCCCGACGTGATCATCTCCGATGTGGTGATGGAGGGCACCGACGGCTTCGAGCTGTGCCGCAGGATCCGCGCCGACCGGCGCCTCCACGAGATTCCGCTGATTCTGCTCACCTCCAATCCCGATCCGGATGGCCGCGCCACCGGTCTGGAGGAGGGCGCGGACGACTACTTGTCCAAGCCGTTCCGACCTCGCGAGCTGCTCGCCCGCGTCCGTTGGCTGGTGCGGCTGCGCGAGGCCCGCCAGGAAGTGCTGCGCCAAAATCGCGCTCTCGAGCGGGCGCACGAGGAGCTTCTGTCGGCGCAGCGCCAGCTGCTCGACGCGGAGCGGCTGGCCACGGTGGGGATGCTCGCCACCGGGCTGGCGCACGAGATCAACAATCCGTTGGCCGTGGTGTGGGCGGGGTTCGAGCAAATCAACGAGTCGATTCGCCCGGAGGCGTCGCTCGTCCCGCCCAAAGCGGAGGTGACCGCGGAGATCGACGAGATCCGGGGCGAGGTCCGCAGTGGGCTGGAGCGAATTCGGGGCATCGCTCAGAAGCTGGCGATGCTCGCCGCCCCCGAGGACAACCGCCGAGCTCTGGTCAGCGTTCTCGCCGAGATCGATCGCGCGGTGGCCATCGCGCACGCGCGGCTGGAGCGGGTGGAGCTCAAGCGCCGCTTCGAAGGACCTCAGGCGATTCAAACAGTGCCGGGGTATTTGACCCAAATCCTGGCACAGGTGCTGATCAACGCCGCGGACGCGGTAGCGCTGGTGCCTCATCCGAGGATCGAGATTCGCACCCGGCGCGCCGAGGACGGGATCGAGATCGTCGTCGAAGACAACGGCGTTGGAATTTCGGCGGAGGTGGTTCCGCAGGTCTTCGATCCGTTCTTCACCACCAAGGCTCCCGGCCAAGGATCGGGTCTAGGGCTGGCGATCTGCCAGCGGCTGATCCAGCGACTCGGCGGCTCGGCACAGGTGGCAAGCCAAGTCGGCCGTGGAACGCAGTTTCGGCTGTGGGTCCCGCTTGAGGCGCCTGGCGTCGACAAGGCTCTTCGCCCGCGGCGACCGATCGCGGCCGCAGGCGCGGCAGCTCCGCAATCGAAATCCTGACGCGTGGTGCTCAGCGCGCTACGCCCTCCCCTCGCAGCGGCGCGGCGATCGCCTTGGCGCTGACGTGGAGCGTCTGTGCGTACGCGTCCGACGCCCCGTCCCGCGAGCGCTTCACGAAAACGCGGGCGAGGTAGTCGCCGTCGGCGAGCGCAATCCTCTGGACGATTTGCGCCGGCGCGCCGTCAGGGAAGAAGAGCTCCTCTCGCTTGAGGAGCTGCCCGCGCTCGTTCCAGATTTGGATCTCCACCTCGCGGATGGAGGCGCGATCCTCGCCCACTTGCCAATCCACCTCGCGGGTCTGGGCAAATCGGCCGTTGTTCCAAAGCCACAGTCCGCCGGCGAGCAACGCGACCAGCAAAAATCGCGGCAGCAGGTTGCGCAGCAGCGGCCCGCGCGAGAAGCGATCTCCTCCCGGATTCGCGGGCTACTCCTTCTTCGCGCGCTTGGCGCGACCGACCCTGATCTCTGGCACGGAGATCCCTGGCTTGGCGCCCGGCGATGGCTCATGCGGAGTCAATCGGACTTTTGCGTTGATCTCGATCGTCATTCCCGTCAGCAGCTTGAGGAACTCCTCCCGAAGCTTTTCGCTCTGGAGAAAGCGGCGCACCTCGTCGGAGACCACCCGAGCGATGTCGTCCTTCGTCTTTTCCGCCTGGGAGACGATGAATCCGAGCGCTTCGCCGGGAAGCTTCAGCTGCCCGGCGAGATTTCGAATGCCTTCCTCGGTCATGAACAGCGCGCCCAGCCCGGCCACCGCCACCCGCTTCACCAGCTCCGGCACGAAGCCCAAGCGCCCTTCTTTTTCGTCGATGTCTTCTAAGCCTTCCAGCTCGTCGGGCTGAAGGCCGTGGGGTCCCGGCGCCATCGAGTCAAAATAGCGCTGCCGCTGCGCTCATTCCAGCGCCGCCACTCGAAAATTCCCGCCTTCTTTGACCAGGCGCACCGCCTTCCCCGCCCCGATCGGGAACTCGGCGACATCTCCGCGTACGACGGGCGGCTGCGCCAGGGCCACCCGCGCCCGCTCGAGGCGCTCCTTGGCCAACGGCTCGGCCTCGAAATCGCTCTTCAGCCGCTCCGGCGTGTAGCGAGCTCGCCAGTCGCCCGAGAGCAGTGCATAGGCGCGGTCAAAATCGCCCGCCTTTGCGGCGTCGATGAATGCAGCGAGCGCCTCGGTGGCGGTGGGTGTCGGCGCCGCGCTTGGCAAAGATGCCGTCCGGCAGCCAGCGAAGATCATCCACAGCGCGCAGGCGGCCCACCGCGGCGCCCAAGCCATCACCTCCGCTCCTCCCATCCGAGCGACTCCAACCCCGGAAGCCACAGGGCGAATACACCGGTCGTCTGCGCCTCCCGCATCAGGCGGACGATCGGAATGCGGCGCTTGCCGGCGGGATGGATCGCCACGTCGAAGCGGTCGGTCGGCTTCTCCGCAAGCTCGAGCGCGCGCCGGCACGCGTCCTCGAAGCTTCCGGTGCGATCGATGAGACCGGCTTGGAGAGCTTCCTCGCCCGAGTAGATGCGCCCCTGCGCGCGGGCGTGGACCTCGTCCTTGCTCTTGCCGCGCGAGCGGGAGACCTGCTCCAGAAAATCCTGGTACGCCTCTTCGATCTCCGACTCCAGCGCTCGGCGCTCGTGCTCGGTGAACGGCCGCGAGACGGAGAACAGGCCTGCGTTCTTGCCTCGGGTGATCAGCGTGCGGCTCACGCCGAGCCGTTCGAACAGCCGCGACAGCTCGAACTTGCCGCCAAACACTCCAATCGACCCGGCAATCGCATCGGGCGCCGCCCAAATCTCGTCGGCGCCCAGGGCTGCCATGTACCCTCCGCTGGCGGCGACTCGATCAAAATAGGCGACCACCGGCTTTTTCTTCGCCGCGCGCCGGGCCTCGTCGAGGATCAGCTCGGATGCGATGGCCGACCCACCGGGGCTGTTGACGTAGAGCAGGATCGCCGACGTTCGGCGGTCGCGCCGAGCGGCTCTGATCGCGCCGGCGACCCCATCCGATCCGGCGATCTCCGGCCCCACCGGCGCGCGTCCTCCCTCGCCTTCCGCGATGATCCCGTTGAGGGGAACGATCGACAGCCTCGTTCGCCGTTTGAGGGGGCGCCACGGTATCGGCGGAAGGGTCAGCGTCGCGCGGTACGAGGCGAAGTCGGGCAGCCGCCGCTCCGAGGGCTCTTCGTCCTTTGCGGAGCGAATCCGCGCAGCGACAGAAGAAGCAGGCCGACTTGCGGCGCGAGCGCCGGAGGAGGAGCTCAGCGCAGATGCGTCTCGAGCGGACCGATCTGAGGCGGACGCATCCGAGGCCGATGCGTCGGGAGCAGATCGATCGGAAAGAGTCGCGTTAACTGCAGACTCGTCCACGCCGCGTCTCGCGGTGGATGCATCCGAGGCCGATGCGTCGGGCGCGGATCGATCCGATTGAGTCGCGTTACGTGCAGACGCATCCGCCCCGCGTCTCGGGGCGGATGCATCCGGGGGCGATGCGTCGAGAGCGGATCGATCGGAAAGAGTCGCGCTAGGTGCAGACGCGTCCGCCCCGCGTCTCGGGGCGGATGCATCCGGGGGCGATGCGTCGAGAGCGGATCGATCCGATAGAGTCGCGTTCGTTGCAGACGCGTCCGCGCCGCGCCTGGGGGCGGCCGCGTCGGGCGCCGACGCATCGGCCGCGGTTGGTTGCTCGCCGTCTGTCCCTGGCGCCTTCGCCGCGGAAGCAGCGACTGCGGCGCCGTTTCCGGGTGCGGTGGCGTCGAGGAACGAGCCGAGATCGGCCTCGGGGCAGAGGGCGTCGCACAGGCCTGCCGCCCGCGCCCGCTTTGCGCTGTACGGACCCGCGTCGACTGTGCGCCGCGCCTGCTCGATGGTGAGCCGGCGCCCCCGCGCAATCCTCGACAGCAACGCGGAGAAGCGCAGATCGAGCAGGTGCTCCAGCGTCCGCCGGTGAATGTCGGAAATCTCGGCGTCGGTAAACAGCTCCGGCGCGGTCTTGTAGTCGCCGCGGCGGACGAACTGCGCCGAAATCCCGAGGCGGTCCAGCGCGCTGCCCATCGCCGTTGCGCCCGCCGCGAAACCGGTGAGATCCACGCGGCCTGCGGGAGAGAGGACGATTCGATCCGCCGCGCAGAGCACCTCGTATTCGACGTTGCCCGCGTGCAGCGCGTAGCCGACAACCTCTTTGCCCGCGGCGCGAAGCTTCGCGAGCGACGCGGCGATCGCGTCCGCTTTCGCCGGCGAGATCTGCAGGTGGTCCACGCAGAGGACCGCGCCGCGCACCCGGGGATCTTTTGCCAGCAGGGCGAGCTGCTCGCCAAGCGCAGCGAGGGAAATCACCTCGGCCGGATCGCGCCTCGAGAACATTCGCCAGCGGCGCCGGACCAGCTCGCGATACGGGGGGTCTCCTCGCAACGCGAAGCGAACGTACGCCGGACGGCGTCGGCTGCGCATCCAGCGAAAGGGCAGGCCCAAGAGCGCGCGGACCAGCAGCAACAGGTTGACGATCAACGCCACGACGATTCGCATGCAGTTCTCTTAAGGCTCCGCCGCGCTTGCGCGCACCTTATCAAAGAGCCTGGCGATCTCCCGGCTCGGGGAGAACTTGGACGCGGGTGCCGTCGATCGCCACCTTGACGGGAAGGAACTTGTGGACGATCGAAGCGTTGGTCGCCAGGTGGGCGGTGACCGCCGCAGTGCTGAAGAGCGTCTCGGCAGTGACGCCGGGCTGCAGCAGGCCCGCGGCCAAAAGCCCAGCGGGCAGGAGAATCTGATCGGCGAGGTGCACGTCCAGCGCGCCCGCGCTCTGCATGAATTCGGCCACCTGCTCGGCCGCCTCGCGCCCCACCTTTTCGGCGCGGCTTCCGCGGTCGCCCAGGGCGGTGAATCCGGCCAGCGTGTGCTCGAACTGCGCGCGGATGAAAACCATCGACCCGGCGGACCGGGCGGTGGGCAGCGGCAGGTTCTCGGCGCTGCAGTAGATGCCGTTTTCGCGCAGCGCCGTCACCGCCGCCTTCGCCTGCCGCTCCGCGTGCTCGAACGGAAGACCGCCCACGAAGGAGGTCACGTCCATGTCGCGCAGCGTGCCCCGGGCCGGGAATTGCACGTTTCCTGCCGGAGGCTGTCGCTCGGAGATCGTCGCTTTGAACTCCCCGCCACCCTGGGGATAAAATCCGGCGCGGCGAAGCTGCAGCTGACCCCCGAGGCCGAACGCCGAGAGCATCGGCAGCCAGACCCACGCCAGGTAGTGATAGCTGGGGCTGTGCGGCACGTGCGTTCCGCCGCGAAGCGTGAGCTCGCTCGGCCCCGCCAGCGCCAAAGGGTAGTAGAGGCATTGAAAGAGCAGCGGAGCGCTGCCCGCGGTCCCGACCTCGAGCAGATACTCTCCCGGCCTCACCGTTCCCGGCCAGAACTCAAGCTCTGACGAGCCGACCTCCGCGCCTTCGCAGCGCGCATCGCCGATCGCCAGCGCCCCGCGAACGCAGGCTAAGTGCTGCGGTCGCAGTCCGGGCGGATTGCGGCGGCCGCGAATTTTCGCAACTCGAAACGGCCAGCCGGTGACCAGCGAGAGCGAAAGCGCGGAGCGCAGAATCTGCCCGCCGCCCTCGCCTTCGCTGCCGTCGAGGATCAGCGGTTTTCTTGAAGCGGTGGCGGCGCCGGGCATGGGATTGGGCGATCGGCGCACCCTATCAGCTCTCGCGCGCAAGTGTGCAGCTGCGATGCAGGGTGTTACAGCTTTCGCTAATTGATCTCGTCCTTGCCGCGCTGCTGCTCCACCTTTGTTGGCGGATCAACGGCGTCCAGCGACTGGCCGCGGGCCTCCCCTTGCGGCGAATCGCTTTGGCGCCCGGAGGGCTGCTGGACTTGACGCACGTTCGGGCGGCGCTCGGGGTTTAAGTCGCGGGAAAACTGCATCGCCACTGCGTCGAGCAGGCTCGCCAGCTCGGCCCGAAACAGCTCCGGCTCCTGGCCGACCTTGAAGGGATCGAGGTCCGGGCGGCTCGCGCTGTCCACCGAAAAGCTCTCGCGCCACACCTCGGAGCCGTCGAGGATGAACATCCGGCCGTAGCCGGCGACGTAGGCGCCGGCGCGACCGTTGGCGCTCTTCATCCCGTAATCCTCAATCACGAACTCGACGATCGCGTCGGCGCCCAGCGGCTTGAGCAACTCGTAGTCCGGCGGATTGGCCGGCACCTCCTCCACCAGAAAGCTCTCCAGCGCGCTCGCCACTTTGGCCGGATCCACCGTGTTCGTCCACGGCCGCTCCTTGGGAAGATTGGCCAAGGTGACCGCGCGCAAGCGATCCGAGGTCTCGAAGCGGGTGATCGCCTTGGAGAGCTTCACCTGCAGGCGGCGGTCGGCTTCTTTGGCATCGAGCCGCTTGAGTTTGCTTTCGTAGGTGGCGTCCTCGCGAAAGACGCGGGACTTGGGGCCTGCGCTGTCGGCGATCCAGGAGACGAACGCCGGCCGCTGGGCGCGGCCCAAATCGCCGCTCGACACCTGTCGGTGGGCGCATCCGGCCAGACACAGCGCCGCGCCGATGACTCGATAAAGCTTTTGCATGTGAGAGCCTCTCATACCGGCGAGGATGCCTCGTGCTGGACCCCAGAGTGCGATCGCCGTACGCTTCTACGCCAATCCCGACATGAAGCTTCCGCGCCTCACCTGCCTTTGGTTTCGGCTCGCCGCGGCCGCTGTGCTTGCGCTCTCGTCCAGCGCCTGCCGAGAGCATTCTAAGCCAGTAACCAGCGAGGCCCCAAGCTCCGCCGTGGCGGGATCGCTCCGCCTTTCACCTTCACCTGCCCAGGCCGAGGCGCGCGCGCTCAAGGAATGTGCGGCGCCGCTCGAGGTCACCGCCGCAAGCCAGGTGCAGATCGGCAACCGCCGCGCGACGCTCGCGGGGTTCAAGCTGTCCTTCGAGGTCCCATCGCGCAGCGGTCAGATCGTCTTTGGAGCGCTGGGGCCGATCAACGAAGATTCCGCCGCGAACCTCGCCGCGCTCAAGAAGTACCTCAAGTTCTTCGCCGACGAAAAAGCGGACGCGATCCTCGTCAGCGGCGACGTGGGAGAGACGCCGAGCGCGATCGCGCACGCGCTCAAGGTGCTCGCCGCCTCGAAGCTGCCGGTGCTGGTGGTGACCGGAAACCGAGAGTGCCGCGCCGACTTTGCGGAGGGAGTGGCCGAGGCGCAGAAGGAATTCAAGAACGTGGTCAACCTAAACCAAGTGCGGGAGGTTGAATTCGCGGAGGCCACCGTGATCTCCCTGCCCGGCTACCACGATCCCAACTTCATCAATTGCGCCACCGGTTGCCGCTACTACCCGAGCACCATCGACGAAGTGGTCCATCTGGCGCTGAGCGCGAAGAGCCCGGTGGTCCTCATCTCGCACGGCCCGCCGCGCGGCGAGGGCAGCCAAGCGCTGGACTACGCGATCTCCGGAGGCAACGTGGGAGACGAGCAGCTCACGCGAGCCATTCGAGAAGCGAAGATTCGCTTCGGCGTCTTCTCCAACATCAAAGAGGCGGGGGCGCGCGCGACCGATCTGGAAGGCACCACGGTGATGCCAGCGGAAAAGCCTGCCCCATCCCTCTACCTAAATCCCGGGCCCGCCGACACCACGCCATGGGATATGAACGACGGCAGCAAGAGCGCGGGGATGGCCGCGGTGCTTGCGATCAAGGAGGGCCAAGCCTCCTGGAGGCCGTTCCGCATCGCACCTACTCAAAAGGCGTCGCCGATTTCCCGAAAGGACCCGGGGCACGCCGCTCGACCAAGCTCGACGAAGGCGGGGCTCACTGGGAAAAAGCCTTGAAGGCCAACAAGTAGGGCTCGAGCACCCTGGCCACGCGGCAGACGAGCGCGAAGTGCTTCAGCCGCTTCACGTCGCATCTCTTCTGCTGCAGCGCCCGCTCCAGCGCTCCGACCGCGACGGCCGCACCAATCTTGTTTCGAAATTTGAAACAGTCGGCGATCGTTTTGTCCACGGAATACGTTCGGACGGACACGCCATCGGTTCCCACCACGGTTTCGATTCCGCCGGTCAGCGCCGCTCCTGAGAAGCGGACGAAGCGCACCGGCAACGACAAGCTGGGCCGCCTCGCTTTCGGACCAATCGCCAGCCAGACCGCGTCGGGCTCCTTGGGGATCAGCCCCTGCAGATACAGCGCGGAGATGAGGCAAAGCACGCCTCCCTCGACGCTTTTGCTCGCGATCGCGATCCCGCTCGGCTCGCGACCCGGCAGTGCATAGAGGCCCCAGGCCACGCGGGCGAGCAAACCCCTTCGCGCAAACTCATGCAGGTACCCTCGCCAAATTCCCAGCTCGTCGAGGTCTGCCGCGCCGATCAACCCGCGCTGCTTGGCCAGCTCTGGAAGAGCGAGCAACGGATGCATCGATCCGCGGCGCTTGGCAGACATCGCCGCTTTCTTTCGGCGCAACGCCATGGCGAGCAGCTCGCCCTCTTCCGCAAAAGATTTTTAGCGGCCTATGACGCTTTGCGGGACTTTTAGAATATCTTCCGACGTTTTGTCTACAGGCAGCTAAAAAAAGTTGTTGGCGACAGGCGAACATGAATGCGTGGGCTCGCATCGCGCCCCGCGCGCGCCGTACGGGCTAAGCCCTTGCTCGGCTGGAAAGGGGCAGGCCTCTCGAAGGCGCTGTGGTCGGCCCTGGGGCAGGGCGAACCCGGGCCTTGTCCAAGTGCGGCATAAACCACCGGTGTCCAACAGTTTATCCCCGGCGTTGTCACCAGGTCGGACCAGTCGTAGAACGCTTGCAACTGCCCGCTTGCTACGGATATTTACCGGTCCCCCTTCATAGGATCCCATGAGAAGGCTATTCATCATCACGCTCGCCGTAGCGCCGCTCTTGACCGGGTGCGCCACGCTTCGCGCCCGGATGATCGCGCAGGAGGGGGTCGACCTGTACCACAAGCAGGACTACGCCGGCGCGGCCACCAAGTTCGCCCAGGCCGAAAAGTACGATCCGACCATCCCGACCATCTTGCTGAACCTGGGCTTCGCCAACCTCTCGCTCTACCGGACCGCTCCCAACAGCACCGAGGCTGACAAGGCAGCAACCGCGGCAATCGGCGCTTTCGAGCGCTACCTAAAGCTCAAGCCGAGGGACGAGCGGGCCAAGGTTTTCCTGGTTCAGACGTTCGTCGACACCGGCAAATACGGCGAGGCAGTCGAGTTCTTCAAACCAGCGATCGAACGTGTTCCTCCCGACCCCGGAGCTTTGAACACGTTGGCGATCATCGCCGCGAAGACCGGGCGCTTCGCCGAGGCGAAGAGTTGGTACGAGAAGCGAATCGCCGCCGAGCCTGAAAGCACGGAGGCCCACCTGGCGCTCGGCGTGCTGATCTGGAACTACCTCCACGACCACGCGGAAGAGACGGGCGCCAAGCGGCTGGAGCTGGCCAACAAAGGGATTCAGACGCTCGCGGACGCGATCATGCTCAGCCCGCAGGCCCCCAATGCGTACATCTATACGAATTTGATCTACCGGGAGAAAGCTCTCGGAGAAATCACCGAAGACGAAAAGCGGGTGGATTTCGAGGAGGCAAACAAGTTCTACAAAATGGGGAACGATCGGCTCAAGGGCGGCAAGTAGATGTTTGACCACTTCATCGCCGGCAGAAAGCCGAGTTGGAAGCGACGGGCGTTGATGATCGTGTCGCTGGCGGTTCACGGCGCCGCGGCAATGGGACTGCTCGTCTGGTCCATCCTCCACATCGAGGAGCTCGCGCCTCCAGCCGTGTCGCTGACCTTCTTCAGCGCCGCGCCGCCTCCGCCTCCTCCGCCACCACCACCGGCAGGGCGCAAGCCGGTCGAGCACAAGCCGAAAGTAACCAAGGTCGTACAGCAGCCGACGGAGATCCCCAAGCTCGTGCAACCCACGTTGGAGAAGCCCGAAGAGCCTGAGGAAGACAGCGCCCAAGGCGAGGAGGGCGGCGTGCCCGGCGGCGTTCCTGGAGGCGTGCCCGGCGGCGTTCCGGGAGGCGTGGTCGGCGCTCCTCCGCCGCCGGCGGCCGCGCCAAAAGTGGTGGCGAGCTTCGTCTTAGATGCCCAACGCATCGCTTCGCCCGAGCCTCACCTCCCGGAGGAGTTCGTGCGCAAGTACAACCACGGCGATCAACTCCGGGGGACGTATCGAATTTGTGTTCGACAGGACGGGCACATTTCCGATATCAACGTGGTCACGCCAGTTTCGGGGGCGGACCAGGTCATTATCGAGCAGCTCAAACGAACCTGGGTTTATAAGCCGCAGCCGCTGCCCGTTTGCACAGTCCGGAATTTTGTTTTCAGAATCAACTAGAGGAACCGCATGCAACAATTCAACTTAATTGAGATGTGGCGCTCGATGCTCCCGCTGGCAAAAACGGTGGTGATCATCCTCGCCATCATGTCTGTCTATTCGCTGTGGGTGATGATCGACCGATTCGCCGTCTTCACCCGTGCCAAGCGCTATTCGCTGGCGTTCGTGTTGGCGCTGCGCGAGCAACTAAAGAGCCGGGACTTGGAGGGGGCGCTGCGCCTCTCGCAGCGAAAGCCGCAGAGCCCGATCGCCCGCGTTGTCGCCGAGGCGCTGTCCGAATATCGAGACGGGATATACGCCTTGACGCACACCGGCCCGGACGAGCTGGGGGAGTTTGACGTCGTCGACGCGGTCAACCGA
>DATFTC010000337.1:0-10306 GCA_035262305.1 Myxococcaceae bacterium | reverse complement strand
TGTTTGTAGTCGGCGAGGGCGGTGGCGACGCTGGCCATGATGACCACGGTGACGGTCCGCACACGAGCCGACGCCATCCCGGAGATAACGACGGCGACTAGTAATGCATGTACTTCCGGCTGGCCGTCGCCTGTTGCCGCGAGGGCCAGCCGGGTTTTGATCGCATCCACGATGCATCCAAAGCTCGAGATCTACTAAAGTCCGCCGCGTGGCTTCAGAGGCGGAGTTTTCATCGAGACGGTGTTGCTGATTGGATCAAACGATGTGGTGAGTCACCGATACATTTTCGATGAGAACAGATAGATTGCTCTGCGTCGTTCTGCGCGCGATCACCCTTGTTGCACTCACAGTCGTTACGTCCTGCCCAGGCTCGCGCTCATCGCAAACAGTGTCACGCCCGCCCACTTCTCAAGAGTCTTATGAGTATCCCGGTTGTGGGAACCACAACGCGGATTGCCCAAGGATGTGGACGCTCGCATGCGGCCTGCGAACGATTGCCTCCAAATACAACGCTTGTTCCAAACACGACGAATGCGTCGCCGCCGTTTTCGATGGGAAATGCTCCGGTGCGGGAGCCTGCCCGCCGTTCTATGTCAATCAGCAATTCAAGAGCGCTTTCGAAGCCGAGGTACAGCGCGAAATCGACCGCTACTGCGAGAGTGGAACGTGCTCAGCATCAAACCTTTGTCCGGAACTGATCTCGGTAGAGGCCTATTGCGCCAGCGGGCACTGCACCTGGAGCACCATAATTCGTGGCCCGCCGTGAGCTGAGATGCCAGGCAATTGAGCCGTTTGGTCACCCCATCATTTGCGGTGAAACTCTTTCCATTTCTTTCGCAGCTCGCGCGCGATTTCAACCCTCTCGCGGCGCGTGGGGTCGATCAGGAAGAGCCTCTCGAACCGCTCGCGGTCGGATCCCGTCAGCTCACCGGCGACGTAGCAATCGATCAGCTCGTCCTCTGCGGCAAGAAGCGCCTCGTGGGCCGCCTCATCCGAGAAATAGAAAGCTTCCAGCGAGCTCTCCTCTTGCTCGGAAAGCTTTCGCAGCAAGTACGCGATCAGGCGATCCCGCTCGATCTCCATCCTTCATCCATTGCAACCAGCTTGTCGAGAGAGCAGGACCTCTGGCGCGTCATTCGGCAGGAGCCTTGAACACACTCCCGTTGCGGCCCTGAAGTACAAGCTTGGAGGCATCGGCCGATACCGTGAGCTCCGCCAGCGCGCGCCCGTAGCGATCCACCAGGACCAGACCGGGAGACCCGTCGCCGCTCGCTCCGAGATTGACCCGGGAGCGGCCGTTTTGATCGAGGAGCGACATGCGCGATGACCCGTCCATTTCAACGCTCAGGCTGAAGAATTCCACGCCTTCTGCGTTGGAAAATGACATCCGCGGTGCGTCCTGAAATACCGTCATCTCCGCCAGCGATTGTCCATCCGGGTTCGCGAACGACAAGCGAGGCGTGCCGTCTCCCTGAAGCTCGAGCAGCGCTCGCGCCCTGCCCGCTCCGTCGGACAGGCTCAGACCATAGGCGTGGTTACCGAAGGAACCGAGCTCGACCCGCGCTCTTCCCGAATCGTCCACAACCGTCAACCGCCCGACGCGCAAATCCACAGAGCGGTTGCTCCAGCGCAAGAAAGCCGCTCCAGCGCAAACGCCGACGAGCATTATTGCGATGACCAACCGATGGAGGCGAGCGGTTCGCTCCAATTGGTCAATTCGTTTCTCCAACGAGTCCATGGCGCCTCCATTCAGCCCGCCTCGCTTTATAGCGATTACTGAACCATCGGGCGAGTCAGCCTGCACTCTTCTCGTCAACTCGCTTGAGTTGGGATCGATTCGCAGACGGCGGGCGCGAGGGAGGACGCGGAGCAAGCGCTGCCATGGGAGAATTCTGAAAAGCCCCGACGAAAACTCGCCGCCAAGCTACCCGGACTTCGGATAGCAGCATCGCTCACATTCACCGCGAACGAGCGGCGGCCCTGGGTGTGCCGCCTCGTTCGAAACGCGCTGACCGACCATTACGTCCCAGCCGTATTCGTTCCATACCAGATATGAGCGCCCATCCATCCCCTTCAGAAATGTGATCGTCCCCTCGGCCGGCTCAGGGATGAGAAAGCCAGGGCCGAAGAAGAACGTGCTCTCCGAGATCGGGAAGAGGGCCTTTCGCCCGCCGTTCTTTGGGTCGACATACATCAGCTGATGGGCTCCGAAATGGTCGACGCAATCCTCGATCGAGCGCACCCACTCGGTGCCAACCCGGTACGTCCCCAAATACGAGCGAATCCATTTGGGGTCTAGGTCCGGCACCCGGCGGAGTCTGAAATCCCATCGCTGATCGCCACGGTGGAGCTGACCAGCCATTACGCCGTTATTCGAATCACCGGTGAACGCGTAGGCCTCGTCGCCGTGCTTCATCAGGAAGAACACGTCGGTGGAGGCATAGCTTGATTTCGCAAGCGCCAGCCTTCCTGTACCGACGAGGTCGAGCGTGCCCGCGAGACCGGACCACGTCCGGTTGAATTTCGCTCGCATGAACAGCAGGTCGTTGCCGACGTCGAGTGTTCCGACCCAATGTCCTTCGAACGGCTCGGGCGCGGCCGGGCCCGCGCAGGCGGAAAGGACGCACGCCGATACCGCAACCGCCGGCAACATCGACCGACTTCGATTCACCCTCTTGCAATGGACCATCTTCATCCTCCGGTGCCAAGCATTACCGAAGCGGAAATCCACGCAATCAGAGTGGGATGAATGGGCTCGCGGGAGAGATCAACCGGACGGTGGCCGTTTTTAACGGCTCGAGCTGAAAACCGCAGCTGGCGTGCATCGGAAAGGCACCGCCCCGTGGCACCCATAGAGGATGCTAAAGCATCGAGTGTGAAAATCAGGTCGGAATCCGAGCCAATTGTACCACTCGATGCAAAGAGGTACCGAATTCATCTGGTGCACCGCCGATGGGAAGAGGAGCGTTTACAACGCTGTGCTTGGAGGTCTAGCGGATCAGGGTTCTCAGTCGTTCGCTGTAGGTTCGGCTGGAGGTCAGCTTGGTTCCGTCGCGCAGGACGACCGAGTATTCGCCGTGAAACCACGGCTCGAGCCGCTGGATCGAATCAATGTTGACCATCGCGGACCGATGGACGCGCAGGAAGCGGTTGGGATCCAATCGCTCCTCGAAGCTCTTGAGACTGTCTCTCAGCACGTGCTCCTGCGAGCCGACATGTATTTTGACGTAATTGCCGGACGCCTCGAGCCAATCGATTTCAGCGACGCGAACGAAGTAGACTCCCTGCTCCGTTCGGATGGCGACTCGGCTTTGGGTTTTCTGCTCCGAACGAATCGATTCCAGCAAAGACAAAAGACTCGGCTCGATTCGCGAGCCGTTCGTCTGCTCCAAGCGCCGAAGCATGTGCTCCATCGCTCGGCTGAAACGGCCTCGGGTGAACGGCTTGAGCAGATAATCGACCGCATGCACCTCGAATGCGCGAAGGGCGAAGGCGTCATACGCAGTGACGAAAATCACCGCCGGCGCGGTCGCCGGATCGAGCTTCTCCAGGACCTCGAAGCCGTTCATCTCCGGCATCTGTACGTCCAGAAACACCAGCGACGGCCGCGCCTCGCGGATCATCTCCAGCGTCTGCTTGCCGTCCTTGGCCTCGCCGGCGATCTTCACCTGAGGGAATTTCGCCAGCAGTGTTCGGACGCGTTCGCGCGCCAGCGGCTCATCGTCGGCGATCACGGTTGTTATTTGCGTCATCGAACCCTCTCCGGCTCTCGGCCAGCTCGCGGAATGGTGACGACGGCTTCCGCCCCTGAACCAGGATGCCCCTTGAGCACGAGCCCGCCGCGGGTTCCGTACAGCTGCTCGAGACGCAGACGGCTGTTCGACAAGCCGACGCCCTCCGGCACGCCATCGGAGGCAATGCCCGCGCCGTCGTCGGAGACGGTGATCTGGACGGAATCTGCGTCGCCGCGAGCCCGAATGACAATTCTCCCGGCGCCGGCGCGCCGAGCGATTCCGTGGTGGATGGCGTTCTCGACCAGCGGCTGGAGAATGAACAGCGGCACGCGGACCTCGAGCAACGCTGGATCGACGTCGACGGAAATCGTCAGGCGGTCCCCAAATCGGATCCTCACGATATTGAGATACGGCTCGAGCACCGACAGCTCCTCCCGCAAAGGAACTTCCTGCACGCTCCTGGTTTGCAAGCTCAGGCGCAGCAAATCTCCGAGGTGCGTCACCATTTCATCCGCGGCTTCGACGTCCCGATGCATCAGCGTCGAGATCGCGTGCAAGGCGTTGAAAAGAAAATGGGGCTGAAGCTCGCTGCGAAGCACCTCGAGCCTTGCGTTCGAGAGGTGGCTTTCGAGCTGAGACGCGCGAAGTCTGGTTTCTCGAAGCGAACGGCCGTACTCGATCGCATGCACCACGCCCAGCACCGCCATCATCTCGAAGTATTCATAGAAGAAGATTTCCAGCATCGAGTGGCTGAGCGGGAGCGCGGGATAGAAGAACTGGCGGATGGGCAGGTAGATTAAGTATTTGGCGAAGACGAGACCGGAGATCACCGCCAGGTAAAGAGGCACGAAGCGCCATTGCCCCGCACCAAGCGGCCAGCGGCGGACCAGCCCGAGCAAACCGATGGTGAAACCCGCCATGATCGCATGGTCGATCAGGTTGAGGACCAGATAGCGCGTCCATTCGGCGTTCTGGTTGGCGTACAGGCGGCTCACCGACGTGTAGCTCGCAGAGGCGAGCGCGATGAGCGTCCACACCGCGAAGATGATCGCTGCTTCGCGCACTGCCCGTCGCCGCGTGGATACGGGCGAGAGCGAGACAGGCGCGGGCGTCGGCCCGATGCCGATCGCGGACCGCTCCGCGCTTAGGGTGGAGGTGGCCATGGCCGGCGCTCGCCGAGAGCACTAGAACGTACTCATGAAACTGGGTGGGAAACAATCCCGCGAGGACCAACCGGCCTTCGCGAGTGACGAGTCGGCCTTTCATTGACAAAGGCTGCACTCGAGAATAACCGGGCAACGCAGTCGAATCGCCCAAGTGATTGGCCGCGTCCCTATTTGACAGGAATGAGCATGGATTCGAACGAGTTTCGGAGGCACGGCCACGCGATGGTCGACTGGATGGCGGACTACCTCGACGGGGTCGAGGCATTCCCAGTCAAGTCCCCGGTTCGCCCGAAGGAGATTCTTCAAAAGCTTCCCGCGCATCCGCCCGCGGAAGGCGAGCCGGTCGCGCGGATTTTCGACGACTTCAAGTCCACCATCCTCCCTGGAGTCACCCACTGGCAGCATCCTTCGTTCTTCGCGTACTTCCCGGCCAACGTCAGCCCGCCATCGATCCTGGCCGAGATGTTGACTGCGTGCATGGGCTTACAGTGCATGAGCTGGGCCACTTCTCCTGCGGCCACCGAGTTGGAAGAACGGATGATGGAATGGCTCAAGGAGATGCTCGGGCTGCCGCGGCAATTGACCGGCGTGATTCAAGATACCGCTTCAACGGCAACGCTTTGCGCACTACTCACCGCGCGCGAACGAGCGACAGGGTTTCAGATCAACCAGTCCGGCTTTCCTTCCGGTCAGCGGTTCACGACCTACTGTTCCACCGAGGCGCACTCCTCCGTCGAGAAAGCGGTGAAGATCGCCGGCCTGGGACGCGAACAGCTGCGCTTGATCGGCGTCGATGACAAATATGCGATGAGACCGGACTTGCTGGCGAACGCGATCGAGGGCGATCTCGCACTCGGCCATCGTCCGATTTGCGTTGTCGCCGCAATCGGGACGACGAGCTCAACTGCCATCGATCCACTGAAGAGCATCGGAGCGATTTGTCGCAAGCACGGAATCTGGCTTCACGTCGACGCGGCATTCGCCGGCACGGCCGCCATCCTTCCCGAGCTGCGACCGATGCTCGACGGAGTCGAGGACGTCGATTCACTGGTTTTCAATCCACACAAATGGATGTTCACCAACTTCGACTGTTCGGCGTATTTCGTGAAAGACCGTCAAGCTCTGGTGCGGACGTTCGAGATACTTCCCGAGTTTCTCAAAACTCCGGAGGGAGATCGCGTCAACAATTATCGAGACTGGGGAATTCAGCTCGGCCGGCGCTTTCGAGCCCTGAAGTTGTGGTTCGTCATCCGCCACTATGGAGTGAGCGGATTGCAGCGGGCGATCCGAAAGCATCTCGCTTTGGCGCAAAAGCTGGTGGGGGAGATTTCGGCGTCGAAGGATTTCGAGCTTCTCGCGCCGGTTCCACTGAACACGATCTGCTTCCGCTACAAGCCAGCGGGGATCGAAGACGCCGAAGAGCTCAACCGGATCAACGGCGAGCTGCTCGAGCGAATCAACGCGACGGGGAAAATGTATCTCAGTCATACGAAGCTGGCTGGGGCGTACGCGCTTCGGATGACAATCGGACAGACTCGCGTCGAGGAGCGACACGTCCGTGGTGCATGGGAGCTTATCCAGAGAACGGCTCGCGCGCCGCCACCGCATCCCTCTGCTACATGAAGCGCCAGTTGCGAACAGAGCTGGTGAAAGGTTACGAACGGATCAACCATCCCTCGCTGTCCAACTTCAGCAGAAAGGGAGACCTCCTCCGGAGCTTGACGTATTAGTCACCGAGGCTGAGGACGATTCTATGAACGCTCAAGTGCTTGTCGTCGGAGCAGGACCCGCCGGAGCCTCGGCAGCAATCTCGCTGGCGCAGTCAGGAGTTACCGACGTCTTGATGATCGACCGAGAGCATTTCCCTCGGGACAAGACATGCGGTTCCGCCCTTTCGCCAGCCGCCCTGCATCTTGCCGAAGAGCTGGGAATCGGTCGCGAGCTCCGAGAGCAAGCCAACCCGATACATTGGGTCCGGTTCGTCACACCGGGCAATGAAGAGATGGTCCTGCCGGCCAATAGCGCCGCGGTCATCCTGCTTCGAAGGGACTTCGACAATCTGCTCGTCGGGCGAGCTCGCGCCCTGGGCGTGCGTTTCGAAGAGGGTTTTCGCGCGGCTGAGCTGGTGTACGAGGGCTCGCGGGTGGCGGGAGTGAGGAGCCTTGGCGGCGGGGACCGGCGCGCTCGGTTCGTTCTTTTCGCCGACGGTGCGCACTCGATCTTTTCGCAAGATCGGCGCCCGACGCGCCAGATCTCCACTCTGATGGGATGGTGGGAAGACGCGGACCTGCCGGCCGGGCGGCTGGACATGGTTTTCGATCGCCGCCTCGCGCCGCTCTACGGATGGATGTTTCCCGAAACGGCGCGCCGCGTGAACATTGGCATCTGCGTCGACGCGCAGGATGCGGACGGGAATCCAGTCAAACGGGACATTCGGGCGTTGTTTCGACAATTCATCGACGACCACTACGGCGCGGCCCTTCGCGGGGCCCGTCAGGTCGGGAAGCTCAAGGGCCACCCCATAGCGTTCACCACCTGGGTGGCGAACTGCACCGCCCCCGGCGCGCTGTGGGTCGGCGAGGCAGCCCGGATAACCCATCACGCGACCGGCGAAGGAATCTCCCAGGCGATGCAGAGCGGCGTGTACGCCGCGGAGGCGGTGACCTCGGTTTTGCGAGGGGAGCGAACCGAGCGCTCTGCTTGGCGCCACTACCTCTGGCAGCACCGCCGCCGTTTCACCCCGGGGTTTGCTGCCGGGCATTTGGTGCGCAGCGCGGTCGACTCTTCGCTCTTAGATTCGGTTGCGCGTGCCTACAACAGCCGGTCTGGACAGAAGCTCATTCAGCGACTCCTCGGGTCGGCCCTCACGGGAACGACCTCGCAGCGCGCCCCCGAGGTCTACGGACAATTGACCGGGCCGGCATCTGACGCCGACGGTTTTGATCGCTCTGCCGGAGGAAAACCGATTTCAGCTCGCGGCGCGCTTCAACAACCGAGCCCAGCGGCGTCGCGTCAGGAATAGATCGCGACGGAGATGCCCGCCATTTCCGCTCGCGACTGGTCTTCGCTACGCACAAGCATTCCGGCGAAACCACCTTGACGCATGGCCCCAACTGGGTTTTGCGTAACTCAGCCCGCCTGGGGCACTCCTCCGTCGTCCCCATCGTTTGGAGAGAAGGTCCTGCTGGTGCCGGCGGTAGCTGGACCAGGAGTGGAAAATCGGCGAACGTGCCTGCTGAAACGGCCCGTGCAATACTGCCGCACCCGTTCCCAGCGGAGGCAAATCCTGCGCTTCGTGGACTTCATACCGCCCGACCGACTGAAGCCCGCACCTGGCAGGTTGGGCCGCGTCGCTCTTTTGACGGTAGTTTTTTTGTTCCTAGGGTGCGGCGGATCCGGTCCAAACAAGCCTCCCGCCGATTTGATCCAGGTGTCCGGATCAACGCCTTTCGCAGCCGGCTGCAATAGGGCGCCGCAGACGGGGACGCTCTATTCCAGCACCGGCGTCGAGCCTTTCTTGGCTATCGACCCCAACGATCCCTCTCACCTCGTAGGTGTATGGCAGCAAGATCGATGGTCCAACGGCGGGGCGAATGGGCTCTTGACCGGTGTGTCGCGCGACGGGGGGCGCACCTGGGCGAGAACCTTCGCTCCTCTTAGCCGGTGCGCGGGCGGAAATGCCTCCAACGGCGGCGACTACGAGCGCGCCAGCGATCCTTGGGTCACCTTTTCCCCCGACGGGACCGCGTATCAAATCAGCGTTTCATTCAACAATTCGGACCAGGGCGCCGGAAAAGCGATCCTCGCAAGCCGCTCCACCGATGGCGGTTCGACCTGGGGCGATCCGATTGCCTTGACTCGCGACCTTGACGTGGACGTGGCCGTCGACAAGCAGACGATCACCGCCGATCCACGCGACGCACGACTCGTCTACGCAGTCTGGGACCGCCTGACGCAGCTGACCAACCCGAACCCGGCGATGGTTAGCGGCCCGACATGGTTTGCTCGGCTGGCCAATGACACCTGGGAACCCGCTCGCATCATCTTCGACCCGGGTGCGGATGCGCAGACGGTTTCCAATCAGATCGTCGTCCTTCCCGACGGCACTCTGGTGAATCTCTTTATGTTGATCACCCAGGCGAGCAGCATGAATCCAGAGAAGCGGGTGGCAATTCAACGCTCGACCGACAAGGGCGTCACTTGGCCATCCCCTGTCGTCATCGATCAGTCGTTCACGATCGGCGTGGCGGACCCCAAGACTCACCGACGCATTCGCGCGGGTTCCATCATTCCGGGAATCGCGGCGGATCCGGTCACCGGCAAGCTTTACGTCGTTTGGCAGGACTCGCGCTTCAGCAACGGTCTGCGGGACGGAATCGCGATGTCTACATCCCTTGACGGAGGCGTGATTTGGTCCGCGCCGATTCAATTAAATCAATCCCCCAATACGCCAGCCTTCACTCCGGCAATCGCGATTTCGGCGCATGGAAGGGTGGGCGTCACCTACTACGACTTTCGCACCGACGATCCCAATAATCCGAACTCTTTGTTGACCAGCTACTGGTTGGTGACCTCGGAAGATGGCGGCGCCACTTGGGAGGAGAAGGCGATCGGCGAGGCGTTCGACATGCGGACCGCTCCGGTGGTGGACGGCTATTTCGTCGGCGACTACGAAGGCGTTGCGGCCGACGGAGAATCATTCACCTCGTTTTTCTCGGCGGCGACTTTTCCTCACGTCGGAAACGCCACCAGCATCTACTTTTATGCGGAGGCGCCTTAAAGCTGCGGTGGACGAGACGGCATTTGCAGCGTCCGTCAACGGCCGTCCTTTCCGTAGAGCTCAGTCAATCCGATCTGCGCAGCCAACAACGGAGCTGAGCAGTTGCAGCCATCGCACTTCGTCGCCGGCACCGTTGCCCCAGGGGCTTCGCATACCCATGTCGCTAAGTTCTCGAATTCATCGAGGTGGTGAAGCGCGACGGCGCCACGCGGCAATTTTGATTTGCGGAGCGTGCGGCCAGTTGCTTCCTTTGCCCATCATTGAATAATACGATCGGGGACCACGTTCTCCTTGCGCGGTTCCTCTTCTAAGGATCCCAGTATGAAGAAGGCATCGATCAACCCGGCACTTTTGAGCGCGCTCGCCCTGGGCCTGACACTGGGCGCGTGCCAGGGACCGGAAGCGAGCGTCACGCCGTCCAAATCTCCCTCGGGGATCGCTCTTAGCCCGGAGGTTGCGCGCCAGGTCAGAGAGCTCGAGCCGCTTCTTCGGCGACCTACGAACTTGCCGCTCACTAGAGATTCCCGCGGCGGCCAGTTGCTGGACTTGCAGGGCGGATTCCAGCACGCGGTGATCGTCCGGCGTAATCCCGACGGCACGCACTCGATCATCTGTACCGATTCGAT
>DATFTC010000336.1:0-3662 GCA_035262305.1 Myxococcaceae bacterium | reverse complement strand
CGGAGGATGGGTCGAATCACCCATCCGGGCACGTTCGCCTTCTTCGCAACTTCCAGGCTGCCAGTGCCGAGCTCGGCCGATCCCGTCGTTGACATCGCGGTGACGAGTGTCTTCCCTTCGAAAGGACGCTCGCCGAGCAGGGCCTCGTAGAGGGCAACGCAGAAGGCGTACTGGTCCGCCCGAGCGTCGATCGCCTCGCCGCGGAGCTGCTCCGGCGCCGTGTAGCCCGGGGTGCCGACTCCGGGGCTGCTTTGAAGGGTGGGCGCGGTGCTGTCGCTTCGAGGCGACGATGGCCCAACGCTTGCCGCATCCATCGCGGCCCGCGAGTCCCTGCTCGCCGACGAATGGGTCAACGCGAGCCCGAAATCGCTCACCTTGACCACTTCGTCTTTTCTCACCAGGACGTTGGTCGGCTTGAAGTCGCGATGCACCAGCCCAGCAGCATGAGCGGCGGCCAGACCCTGGCCCGCTTGCCGAAAAACGCCGAGCACTTCGCGCCAGGAACGCGCCTTCTCTTTCAGCCATGCCCGAAGCGTCCGTCCGTCGACGAACTCCATCGCAACGAAGACGTCATCTTTGAAAGTGCCGACGTCGTAGACCGAAACGACGTTCGGGTGCGACAGGCGCGCCATCGCCTGGGCTTCGCGCAGCAGCCTCGCGCGCAAATCGGCCGAATCTCCAACGCGTGGATGCAGCAACTTGATGGCGACCTTTCGATCGAGCTCGGGATCGTAGGCCGCGTAGACCACTCCCATCCCCCCCTCGCCGAGCGGCTCGATGACCAGAAAGCGATCGATGCTGGTCCCTCGCACGCGCGCAGTAGATTCGCTTCCTACCCCGACAGCAAGGCTTTCGCGCGAGCCAACACTCCGTCGAACATCTCCGCGGTCAGTCGGCCCGTTTGCGTGTTCTGCCGACTGACGTGATAGCAACCGAGGAGAATTGGGGCGCCTGGGAGCGACAGCTCGGCGCCGTGCGCGAAGCGAGGAAAGGGCCGAGAAAGAGGGATTCCCCGGCGCGTGAAGTGACGCAGCGCTCCGTCCCACGCAATCGCTCCAAGCGCGAGCATCACGCGGACGCGAAGAAGCGCCAGCTCGCGATCGAGAAAGCCCTCGCAGCGATGGAGCTCGGCCCGGTTGGGTCGATTCGCCGGCGGCGCGCAACGAGCGACGGAGACGATGAACGCTCCGCTCAATCGCAGGCCGTCATTGCGATCCGTGCTGCGCGATTGATTGGCAAACCCGGCTCGGTACAAACCGGCATAGAGAAAATCGCCCGAGCCATCGCCGGTGAACATGCGCCCGGTCCTGTTCGCTCCGTGCGCTCCCGGCGCCAGGCCGACGATCGCCATCTTCGCGCGAGGGTCGCCAAAGCCGGGCACCGGCCGACCCCAGTATTCACAGTCGAGGTACGCCCTTCGCTTCTCTCGAGCAACCCTCTCCCGCCATCGCACGAGCCGCGGGCAGGCGCGGCACGCCGTCACCTCCCGATGGAGCGACTCAAGCGTCTCCGCGATCGCCGACTGCGCGCGCGCTTCCATTGAACGATTCACACGCTGACGTTATCGCGGTGCTCCACGGCCGATTTCAGCTCGATTGGAGACCGCCTTGCCGGCGCTACCCACAGGTACCCGTACCGAACGAAATACTGAGCCGTGCTGAAGATGACGCAGAGGGCGGCGATGAACCCCACCACCGCGACGTACGCTCGCAAAGCAACAGGCGCGCCGGCAATCCCGTTGATCAGTGACAGGATCACGGTGCAGACCATGAAAAACGTGGCGTACTTTCCCAGGCGGCTGGGCTCGGTCGGGATTTCCAGATTCTTGAATTTGACCATCAGCGCCCCGGCGACCATCAGAAGATCGCGGAAGGCCGTGATCGCGAGCAGCCACATCGGCAAGCGCTTCTCGATCACGAGGCAAACCAGGGCGGCGATAATCAGCACCTTGTCCGCGATGGGATCCAGAAGGCCGCCGAGCTTGGTGCGCTGGTTCAAAAGTCGCGCCAGAAGTCCGTCCAGCCCATCGGAGATCGCAGCGGTGGTAAAGCACGCCAGCGCCCACTCCGGCTGGTGCGTGAGCTCGAAGACGACGAACACGGGAACCAAACACAGCCGGAACAGCGTGATGCTGTTGGGAACGTTTAGCCAGCTCGCACTGATCACCCGCTTACGTTAACCCAGCTGTTGCGAATCTTCAGTCGATCAGGATGATTACCCGGCCGTTGGCCAGGAGGCTCGGGCTTTCGGCGAGCTTCTTTCGCTCGTCGCTCCCGAGGATGAGATCGGAACCCTGAGCCTTCGCCGCCCGGATCACCAGCGGCCTGTCGGCAACGCGCGGATCTTGGCGTGCCTGATCGACGCTGTGAAAGTAGCTCGCCACGCCCGCGGTCTTGCGCGAATCGGCGCTCAAGGACTCGACCCCGTACAGAATCTGTCCCGATTCGTCGAGCAACCGGGCCTCGAGAGCCGGCACGACCTTCAGCTTTCGAGCATCCACTATCACCCCGGTGGACTTCGGCTTGGCAGGCGCCTGCGTGGGGTCGGGCGGCGGCGGCGCGGTGGCGAAGAGATCGCTCAAAGGGGCCAGCGGAATCTCGACGTCCAGCTCGACGCCCATGTCCGAGTAATAACGCTTCGCCGTCACCTTGTAGCCGCGGAGGATCGACTCGACTTTGGCGCGAACGTCTTCGCTCGCCGCCATTGCATCACCAACAGATTTACTCGCGTTGATCTGCACGCCGCGCACCTGCGTCAACAGAAGCTGCAGCGCGTCCGCTCGAGCGTGCTTCTCCGCGCCGAAGCGAGCCTGAGTTGGGTTCAGCGCGTTCACATCCGGCGCACCGGAACCGGTCGCTCGCAACACCAGCGATTGCCAGTCGACGGCGGCCGGCGGCGGTTCTCTCGTATCGCCGCCATCCGGGCGAGCAGAGACGCTCTGTGCGCCGACCATCAACGCGAGCAAGGCGACGTGCACGAACCGAATCTTGCTGGTGGCGTTCCGCAACGTCGTCGATTCAACGAGCCGCTTTCGAAGGTGTCAAGGAAACGCAATCGAGCCAAAGGTCAGGCGCCAGCTCCCTCCACAAACTGGTGGATCATCTCGCGATGCCGCGCGGCGATCAGCGTGAACCGCACGCCCGATCCTTCGCATTTCTTTCCGTACCAGCGGCGCACCACCTCGCCCTCCGCGTAGATCAATTCCGCCGAGCCCGGCAGCTGAAACTGCAACCCGACCCTCGTTTCGCTGTGGCGGGGCTCGATCAAGTGGGCCAGGCTGAGGCCGGTGGGGCTGATGTTCGACGCCCGCGCCAGGTACGGCACACCCTCCACGTATTTGTTGAGATAGAAGTCCACCCGAGCCCGCTGAGCTGTTCGCTTGTCCGTCACGTGCTCTCCGCAGACAGCAAGCGTAAGGGCCGTCGAACGCTGGTCAAGAAATCGTCTGCGTGCGGATGTACGGCAAAGAGAATTCTTCGTCTCCGCGGTCGCTGGTTCTATAAGGGTCGCCCAAAATCCTGGGAAAGGTGGAATCATGTACAAGACGTTCTTGATCGCAGCCGTGACATCAGCCTCGCTTGCCCACGCCGCGCCGTCGGCTCTCAATACGCGCGAGGAGCAGAAACCCATGCAAGTGGCGCAAACGGGTGGGACCGCGCCGG
>DATFTC010000335.1:0-2071 GCA_035262305.1 Myxococcaceae bacterium | reverse complement strand
AGTATGGCCTCGCGAGAGGCGCTCGGCCCCATGAACATCGCCCTCGCGGAGTGCCAGCGCACTCGATGAGGCCGCGAAAGTTCGTAAGCGCTTCTGTCTCAAACCAGACTTGCGCTACGTCGGCAGACTTCATCCGTGTCTCCAGTATGTCTCCAAAATCAAGGTCGATTCATGGACCTTCATGAGGATTCATGTAGACAAGCGGACTCGACCTAACTCCCTGTTCGGCAAGGCGAAACAGCAAAAAGGCGTGCGCTGTCGCAGGCTTAACCTAATTGCCGAAATAGGGTTCGATTCCCGCGCTCTACCGCCAACTCTCCTCCCGCGAAAAAACTACTTCTCTCGCTCAGGACTTGGCCGTGCCACGACGAATGGGCTCTTCGAGATCCGTTTCGGACGCGATGTTGGAGCGCTCGAACACCTCGCGCGTTCGATGGCCCGCGCTCGCTTCAGCTCGGCCGGCCGAGAACCTCGCGAACCTTGCGCACCAGCTGTTCCATCGAGAAAGGCTTCGGGAGGTAGGACGCGGATTCGTCGATCGCAATCTCTACTCCGGACCGATTCGAATAGCCGGAGATATAGAGTACCTTCATCTGCGGCACGCACCGCGCGAGCTGGCGGACCAGCTCTTTCCCGTCGAGCTTGGGCATGATCATGTCCGTCACCAGCAAGTCCACCGGACTCGCGTGGTGCTGCACGAGATCCAGGGCCTCGGCCCCGTTTCCGGCGGCGAGCACCGTGTAGCCTCTGCTGGTCAGGAACTTGCCGGCCAGATCTCGAATCCTCTCTTCGTCTTCGACGAGAAGAATGGTCTCGTGACCGACCCCGCTCGGCGAAGGCAGAGCTGCGCGCTCCCCGATGTCGGTGGGATCGACGCTCGCCTCCACTTGCGGCAAGAAGACTTTGAATGTGGTCCCTCGCGCCGGCTCGCTTTCCAGCCCGATCCACCCGCCGCTTTGTTTGACAATTCCATAAGCCGTCGCCAAACCCAGCCCGGTCCCTTGGCCGAGATCCTTGGTGGTGAAGAACGGCTCGAAGATGCGGGCTCGGGTCGCGCGATCCATCCCCGCGCCGGTGTCGGCGACTTCCAACAGGACGTAGCGGCCTGCGGTCAGCTCGGTCCCGCTTCCGAGCGACGATGAATCCTGGGCGATCTCCACGCTCGAGGTGCGGATGGTCAACCGGCCGCCGGAGGGCATCGCATCCCGCGCGTTGAGCGCGAGATTCACTAGAACCTGTTCCATCTGGCTTCGATCGGCTTTCACTCGCCCCAGCTGCGGATCGGACTCGATGGCCAGCTCGATGTGCTCGCCCACCAGGCGCCGTAACATCTCGGCCATCTCCGTCACCACCGCGTCGAATTGCAACACCTTGGGCTGGAGTACCTGCTTGCGGCTGAAAGCAAGCAACTGCCGGATTAGCGCGCTCGCCCTCTCTGCGGCCTGGTCGATCTGGTCGAGATGATTCTTTTGCGGTTCGCGGAGCCCTGCGTTTCTGCCCAGGACCTCGACCTGGCTCCGGATCACGGTGAGCAAATTATTGAAGTCGTGCGCCACGCCTCCCGCGAGCTGCCCAACGGCTTCCATCTTTTGCGCCTGGCGAAGCTGCTCCTCGAGCCGAGCTCGTTCCGAAACGTCAATGGCCACTGCCATTCGCGCCGGCCGGCCGCGAAAGCGCGTTTCCTTGGTGACGATGTCGGCATCGAACACAGTGCCGTCTTTCTTGCGATGCCGCCAGGTACCCATCGCTCCGATTGGCCGCATCCTCTTACCTCTGAGGGCGGAAAGGGCGGCCGCGCGATATTCATCGGGGCGGATGTCGAGGACGCTCATCGCGAGGAACTCGCCCCTTGAATATCCATAATGTTTTATCGCCGCCTGGTTGACGGCCAGGAACCGAAATTGCTCGACGTCATACACAAAGATCGGGAGTGGATTGTTTTCAAAGAGCACCAAGAAGCGATCCTCGGACTCGCCCAGGCGGCGCTGCTGAAGCTGGTATTCTTCGTCGAGCTGCAGGATGATCCCCGCAGCCACGGCGAATTGACAAACCAAATCAAGGCAGATGAGAA
>DATFTC010000334.1:0-4072 GCA_035262305.1 Myxococcaceae bacterium | reverse complement strand
CACATGATGGTGAAAAGGATAAGGTTGAACACGGTAGTGATGTCGATCAGCCAGTCGACCAAATGGCCATTCTGCGACACGTCCCGCGGAAGTCCGAGCCCCGCCTCCGGCTGCACCGCGGCATTGATGCACGTCGCCGGTAGTAAGCCGAGCGCGAGAGCCGCGACGCGTGCGCGGCAAAATTGATCGGCGAATTTCATCAGCAAACGCCTCCAGCGAACGAGCTTCACGGTCGATAAGGGCTCTCTGATTCGAGCCGGCGGATGACCTGGATAACCACGCCGGCGACCACAAAGGGGACGAAGATCATCGCGGCCAGGACGACGAGGGTCTGCAAGCTGACTCCCCCGTCGCGTGCGGCACAGGCGGGACAGCCCAGCACCGCTGAAGGCGCCAGGCACAAGCCGAAGCTCACCAGCACTTCCCAGGCGGCGCGCAGCCGAGCAGTCACCGAATCAACCTCCAGCCCGCCTCTCCGATCAGCACCACCGCGTAGATGGCGGGAAACACAAAGGGCAGGGCCACGGTAAGCTTGAGCGCCCGCATCTCGTGTTTGAGATGCATAAAGAAGAGGCCGACCAGGGCGGCTTTGGAGAGCGCCATCGTGATGAGCGAGATCGCCTTCGGCACTTTGGGCACTCCCATCGAGGGCAGGGCAACCAGGATCTCCAAGACGGTGAGGATGGCCAGGCTGCCAAAAACTATCCAGTAAGTTCTGCGGTCGACGTGCGCGGCCATCGCTAGTCCTACAGCAGGTAAACAAAGGTGAAAACGAGAATCCAGATCAGATCGACGAAGTGCCAGAACAACCCAAGAACCTCAATGTCGTTTGCGTTTGTCTTGCCCGCGGCGGTGCGCGCCAGCGTCACCAAGATGTAGGTCGTCCCGGTGAGGACGTGAGCGCCATGAAAGCTGGTAATGACATAGAAGGTGCTGGCATAAGCGCTGTGGCCGAAGACCAGTCCCTCGTGCACGAGCCCATGGTGTGGGATCAGTCCAAAGTACTCGTGGAACTGACCGGTTAAAAATCCAATGCCGCCGAGCGCGGTCAACCCGAGAAAGATCATCGTCTCTCTTCGATGGCCCTCGGTGGCGGCAGCTACCGCCAACACCATCGTCACGCTTGAGCAGATGAGCAAAAAGGTCAAAAACGCGGTGAACGGGATGCCTAGCGACGGCTCGCCCGGGTGGTGCCAGACTTCAGAGCCGCCCCGCAGGATGCCGTAGGCAAGCAGCAGGCCGCCAAAGGAAAACGCATCCGACAGCAGGAAGATCCACATTCCGATCTTGCCCAGGCTGGCGCTTCCAAAATACTCATCCGCGGGCAAGGCGTGGGCAACGGGGGGACTGCCAGCTGCGGCAGTCGCGATTGCGCTCATTCGTGGGTGTCCTTCGCTCGACTGTGCCGCGCTGGCGTAGCATGGGCATTGCGGAGCGGCAAGAGTTTTTGCTCACCGACGCTGGCGGATCTCGGTGCGCGTATTGACTCGCGCTGCCGCTTTCCATTAGCAAACGGCAAATGAGCGACGGAACGGCCACGGCGCTTCACCAAATGGGCTCGCGCCTTCAGTCGGCGCTCGCCTTTCTGGTAGGCCGGCCGCTGTTCTGGTTGGTGCTCGTCCTTGTTGGAGTGGCAGTTCCGGTCGGGCGCAGCGTACGGATCGTCCTGCCCAAGCCGCTGCCTGTCATCGCCACCGTCCCCAACTTCCGTTTCACCGACCAGAACAACGAGCCGTTTGGAAGCGAGCAACTTCGCGGCCGAGTGTGGGTGGCCAATGCGATTTTCACCCGCTGCCCTAGCATCTGTATCGAATCCACTCGGCGCATGGCGGAAGTCCAGCACCGCGGCCGTGGACTCGGCGAGCACTTCCACCTCGTCTCGTTTACCGTCGACCCGGAGCATGATTCGCCAGACAAGCTCCTCGCGTATGCCAAAAGCCACCGGGTGAGTCCTCGAATGTGGTCCCTTCTCACCGGCAGCCGCGTGGAGCTCACGCGCACCTTGAACGACGGCCTGAAGATTTACATGGGGAAGGATTCCACCGCCGGCGATGACCTGATGAGCATCGGTCACGGAAGCCACTTCGTCCTGGTCGACCAGAGGATGCGAATCCGCGGGTACTACGATCTCTCGGACTCCGGTAGCACCGACGCGTTGCTGCGCGATGCAGGCCTGCTCGCCAGCCGCGGTTACTAGACTCTCAGCGCCGCTTCTTGCTGGATTTTTTCACCGACCGAAGCTTCTTTGACGCTCTCCGCGATCGCCGAGCCGGTGGCTTGCGCGCCGGACGCGCCTGGCGCGAGCGACTCGACTTGAGCTTGCGCGCCGCCGCACCTTTTCGGCGCGAAGCCGCCCCCGCCTTTGCCAACTTTGCCTTCTTGCTAGGCCTTGCCTGCACCAGCTCTTTAGCCGCGGCCAGCTTCTCCTCCAGCTTTCGCCGCCGCTCCTGAAGCACTCCTCCGAGGCCCTCGGCGTCCAGGTTGACTCGTGCCAGCCGGAGCCGATAGCTCAGATCGTCGCGCAACAGGCCTTGTTGCAAGGCTTCGTCGGGAAGCCGAGGCAGAGCGATGATGATCTTCGGGCGCTCTTCGCGTTCCTGCAGACAGCGCAGAATCTGCGATTGCGCCTCGAGGCCGAGTGCCAGCGCGTCTGGTATGAACACCACGCCGCGCGATTTGCCGAGGGAGCTGGAAAGCTCTTGCGGCGAGCGAATCTCGACGAGCGGGCCCTCCCCGGCGAAGTGCCCGGCAGCCTCGTGCGCCCAGGCCCGACGATCGGCTTCGTTGCCTCCGTACAGGAGGAGGGCAGCGCGATTGGAAACGAGGTCCTCTTCACTGTATCCGCCGTATTCCACAATCCCTCCAGGACGTGCCTAAGCGTGACTTGGCGGCGTTTTCGAAGACGACAGTTGCACCGTTTACTTGAAAGTTCAAAGTTCAAAGTGGAAGAGGGTTGGCTGCCTACCGGACATAGCCTGTCAAGCAGGCGTCCCCGGCTTCGAGTCAGCCGGTCAGCTGAGTCCGCACGTCCCACAGCTCGGGAAAGAAAGTGAGCTCCAGCGCCTTACGAAGAAAGTTCACCCCAGAGCTGCCGCCAGTGCCGGGCTTCAGCCCGATGATCCGATGCACTGTCTTCATGTGTCGAAAGCGCCAGAGCTGGAATCTCTCCTCGACGTCGACCAGCTTCTCGCACATTTCGTATTCGTCCCAGAATTGCTCGGTATTCTCGTAGATCTTTTGGAAAACTTTCACCACCGCCTCGCTGCGCTCGTACGGCTGGGACCAGTCACGTTCCACCACCTTGCTCGGAATCGGGTGGCCTTTGCGGAACAAATAGCGAAGAAACTCATCGTAAATCGAAGGTGACTCGAGCAGCCCCTTGAGCCAATCGTGCACTTCCGGCACGTGCTGGTGGGGGGCGAGCATGTTTTCGTCTTTGTTGCCGAGCAAGAATTCAATGCCGCGGTACTGGAATGACTGAAGCCCACTGGCGTGCTCGAGCACTCCGCGGAACTGCAGGTACTCGGTGGGAGTGAGCGTCTCGAGCACGCTCCATTGTTCGAAGAGCATGCGCTGGATTTGCCCGACCCGCGCCAGAATCTTGAACGTCGGTTCGAGCTGGTCGGCGCGCACGTTGCGCAGCACCGCTTGGAGCTCGTGAATCATCAATTTCATCCACAACTCCGACGTTTGATGCTGGATGACGAACAGCATCTCGTCGTGGTGAGGCGGCCGGGAGCGAGGATTTTGCGCGCTCAGCAGGCGGTCGAGGCACAGATAATCTGAATAACTGCTCGATCCAGATAGGTCGACGTGTATCGACTTCTCAAACTCGCGTCTGTTCATCGCCGCGATCCAAGCCATGGGTCCGCGGCGGGCGCAAGCGGCTTGCGGCGGCCGGTGACGATTGTTTGGCAGCTGGACAGTATTGCGCCGGGCGCGTGGCCGGAGCGTGGCTCGCCCACCGCTCTCGCAGTGGGATGAGAGGTGCCCTACTTCCTCCTCGCCCGGGCGGCGCGTAGCGCCTTCGCCGCCGCCCTGCCGCGCGGCAGCACAATATCGGCTACGCTGT
>DATFTC010000333.1:0-2622 GCA_035262305.1 Myxococcaceae bacterium | reverse complement strand
TCGGCGCGGTGCCCCGGGCGCGCACTGGCGAACATCGCATTACCTTTCATCCGCCTCGCTCGGCGTTGTGCCGAGCGGGCGGGAATGGATACAAAAGCCAGATCAGCGCTCCAGGCAGCGAGCCGAACACCAGCGCGAGGCCGAAGCAAACCGAGAGCAGCAATGCTCGTTCTGGCGCAACGCCGTAACTGGCAAGGAGCGAAATCACGGCGAGCTCCCGCAGACCCCAGCCTCCGATCGAGATCGGGATGAACGCCACGCCGATCATGACCGTGAACAAGACCGCCGCATCTGGGAGCGGCAGCGCGAGGCCCTGTGCCCGTCCGACCGACCAAACGACGCTAATGGTGGAGGCGTGAATGAGACATCCAATGGTCAGGATTACGGGCCCCTTCGATCCGAGGAGAATGCGATGGACGTCTGCGGCCAGTGTTGCGAACCACCGGGAGTATCGCCACTGAGCGAGCGGCGGAACGATCTTTGGTGCGAGCAGGAGACCAAGCACGCCAGCGAGGACCAGCGCGCCGTCCATGACGAGTACCACATCACGATATTTGCCCAACGCAGTGACGCCCGATGGCAGTAGCAGAATGACAAATCCCAGGGCGATCACCAGACCCACGCCTACCCCGCGATCGATCACAGCGCTCGTCACTGCGTTGCGCCAATCACTGCCAAGCCGAACGAGCAGCCAGGCGCGCACCCCCTCGCCCGCCACACTCGGCAAGACCTGGGCGAAGAACACGCCGACAGCGGTCGCGGCAACCATGGCGATACGCGTCATCTGCTTATCGCGCGCTCCGAGCGAGTCTACGATATTGTACCAGCGCAGGCCCGAAAGCGGGATCTCCAGCATGGCCACCAAGATCGCGAGCGCGGCCCAACGAAAATCAAGCAGCGGGATGACGGACCAGATTTGGTTCAGATCGATTTGTCGCGAGACATACCAAAGGCACGCGCCAGTGACGAGCAACTTGGCCGCAAAGATTGCAACTTTTTCGCCCCTACCACCACGCGACCGGCCCGACATCTCAAAGTCGCTGCCACGCTGGTATTCCATTCGCACTTTGTCTCTGACCTTGGGTGACCAACTTAGTTTTACCGAGGATGTACCCGAGTGGACAGGCCCATTGGCCAAGCGAGTCATCTCTCTCCAGGTAGCCGAATAAGGGGGACGCCGAACCTTCAATCCCGACAAAGCGTTGATAGATCGCGTCCGTGGCCGGAAGATCGTAGACGAGCATCATGGTGCGGGCGCCGTCGCTCGGTCCCGCGATTCGACGTCGCCCAACGCTTCGGCAGAATTCCTTGAGGGCTCAGGACCGCCTGAAAAGGTCCTTAATGAACTCTGGAACCCATCCCGAGGCCGTCTTGGGGCCCGGCGCGGTCGCAAGGTGCTCGACGACCATAAGGCGGTCGACCTCTCCCCTCAGGTAGGCGTCGAGGAAGGCGGGGTAGTCGCTGAAGGACACACATCCGTTCGACTGGCCGTTGGGACCGAGCATGTAGGAATGTGCAAGCAGCCCATCGCGGCCAAACATTTTGCCATCGCCGACTGGAAGAAGGCGAATGGCACGAACGCCATGGAAAGGCTCCTCACGCATTACGAGTTTGTAGGTATTCGGCGGCGTGGGCCCTAGCCGCTTCAAGTGCACATAGCGAGCATCATCCATGTGGCTGCCAAGTCCCGAGTGCGCTTCCAACCGGCGTCCGTTCGGCAGATAGACTGTACGCGCAGCAATATCATAGATCGCGGTGCGGCTATCATCGTCGGCCGGTGAGATCGAATGCTTCGATGCCTCCGCAGTCGCAACTCGTTTTCCTGCGGCGCTCGTGGGCGGTGATAAAGCGGTCGGTGCAAGCTTTGGCGTGGATCGGCCGGTAACAGATTGAGATGCGTGCTCGCCCGGACCCGGCGATGGCAAGTGTGCATAGTTCAGTACGTTGCTGTCGCTGTCCTCCGTCTCGGCGACAGAGATGTCCCCGCCCGCAAAGCGCTCGTCGAAAGAAGCGAGGTCGAAGAGAAAACGCTCGCCGAAAGAAGCGTGCTGGCTCGTTGACGCCAATTGCTCCGACTCCTCGACTGAAGGTTTGAAAGAAAACCCCGTCTCCAAGCTCGCCACGCGCACGGGCGACGCACGGTCATCGAGACTCTTCGGGCGGATCGTTTCGAAGACTGAAAGCAGTGCAGACTCGGTCCGCTGTCCAGCACTGGGCACGCCGACTACGCGCCGGCCGACCGACTCCGCGGCGAATCCAATAGCCAGCGCTGTCATCCCAGCGCAGACCGAGCGCACCCCGATATGAACCAAGTGTCCCCCGTTCCCACCCTGGCGCGGCCGTCTCGTACAGATCGGCACCGCTGCGCGCCGCGTTCCCCGATTTCGGACGCAGAAGACCGAAAAATTGCGGCAAGAATTGTCCTAAGAGGAGCTCGAACCGATGTCATGTATTTACAAATTCTCAATATAGTTGCGTGGCTTACGCCCCGGTATGTGGCAAACGCGCCACACTCCTGGGCGATGCTGATGAAAGCCACCGGATGGGCGGAACCGGGCAACCGGCTGGAATGTTAAGGGGCCAGCTATTCGGGCCTGGGGGCAATACCACTCCCGAGTTTTG
>DATFTC010000332.1:0-20998 GCA_035262305.1 Myxococcaceae bacterium | reverse complement strand
AGCGATCGCCGCGAGTCACCAGCGGCGATCCGCTCCGCCTGCGTCGTGGCGAACGGGATGTATGTCCCACTGAGGCTGCACAAATCCGGGCCGCGAAAACCAGCGCGGATGTTCCATCCCACGTTGGTTCCGAGTGGCGCTCGGGTCCAGATGGTGTTGATGCCCGCCGCGCCATCGCCGTCTGAACGGGGCCTAGGCACCAGGACCGAGTAGCTTGGCCCATGCAGCGGCGGAAGCAGCTCCTGCACACCGCCTTCGGGTCTGAACAAGGGCCCAAAGTTCAGGACATCGATGCCGTTCAAAGTGCTCGGGAGCTCTAATCCCGGCATCGCCGGGAAAGCGCCGTTGTACGCGTTGAGCGTGACGAGGTCCTTCCCCTGCGGATAGTTGCTGGGGGGAGGCTCGATTCCCTGGTCCGCCCACTGGTCGATCGCGATGGCGAGCGCTCGGCCCGTGACGGCGAGGGTCAGGGGCTTTGTGGCGTTCTGGCAAATGCCTGCCGGCTGTGGCGGGGCGAGCAAGCCTGCGGCCCCGATGTGCTGGAAGCCACCCTGGAAATACAGACGGACGTTGTCTGGAATTGGGACCGACTCGCCGGCCGAGTCGACCACGTTGAGCGACGCCTTCCATTGCCAGAAGACCAGCTCCTCGTCGATCTGCATCACCAGGGGATCCGTGGCAGGACGCTTGAGGATGCCGTCGCGAATCCCCGAGACGGGATCCGTCGTGACTGCGAAGGTGAACGGCGCGATCGAGTTGGAAGTGTAGTCCTGATGCTGATCCTGGCCGGAGAAGAACGTCGGGTGGGCGAACTGAACATTCGCAAAGAGCCGGTGCGTGGCGGCCGAGTAGATGGTCGCTGCATCGAAAACCTTGCGGTGCATCTCGTCCTCGTTGAAGCCCAGATACAGGAATTCCCGCTGATACATTCCGGTCGACGAGGTGCCGGAGGAGTAGGCACGGCTGATGCCGGTCTTTGTAGTACCGAGGGCCAACGGATTCGCCACGCCGGCGTCGTCCGCCGGTTGGTAGCGGAGGAACGAGCCGATGTCGCGCGTCACCGCGTATGCGAGCCCCATCACGATGGGATTTTTCGCTGGGTAGATTAGCTCGTAGATGCGGTACGCCTGGAAGCCGTCGAACAGGCAGAGGTCCGTCGTGCTCGGGACGAGACTCTTCCGCCCCGTCGAGCACCGTCCGAAAGCCCACCGGTCAGATGGGATCGGCACCCGGGGATCACCCTCGTGATCGCGGACCGTCAATGTCGAGCGGGTGGTGTCCGTGTCGGCGGTCTCGTAGGGGCGCCAGCCTGTCACCAGAGGCTGCGTGAAGGTGTCCGTCGCCGGCTGGTACTCCAGCCGGAGCGGCCCGACGATTGGACTCCCGTCGGCCTGTTTGGCGACTGGGAAATTCGGGAAGAGCTGATCGGGGCTCTGGATCCCATCGCCGTGCCAGCCGGCGTCAACAATGGCGTAGCCTTGGAGCAGGAGAATGTTATTTGGGCCGACGTCCGCGGCAGTCATCGGGTTGCAGGTGGTGACTCCCTGGGGCCACGCGCGAAAGGGTATCTCGACGCAATTCCCCCGGTTGTTCATGCCATACCAAATCTTCTGGTTTCCTAGATTCATGTCGACCGGCTTGAGGATAAGGAACGGCGAGCTGAACTCGACCATCCCCCGCTCGTTTCTCGGCGCCGCGCTCAGGTTGACGATGACTGCGTTTACCGGATTGCGCGGATCGACCTCCATATAGGCAGTCCCTTTGAGGCGCTCATACGGACCTGCTTTCCCCCACGAGCTGCCGTTGTCGAACAAAACCCTCTCTTCGACCACGAAGCGCGTCACCCGGGCCTCGGCCGGCGCTGTGACGAACGCGGCCACAGCCGTACACAAGCCAACCACACGACCAATCACTCTTTCCCCGATATGCGATCTCACTTTCCTTGCCCCCATTCTTGCCTGATGCCCGTTCCTGCGGACAGGCTCGCGTTGCATAGGGGAAATCAGCGGGAGCGTCTTTCCCATTCTTGCGAATCATTGACCGAACTTGCGGCCGTCATGTGCAATTGAATTACATGCGACAGATGCCGATGTCTGTGATTGCCGCGGGGCGGGAAGCTGCTTGAGCACCTTCCTGCCTTAATTTATTTTCGAAAGCCACCGGCGCTATCCATGATTATGGCCGTGGCGATGCTCGTGCTCGTGTCCTGGCCAGGCGATGCTGTCCGAGACTCCGTTCCGGTACGTTCGGGGAGTGAAATAAGTCAGCCTTTGAAATGCCCTGGTGAAACTGCTCTGGCTTCCGAAACCGGATCGCAGCGCGACCTCCGCGAGCGGCAGCCCAAAATCCTCGAGGAGCGACTTCGCATGCTCGATGCGCTTCTTTAGAATATATTGATGCGGCGAGAGCCCCGTGCTCTGCTTGAACAGACGAACGAAATGATACACGCTCATCTGCGCGATTTTTGCGAGATCTAAGAGTGAAATCGCCGCTTGGAGGTTCGCATCGATGTATTGGATGACGTGCCGCAACCGGTACTTCGGAAGCCCGCTGCGATACTGCCGAAAAACCTGTTCGAAGGCGGCGTATTTTTGAAGCAGGTGTACGCTCAGCGCCGCTCCCAACGTCTCGCCATAAACGCAGCCATTTGGATGTCCACTTCGCAAATCATCTCTGAGTGCCAAGCCAAGATGCGCGATGAACGGATCTTCGTCATCGTACGAAGGGCGCAGCTGAAGATACCTGCCTGAACCAGCTTCATCGCTGACTGCCGCGACTAACTCGGTTGAAAGTTCGATCAGAATTTTCCGATGGTTATCGCAGCATCGCCACCGCGCGCAGTATGGCGTAAGCGCGGGATAGAAAGACACGTTCCCCGGCGCAACGAAGTGCTTGGTGGGTGGAGATTCGCCGACCCAAGAGACATCGACCGGGCTCGCGCTACCTATGTTGATCGCAACGACATGCCGAGGCAGGTAGCCCTCGGGCAACTCACCGGACCCTGTCGCGCAGAGTTGCTCAAGCCGGATGCCAGTCCAAGTGTCACCACTCGAGAGCTCAGGTGCGGCAATCCCGGCAGCCTTAAAGAGTGCGAGGGGGTGCCGACGGTCAGTCGTCGACTGAATCCACTTGATTGTTGCGTCGCCCCCCATGGCAACTCGCGTCCCGCCTCTAAAACGCGGCCCATTTAGACTGTCAAGGCAGCGCGGTGCAATCCGTTGAGGCAAAGACATCGCAATGAGCCTTGGATTCGCAACCTGAATCACCGCGACTTCACCCACCACGCTACGTCAAACAAGACAGTCTTTCACCGTTTGCACTGCCGATGCGGGGCATTTCGCTGACAGTTTAAGCTCATCACCCCAAGGAGACTTTGACGGTCACAGGCGTGGCCTCGCGATGCTGATTTAGGGTCAAGGTCCAGTTACTGGCATTGTCGTCGTCCCGTTACGGCATCACGCAAGCAAAGTTCGCTGCGTCATCGATGCTGCCTTGTCCCTGGTACCGCGCTACCTGCGGATACGGGCAGAGCGGTCGCGTTCGGGTCGGCACGATGCCTCCCGTGGCGACGATGCGGTCGGGTGCCTCGCCTTGCTCGACCCAGCGCTCGAGCGCAGTTAAGGTGTCGAACACATAGGGACCGGTGCCCAGCGAGCAATGGTCCATGCCGGGCACCATGAAGAGGCGTAAGAAGGAATCCGTCTCTAGCTTGGCGGCGACGCTCTGGTAGTAGTCGATCGAGTTCCGCGGGTTGACGAGTGGGTCAGCCCATCCGTGATACATGATCAATTTGCCGCCCAGCGACTTGAAGTTACTCAAATCGGGATCGGTCGAGTTGATGATGGGACCTATTGTTGCATCGGCGAAGGCGACGTCAGCATCGTAATCGAGCGTCCGGTAGTCCCAGTTCAGATCATTGAAGACCATCTGTTGGAAGAAGAGGGTACCGAGGAACGGGATGCCGAAACTGTTCGGGTCTAGTCCTTCGCCGCGGGTCAGCGGCAGCCAGCTCCCCAGCAACTGCGAGAAGGAGTCATCGGCGATCGCGCCGTGCTCACCACCCCGTTCGAGGCCCGGATAGAGCAGCTCGCCGGTCCGCGGGTTGCGCGGGCCTTCGTAGATTTTCCTGACCGCATCGGCCTGCGCGGCCGTCAGCACACCGGAGCTCACCAGCCCGGCCGGATCGAAGTTGCACAGCCGCGGATCGTCGATGATGCCGTCGCGCAGACCGTCGATGGCGTCGCATTCCTCCATCACGGCAGCGGTGATCGCTTTCAACTGGTTGTTCTTGATCGGGGTTGCCAGCAGCGCCGCACCTTCCCAAACCCACGCGACCGATTGGTGCGTCCAGTAGTTTGCGGAAGCGCCGGCGACGATGCCATCGTAGTCGTCGGGGAAGCGCTGTGCCTCCATCAGCGCCTCGTGTCCGCCGTCCGAGCAGCCGGTAAAATAGGAAAGCGTCGGGCCGACATTATAGAAGGCCTTGATGAGGGTCTTCGCCAGACCGGCGGTAACGTGGTTCGCCCGGTAGCCCCAGTCGGCGATTCTCTCAGGATGACCGAGTGCCCAGACGGGATCTGAAGAGCTGTGGCCCATGTCGGTTGCCGCGGTCGCGTAATTACGGATCAGCGAAGCCCCATCCGTCGCAGGGATCGTTCCGCCGTAGCCGCCGTTCCCGATGCCATTGAACTTGCCGTTCCATGCGCTGAGCGGAAGGCGGACCTCGAACTGGACTGACGACTTCGCGGTCGGCGTGGCCACCCCGTTCACCTTACAGTGCGCCGGGACTGCGCCGCTCGCCCCGATCACGACCGCGCTCGTGATGATCGCGCTTGGCAGAGAAATGTCGGCGAGCTCAGGGCACGACGCCGCAGACGCAGATGCGCTCAAGACTGTAGCGAGCGCAATTGCGAGCACTGGTTTGAAACAGAAGCCGGTCAGGCCTTTGACAATTGAATTGGATTTATACATGGGTCCCCCAGGGAGATAGATCAAGGTCTCGCTAGCGCAGCCAGAGGCAGCACGTCTTCCAAATTCTTGAAGCTGCTTGATGGCCGTTCCTCAGAGGGAGGGGCGGGGCTTGCAATCAATATTTTGGAAAAACAGATCGCCGGCCCGCGATCCGTGGCCCTGTGCCTATCAACGGACCTTGGCCGACTGAGTCGATTCGCTCCAACCAAGCAAGCGTTCGTCTGGTGTTCAATACGTGACCTACAGCGAATACTCCCACCAAAAGCACCCACCGTCATTGACTCAGGACGGTCGGCGAGGCAAGTGTTCCAAACGCTGCGCTTCAGTCTAGGAGCACCCGTATGGCACCGTCTTGGGGGAGCATGCCAATCGACGTCCGGACCGGGAAGCCGATCTCGAGTACCATAGCGAAGTTGATCTTGACGAGCGGCCTTACTTGGAAGGGCATCCGCGTCAACGTCAAGCGTGCGCCGCCCAATGAGGTCCGCGAAGTATACTGGGAGGCCCCCTCCGTGGGCGTGGTGACCACGCCCGCGCCTCTGCTCGCAGAGCTCAAATGGGTTGGCGAGCGACGCCCGCGGCCGGCTGGCTCTGGCAACGTCGCCGTGGTACCCGCTCGAGCACCCTTTACCCACCGATGGCGTCAATCGATCGATTGCGTTCACATCGCGCTGGATCCTGCGCTGCTCGATGCGGCCGTTGGCGATGGTAAGCAGCTCGAGCTGCGCCCCACCGGCTTCGTAGCGGACCCGTTGATCAACAGTCTCGCACTGGCGCTCAAGGAGGAAGTGAGGACCTCGTACCCGAGCGGGACTTCCTACGGAGAGACTTTGGGAACGATGCTCGCTGCGCACTTGGCGCGACGCTACGCGGTATTGAGCTCGCGCTTATCCCAGAAGCCAAGCCGCCTGACGCCCGCCGAGCTGCGCTCCGTCGTCGGCTACGTCGAAGAGAGACTCGAATCGAGCCTCTCACTTCAACAGCTCGCCGATGTCGTAGGCATGAATGTCTATAATTTTCTCCGTTCCTTCCGGCAAAGCACCGGCATCCCGCCGCACCAATACATTCTAAAGAGGCGCGTCGAGAGGGCGAAGACACTCTTGCTCGACCGCGAATTGTCAATCGCCGAGATTGCAGTTCGATGTGGTTTCTACAGCCAAAGCCATCTGACGACCGCGTTTCATCGGCTCACCCAGGTCACGCCCCGCCGCTTCCGCCGCGCGGTCGGCGTTAGCGTGCCGATTGAGGCACCGGACCGTCAGGACAGCTACTACGGTCCAGCAGCGGTGTTGCGGCCCAGCGGGCAACCTCCCGCTTCCACCATCTGACTGGACACTTTTTCAAAATATTGATTCACGGCGCTCCGTTCTCGTCGGAGAGCTGCCGAAACACACGTCAAGAATTTGGAAGATCTGCCGCATCCGTCCGGGATACCGAGGCTTCCTCGACCAAGGGGGACGTATGGACGCTTCCAAGAGAGTCGTTGACGACCGTGCCAGCCTTTGCCAAACCGCAGCTCGGCTCGCGTTTGTTGCTCTGCTTCAAATCGCCTCGCTTTCCATGATCGCCGGTCTCGCTGAAGCGAGTGAGCAGGGCCACGGAAGGCACCGCTTCCAAATAACAATACTTTCCAGCAAGCCCTACCTGGTGAGCGGTGGAGACGCGCTGGTTCGGGTAGACGTGCCGCCGGATGTACCGATGCGCAGGACGCGGGTGCTTCTCAACCGCCGAGATGTTACGGACGCACTTGAAGCGGACGACGCGGCAAGGACGCTGACCGGCCTGGTGACTGGCCTCAACCTGGGCAGAAACCTGATCGAAGCGGTGGCGACTGGGCATGGGCACGAGCGTCCATCGGCAGAATTGGAGGTCACCAATTACCCAATCACAGGCCCACTTTTCTCAGGTCCGCAGATCCAGCCTTACCTATGCATGACCGACCAGTTCATACTTCCAGATGGAAGCTACCTTGGCCCGTGGCACGACGAGTTTTGTTCGGCCGATACCAACGTGCAGTACGTCTACAAATCCACTGCCGGCGATTTCCGCCCAATGTCTGACACGACAACCTTGCCACCGGATGTCGTGACCATCACCACGCAGTCGGGCGTTACGGTACCCTACGTGGTGCGTTTCGAAGCAGGCACGATCGACCGGGGTGTCTATAACATTGCCATCCTGCATGACCCGACGACTGAAGCCCCGCCTTCGCCAACCTCGCCACCTGAGGGATGGAACAAAAAGCTCCTCTGGGTGCACGGCTTTGGGTGCGTGGGCGGTTGGTACTATCAAGGAACCAATACAGGAACGCTCGATGGGCTCGACATATCTCGATACCTCTCCGATGGAATCCTTAAAATCGTCCCTAGGACCGGGGGCATCGGCGCGGACTTCAATGTCATCAATGACGCATGGCTCTCCAAAGGCTATGCAATCGCGACCAACACGCTGAATCACCCCTCCATCAGTTGCAACCCGCACCTTGCCGGGGAGGCAACAACGATGACCAAGGAACATTTCGTCAAGGAGTTTGGCGTGCCGTTGTTCACCGCGAGCACCGGGGGTTCGGGTGGCGCCTATTCGAGCTTGCAGATCGCGGACGCCTTTCCAGGGCTGTTCGATGGCGTCCTGATCAGCGCCGTTTTCCCCGATGCGCTCTCAATCGGTCTCTCCGGTCTCGATGGACATCTGCTGACACATTATTTCGCGGTCACTGACCCCAATGGCTTTACCGATGAACAGAAAACCGCCGTTTCCGGATATCAAGGAGTGCAAGCCCTAATCGATGCCGCAAATCAAGCAGGACGCACCGACCCGGTGTCCGGACGGATGGACATCAGAGCTTATATGTCCGGAGTCTGGACCGTGCTCGGCGCCTACCCTCTCTTGCAACCGGTTCCGCCGGAGCTTCGATATGACCCGAGCAGCAATCCCACCGGAGCGCGTCCAACCATCTTCGACGTCTCCGTTGCAGTCTACGGCAAGGATCCTCAGACCGGGTTCGCGCTGCGCCCGTACGATAACACCGGCGTGCAATACGGCCTTGGCGCCCTGAACAGCGAGGCCATCACCCCGACTCAGTTTCTCAATTTGAACGAGAACGTCGGCGGGTACGATGCTGACGACAACTACGTTCCGTCCCGAACACTGGGCAATGCGGACGCCATCGAGCGCACGTATGAGAGTGGGATCAGCTTGGGTGGCAGCGGCGGTCTCGCCTCCATCCCCGTCTTCGATTTCGGCGCCTACAATGAGCATGACAGCTACCACTATCAGTGGTTCCATTTCGCTGTCCGGCAGCGATTAATCGACGCGAACGGGGATGCGGACAACGAAGTGATCTGGCGGGGCAGCGCGGTGCCGGCAGCGCAGGCCATCGATGTTTTTGATCAGTGGATGACGGCCGTGGCATCCGATACGTCTGACGAGCCGCTCCGTGTGAAAACAATCCGAGACAAGCCAGCCCGGGCAATGGATGGCTGCTGGGCCAGTGCCACCGAGTTCATCGCCGAGCCGCAGACCTGGAGCAGTGAGCCCGACTCACAGTGCAACACCTTGTTTCCCTCATATGCTTTCCCACGCTATGTGGCGGGCGGCGTGCTTGCCGGCAATGTTTTAAGATGCCAACTCAAGCCGATCGACCTCAACGACTATCAGGTAGTGTTTATGCCGTCTGAGCTGTCACGCCTGCAGAGCATTTTCCCTAGCGGCGTCTGCGATTGGTCGAAACCCGGTGTAAATCAAACGGGCGTCGTCCCGTGGGCATCTTTTGGGCCATCACCGGTCAACCTCGTTTTTGATGTAACCAGACAGTAACCGAGCCCGGCTAACGGTGGCGCGAAGTGACAAATACTTTAGGAAGCACCATGTGGAGGAGGGACATCCGTGAATAAGAACAACCTCACTCGTCGCGATACGCTGCGCACGCTCGGAGCCGGCGCGCTCGCGGCACTCGGTGCGACGTTGACTTCGTCCGCGGCGGAGGCGCGCGTCGATGATTCCGATGCGCGAGTCCCCCAGCCGTCGAGGCGCCGCGCGCGCATCCTGATGGACGGCCACGTTCACGTAACGAACAAGACGTTCTGGCTGGGAATCGATACCTGGCAGCCGTCGCCCACCGGCACGGGATGGGACTACCTGCGGGCGCACGAGGCGGGCGTCAACGTCATTATCGAAAACTTCGGCACCTACGGGTACTGGTCATACAACATCACTCCCAAACAAATGCTGCGCATGTTCGAGGTCTTTCACCGCTTCGCCGAGGCGCATCGCGACAGGATGGCGGTCGCGCTCACCGTCGAAGATGCTCGCCGCATCGTCCACAGCGGCAGGATGGCCGTATTCCTCAGTTGCGAATCGGGATGGGACATGGAGGGCGATCTGGACGTGCTGCGCGCGTACTATCGCCTGGGCCTGCGCGCTGTGCAGTTCTCGTCGCAGAGCGGGTTCAACGCGTATTCCGACGTTCAAGCGGGGCTTCCGAGCGGCGGAGCGCATTGGGGCGGAATCAACGACCGTGGGCGCGCGATTATCGAGGAGATGAATACGCTTGGCGTCCTCATCGACATCACGCACGCATCTACAGACGCACAGCGGCAGATCGTCGACGCGAGTGCGTCGCCTGTCGTGGCGAGCCACGTGACAGCAGAATCCGTATCGGGGCCGGGCGGCCTGCCGGACGACCTCATCGTTGCGCTCGCCGCGAAGGGCGGAATGATGGGAATCCACGGAGGGTCCGCCTCGGTCGGCGTGCGCTACAGGCAGTGGATAGCGGAAAATCCAGATCGCTATGCCCAGCTGTCCGCGGCGATCAACGCGATGGTGCAGTATCGTCCTTCGTTCAAGCGCTCGCCCGACCAGTCGAACTATGGGGACTTCATCGATCGTTTCGATCAGGAGTCGCACGATAACACCGCCGCAGTGTTCGTCCCGTACGTCGATCCACCGGACGCTGCCGCGGTCGTCCCAACTCCGGACGAATGGGCGCAGCAAGTGGACCATGTGATCCGGCTGGTCGGACCGGAGCACGTGGGCATCGGTCTGGACATGTTCGGCGGGAGAAGCGGCGTCCCCGCCGATGCGAGCGGATATCCTCTCCTCGTCGACGCCATCGGACGCGTGACCTCGCGCCGGAATGTCGACCTGGTCATCGGAGAGAACTGGCTCCGCGTCCTCGAGGATGTTCAGGGCCGCCGGACCAACGACGGACGCGAGCACGAACGCGACGAGCGTCATCGTCAGGGGCTGCGCGAGCGGCGCCCTGCGCTTGCGCCCCGGCAAATGCACGCGGTGGCGGCGGTGCACAGATCGAGCTGCTGCTGAGACTTCTTTAAAAAAAGATTACAAGACCTGATGGTGGACGCGGTCTTTTCACCGCAAAGTCCGCAGGTCGGCCGCTATTCAGGCGAGTCGCGGCGGCGTTGGCCAAGTGACGATTCGGTCCGTCTGTCATTCCATTGGACCCCGCTTGCGTAGCAATAGCTCTCAGCAAAGACGGGAGGGAAGTACATGCACTACTCAATTCGAGGTGTGGAGCAGCAAATACGGCGTACCCGATTCCCGGCACTGTGGCTCACTGCTGTAGCGATCATCCTCGCGGCAGGATGCGGCGGCGGCACGTCGAGTACCAATGGAGGCGCGACGAAGGTGGTGACAGCGCCAAACGCATTGCCCTGCGATGATTCGCTCGGCTCGGCGTTCAGGCCCGATATCTACACTGCCGTCACCCTCGTCCACCTCTTCAGACAGGGCGATCCTCTGGCGCTTTCCGGCGCGCTGGCGACTCCGGGGGCGCCCGTTGCCTCGAACGATACGTGCCTCGTGAAGCTGAACGTGGGACCCGGCAATCCAGGACCAGACGACGCTCCGTCGACCTCGCCCGGGATCGGGATGGAGGTGTGGCTGCCCGTCGCGACTTGGAACGGGCGGATCCGCAGCGTAATGGACGGGGGTTGGGCCGGCAGTCCCGACGTCAGCTCGCTGACGACCCTCAGGTCTGACGTCGGCGTCTGGGCAACCGAGAGAGGTTACGTCAGCTCGATCATCGACGGTGGCCACAGCAGCAAGCCCGGCGTGAGCACGGGCTCGTTCACCTTGAACCCCGACCGCTCCATCAACACCACGTTGTTAGCAGATCTGTCCACCCGTGGTCTCCACGAGATGGCCGTCAAGACGAAGGCGCTCGCGAATCTCTTTTACGGCACGGCGGCGGCCTATTCATACTTCGCCGGATGTTCGAGCTCCGGGCGCGCTGGCTACTCTCTGGCGCAGAACAACCCGACGGACTTCAACGGCATCCTTGTCGAAGACCCTTCGATAAACCAGACGCAGTTCTTCTCGGCGTTGGTCTACCCCAGCATCGTGACCCAACGTGACCTGCGCGGCGTCCCGCTCACCGTCGACCAGGCGAACCTGGTCTCGCTCGCGGCCCTCAACGTGTGCAGCACCGCCCTGAACGGCCAGTATGACGGTTACTACAGCAATCTCAGCGACCTCGTCGGATGTGCCTACGACCCCTCGACTGATCCGCTGGTGCTTTGCATCTCCGATGGCGGGACGAACCCGACTCCGGCCTGCCTGAGCAGGGCCCAAGCTTTGGCAGTGAACAAGATGTGGTATGGGCCGACGGTCACTGGTGCCGTACCGTCTCCAGCCGCGGACAACGGATACAACCTGGTGCGGACGCCGGAGCACCTGTGGTGGGGCATCCCCCGAGGCGACAACCTGAGCGCGACGGCTATCCCGAGCGCGCAACTGCTGAGCATCTTCACGGACCAGATCGCGCTCTCGCTGCAGGACCCCATCCGCGGCTCGGGCCCGCCAGTCCAGTTCACGAACGCAACCGGAAACGGCATGGACGGCTGGAAGCACCTGAGCTACTCGCAGTACGCGACCGCTTTCGTCCTCGGCAAGCTCCTCGGCCCGGCGTTCGGTAACATCGACACCGACAATCCAGACATCCGCGGGTTCCACAACAGCGGCGGAAAGATGATCACTTTGCAAGGCCTAAACGACACCCTCGTCGAGCCGGCGAGCACGGCCGATTACTACCACCGCTCCTCGTCCATGGTCGGCGGATTCGAGAGGGCGCAGCAATTCCATCGCTTGTACTATGCGCCCGCGCGCGGTCACTGCGACAGCGCTGCACTCGGGTTGCCTCCCGGTGCGACCCCAAATCCGCCGGACCTGAACCAGGCAGCGCCAAACAGCGGAGACATCGTCCGGACCGAGGTGTTCGACGCGCTCGTCGCGTGGGTGGAGAACGGCACAGCGCCAGGCACGTTCACGGCGACCTCGGCTGACCAGACGGTCACTCGACCGGTGTGCATCTACCCGGCGGAATTGACATATCTCGGCGGTGATACAAACCTCGCTTCCAGTTATTCGTGCGAGTAGGAGGTGGGCTCGTCAAGGGGTCAACAAACATAGGCTGTCAACGTTGTACAAAAGGAGCGAACATGAAATCGAGCATCTCGCGCTTCATCATTGTCCTCGGATTGTTTGCCGCGCCGGTCATCGGCTGGACAGAGGATCAATCACTCGGGAACGATGAGGGCGAAGGCCACAGATTCCGCGTGACCAGCACCACATTCTCCGACGGCGGGACGCTGCCGCAGAGCATGGTGTGGGATCAGTGCACGCCTTATCCGGGCGGCGGAAATAGATCTCCCGAGCTGTCCTGGACTCACGCCCCGCGCCATACCCGCAGTTTCGTCGTGGTTTGCTACGACGTCACCGCATCGTTCACGCACTGGGGTTTGTACAATATCGCTCCCACGACCACCGCGCTTCCCGAGAACGCAGGGACTCCCGGCAGCACGTTTGGACTTCAGGCCCACAACGACTTCGGCCGCAACAACCTCGAGTACGACGGCCCGTGCCCGCCGCCGCAATTGAATCCGCCAGTGCACCATTATGTGTTCACGGTTTACGCGCTCGACACTGTGCTCGCGCTGCCCTCGTTCCCCGATTTCCCTCCCGGCGCCGAAGCCCTCTTTCAGGCGTTGATCCGGGCGGGAAGGCACGAGCACATCCTGGCATCCGCCAGCATCAGCGGTTTTTTCCCGAGCGGCCAATAGCCTTGCAGCGCTTTGATAAAATCAGTTTCAGGCCTACGCTTGCTCCCGCAATTCCCACGAAAAGTCGTAGAACACGCGCAGCTGATTGCCGTCCAGATCGGCGACCCTGAACTCGCGCAGGTGCCACGGTTTATCCTCCGGCTCGGCAAGGATCTTCGCCCCAGCCTCCCGCCAACGATGGTACAGTTCGTCGACTTCGTGCTTGCTGTCTAGATTCAGCCAGACCATGACCGCCCCGCCACTGCCGTAGTGTTGGCGGAACGGTGCATTCGTCAGAAACATACGGCACTCGCCCTGCGAGATGCCCCCGATCCCGCCCTGGTCGTCACCCCAGTCGAAATGGAACCCGAGCGCATTCACGTAATACTCGGCTGCCTTCTCGACGTTGCTGACCGGAATCTCTGGAACCGCCTTCGGAAAGTGCGTGAGCATGGTCTCCAACTTACGCCAATTCGACACAAGACGATTGAGAACGAGCTGGCCGCTGCAGTGCCTCGCGCGCCCTCGAGGATGAGCCGGCTGCTCGCACAATGTTCCCTGCCGAACGGTCTATTGTCCTGAGAGTACTATTGACATTTCAACAGAACCTCGTACTTGGGACCGAGCCCGTGAGGGATATCCGTGATGCGCGTCTTGAGAGACGAGTCGGCGAGCGTCGAGCCAGGCCGAGAAGGGCAAGAACGGCATCAGGGGATCGGCCTCGAGCCCGGAAGCAACTTAAGGACCGGCCGCAGCCACGCGCCTGCGATTGTGCTGGCGGCACTCGCGGCGTTGGCTTTGATCGTGAACGCGGGGCTCACCGTCTCGAATGTTCGGCGATTACGGGACGCGGAGGAATGGGTCGTCCACACCCATCGGGTGCTGGACACGCTCGGCGCTCTGTTGTCCAGCGCGGTGGATGCCGAAACTGGCCAGCGTGGGTTTCTCATCACCGGACGCGCGACGTACCTCCAGCCCTACAAAACGGGCCGAACCGCTGTCCAGCAACGACTCTCCAGGTTGCAAGAGCTGACTCGTGACGACCCCTCGCAACAGGAGCGGATCGATGCGATCCGGCTGCTCGTTGCGGCGAAGCTCGAAGAGCTCCAGCGCGTCATCGATGTCTTCCAGGCGGCGGGCGGCGGATTCGAAGCGGCGCGCGCAGTCGTGCTCGACGACGATGGCAAGCGCCTGATGGATGCCATTCGAGCCAGGGTGGCAGAGATGGAGGCAACCGAGAACAGTCTTCTCGAGGTTCGCGCGCAAGCGGCGACGACGGCTACCCGAACCGCGGTCGTCACCAGCCTCGTCGGGCTTGCCGCGAACCTTGCGCTGCTGGCTGGCGCTTTCGCGGCGGGGCGGAGCCGGCTGCGCGAGCGGGAGCGCGCGGCGGCATTGCTGCACGCAGAGAAGGAGCGGCTAGGCACGACCCTGACCAGCATCGGCGATGCCGTCGTCGTCACGGATCCCGAGGGACGCATCACGATGATGAACCCGGTCGCGCGCTCGTTGCTCGGTTGGGGCGACGATGCCCTCGGCAGGCCGCTCGACGAAGTCTTTTGCATCGTCAATGAGGAAACGCATGGCGCGGTCGAGAGCCCGGTCCGAAGGGTCCTGCGAGAGAACAAGGTCGTAGGCCTCGCCAACCACACCGTTCTCATCCGGCGCGACGGTAGCGAGGTGCCCATCGACGACAGTGGAGCACCGATTCGAGCTGCCGACGGAACTGTGATCGGGGTAGTGCTCGTCTTCCGCAGCATCGAACAACGCCGTAAGGCGGAGCACGAGCTGCAACGACGGGATGAAATTCTCCAAGAGCAGGACCGCCATAAGGATGCATTTCTCGCCACCCTCTCGCACGAGCTCCGAAACCCGCTGGCCGCCATGCGCAACGCCGTCGCATTGCTGCAAAGAGCGGAACCGGGGACCACGAGATTCACGCGCGCCGAGAACATCATCGACCGACAGGTCACCCATGTCGCGCGCCTGGTTGACGACCTCCTCGATGTGTCACGCATCACACAGGGGAAGATCCGACTCAAAAAGGAGCGCATCGATCTGGCCGAGATCGTGCGCCAGACGGTCGAGGACCATCGGCACCTCTTCGCGCGGGGGAAGGTCGAGCTGGAGTTTCGGCCCGGCGGGGAGCCCTTATGGGTCAACGCTGATCGAACTCGGATGTCCCAGGTGGCCGGGAACATTCTTCAGAACGCGGCCAAGTTCACGACCGCGGGCGATCGCGTCTGGGTTTCGGTGGCCAAGGAAGACGGCCGCGCACTGTTTCGCGTCCGAGATACCGGCGCCGGCTTCGACGCTGCGACGCTCGCCAATCTCTTTCAGCCTTTTTTCCAGTCGCAGACCACGCTCCATCGCAGCGCTGGCGGCCTTGGACTCGGCCTGGCTCTGTCAAAAGCCCTGGTTGACTTGCACGATGGTGCGGTGAATGCGACGAGCGAGGGACGGGGGAAGGGCGCGGAGTTTTCGGTATGGCTCCCACTCGCCGCCAGCGCCGCGCTTGATGTGGCGTCTGAAGCAAATCGGCCTTCCCGCCATCGGCTGAGCATCCTGGTCATCGAGGACAGCGAGGACGCGGCATCGAGCCTTCGAGACCTGCTCGAGCTGGAAGGTCACGACGTGCGCGTCGCTGAAGACGGGATTCATGGCGTTGACGTGGCCCTGGCGGTGCGCCCGGACGTCGTCGTTTGCGACCTCGGGCTTCCGGGAATCGATGGCTATGAAGTGGCCAAGCAGCTTCGGGCGGCGGGACTGCCGGCGGTATTGCTCGCTCTTACTGGCTATGCGTCCTCGGACGACGTGCTTCGCGGACAGGAGGCCGGCTTCCGCTATCACCTCGTGAAGCCCATCGAACCGAAAAACCTTCTCGACATCCTTGCGCGTGTGTGAGCAAGCATCACCTTGTGACGACTTTTCGACGCTGCGTGCACGAAGGCCGTTCGCCCCTCATCGGAGAAGCTGATCGGAGAGAAGCACGAGCCCGCTGATCGGAGCGAGTAGCCCAAGTGCGGTGCCAAGCAGGTAGCTGCGAAAACGCACGCTCGAGAGCGCGAGGGCGTAGTTTAACTGAGGCGCCATCCAAAGGAGGAGGCGGAGGAGAAAGATCGTTCGCACAGGGTGGCCCTCGAGATGCGACAAAATCCGGCGCGCAAGAGAGAAACGGATGGCAGCGAGTGGCTTGCCGCCAATTGTGCGGACGACAACGAAGCTGACACTCACCGCGGCCAGCGCGCCCGCAAACGCGAGTACTCCCCCGGTCGCGCGACCGTAGGCGACAACTGCTGCGGCGACGAACACCGCGCCGGGGACGTGCACGAGCTCTCCCAGGCAGAAGATGAGCACGAAAACAATCGGGCCCCAGAATCCGGCAGCGGCCGTGACAGCTCGAATCCGCTCAGTGGACAGATACGCGGTGAGCCCCGTCACCCGCGCGACCACGAAAAACCCAACGACGAGCACGGCGAGCAGCACCAGCCGCCACCAGCGAACGCGGTGATCGACATCTGTCATGTTGACCTCGCGACTGCGAATCGCCAACGGAATTTCTACCTCACTTACGCTGATGCGCTGGAGCAATTGCGCCCGGTACAGCGGGAGCCCGCTGGTTAATCCGAAGAAACATACTCGTCGATCACGTGCCAGCGCCCCGGGCGTTGCTGCGCGCGGCGCCCTAATGCTGTCGTCTTTTCCCATCCATTTCCGATCTTCTTAGGTAGAGGCCCAGCGCATCAGCTGGGCTTACCAGTCCAGGAGGAGACGAAAATGAGCAAGGTGAGCAGCGAAGAGAAAGCCCCCAATCGCGAGACGTTACGTACTCTCTCTGCCAAGAGCTTGCAGCAAGTGGTCGGCGGGATTACGCCGAGCATTCCGATCCCTCCCCCCTGAGCGGGACGGACTGCGCTTCATCGTCGTCGACGACGTGGATGCCCGGTAGACTTCCTGCACAAGCGTGCCTATTAGAAGCCTCGATGGACCTGGTTCGAGAAGACCCTGCGCAGCTTCTATTGTTCCTCTCGGGCACTTCCATTTTCGGAGGCCTCGAACCGGCAGTCATCGATCAGCTGGTGCCACTTCTCAAAGAGCACCGCTACCCGAAGGGCGGCGTCGTCTTCACCGAGGGCGACACTGGCAAGTCCATGTACATTGTTCGGTCGGGAGAATTGATTGTGCAACGCCACTGCCCCGACGGAGCTCAGGCCCGGCTGTTAATGATGCGACCGGGCGATCACTTCGGCGTGACCACGTTGACCGAAATGGAGCCGCGCCCCTTCAGCTGCATCGCCGAGAAGGACTCGGTGGTGTACGAGCTGACGAATGCCGACCTGTATCAGCTCTACAAGCAGAACCCGAAGGCCTATCTGCTCGTGCTCCAGAACATCAACCGCGAGTTGTGCCGGCGCTTGCGGAAGGCGGCGGCTCGGATTGCAACACTCGAGGAGCGAATGCACGAGCAATCGCAAAGCGCCAAGGAAAAACAAATACCAACTTCTGAACGGCCTACTTCCTGAATTTTCGACGTCGAGGAGCTCGGGCTGAACGGGCCATGAGCGACAAAAATGTAACACTCTCGCCGCGGAAGCATTCAAGGATGTCGGAACTCTTTTGGCGGCCTCACCGGTAGCTGTGCTTGCGCGGTGATTCTCGCGATGAGCCGGGAGCGGTTCGCGCTGGCCAGTGCGCCCCACGACTCGCAGACGAGTTCTGCCGTCAAGCGACTAAAATGTCGCCGCTGCGAAATCAGTAATACAAAAGCGTAGGCTGCCGTCGCGCTGAACAGCGTGCCTCACTCGCATTTTCTCGAGCGAAACGGCGACTTGCGCGCGTAGCGAATCGCCTGGCGCAGACTTTGCTTTCTCGCGCAGCCAATGACGCTGTCCTCATCCTCATAGCCGTGAATGCCGCCTTTACCGTTCCTCTCACCGTATTGGCCAGCCTGCTGGTCGGCGCCTTCGTCGGGACAGGCGGATTCACCTTCGTCTCGGCAAAGGGGGTTTCCTATCTCTCGGACGATCCCGCGGTATGCGTGAACTGTCACATCATGCGCGAACAATACGATGGCTGGCGGCAAAGTTCTCACCACGCCCAAGCCACCTGCAACGATTGCCATTTGCCGCAGGACAACATCGTCCACAAATTCTACGTCAAGGCGAGCAACGGCTATCGCCACTCCAAGGCATTCACACTGCAGAACTTCGCGGAGCCAATCCGCATTGTACCGTCCAACTCCAAAGTGCTGGAGAACAATTGCCTTCGCTGCCACGCAGAGATGATCGATGCGATTACCGCCCACGGAACGCTGGGTGTAGCGGCGACCCCGGCTGGCAACGTCGACGTGCACGGTTGCGTGCGATGTCACGTGGACGTGGGACATGGGCCACGCCGATGAACAGGCTCAATGTGACAGTTCCCGCTGATTCTTCGCTCAAGCCTTTAGGAGCTTGTTGATGGATGACAAACCAGGTCGCTTCAAGTCTCGACTTCCGCTGTGGGCCGCGATCATCGCCGGCGCCGCCGCGCTGGCCACTGCGCTCGTGATGGCGCTTTATTCCAACATTTCAACGCGTCAAGCCGAGGCCCGCGAGATCGCCTTCAAGGTGCTCGATCTCGACGAAAGAAGCATCGACCCGGCGCCGTGGGCGAAGAACTTCCCACGCCAGTTCGACGGATATCAGCGCACGGCCGAGCTCACTTTTACAAAGTACGGAGGGGCGGGACCCAATCAAAAGCCCATCAGCAAGTTGGAGGAAGATCCCAACCTGCTCATGATCTTCAGCGGCTATCCGTTTTCGATTGATTACAACCGGCGCCGCGGCCACGCCTACATGCTGACCGACCAGAAAGTGACTGGTCGCGTCACCAAAGCCAAACAAACCGGCAGCTGTTTGCACTGCCACGCTTCCAACGCAGTCGCGTTTCGCGAGGTTGGATTAAAGAGGGGCGCCCCCGGAACTCTCGACGAATCGCTGACCAGCGCCCACGGTCAGGCGCAGCTCCTCGAGGGATTGGACGGCGTCAGCAGGATGCCCTACGACCAGGCCGCCAAGCTCGTCGAGCACCCGGTTGCGTGCCTCGATTGCCACGACCCCAAGAACATGGCGCTCCGGGTAACCAAGCCCGCCTTCATTCGCGGCATCGCTGCCCTGGCCAGCGGCGAGGGGCTTGTTCCTCACTTGCCCTCGATCGAGAAGTGGCGGCAGGGAGATCGCGCGCGGCCTTATGATCCCAATCAAGACGCCTCTCGTCAGGAGATGCGCTCGTTTGCCTGTGGTCAGTGCCACGTCGAATACTACTGCGGCCCGAAGACGACCCTCTTTTTCCCCTGGAACAAAGGTCTGAAGGTGGAGCAAATCGAGGCTTATTACGATGAATACAGATTTCCCGACGGCCACCGCTTCTTCGACTGGAAACACCCAAAAACCGGCGCCGAGGTTCTAAAGGCACAACATCCAGAATTCGAAACATGGAGCCAAAGCCTCCACGCTCGCGCCGGCGTATCCTGCGCCGATTGTCACATGCCCTACGTTCGGGAGGGCGCGATCAAGATCTCCGACCACCACGTGCGAAGCCCGCTGCTCAACCTCTCCAAATCCTGCCAGACTTGTCATCGCTTCCCGGAGGAGCAGCTCAAGGCCACCGTTTTGGCCATTCAGGATCGGCACCACGCGCTGATGATGCGCGCCGAAGATGCGCTGGTACAGCTCATCGGCGCAGTCGAGAAGGCCCGCAAGTCGGGCATGGATGAGGCGGCCCTGCAGCAAGTCTTCGACTTCCAGCGCAAGGCACAGTGGCGCGTGGATTTCATCAATGCCGAAAACTCGATGGGCTTCCACGCGCCACAGGAGGCGGCCCGAATCCTCGCTGAGAGCATCGACTACAGCCGCCAGGGCTTCGTCTCGCTCAGCGCGCTGCAACTGTCTGCGAGTCGACCGAATAGTGCTCCATCGACGAAAGACAAGTCTGGAATTCTGGGCCAAACCATTCCAACGCCGTCGGGCTCCGGAACATCTGCATCATTCGAGAAGACGGCGTCCCTGGTCCGAGCCCCCAACAACTAGCAGGCTTCTCGGCTTTCGAGCCGCAACGCTTCACTCGAAGCGGACCTCCGTGGCAGCGGGGACGAGGTTCATCATCTCGAGCTCGTCATTTTGAGCGCCCGCGCAGTGCGAGCCAATACGCCAGTCCGTTCACATCCGAGAGCGAGAGCGCGACGAACCACTGTTGCGCAGAGCTGTCGCTCGTTCCCAGATCTCGTACGCCCACGCTGACGCCGATGCGATCCTGCAGCAGCGCCACGTTCGCTTGCAGCCCCACGCTCGAATGCGGTGGACTGCTCCATTGGTGAACAAATGCGGGCCCAACACCCAATGACAGTCCCGCGAAATGCGCCGTAGGCCTGATGCCGAGCGTGGTGAAGAAACGGTATGGAGAAAATTCGAAGCTCACCGGCTCAATCACCGAAAGTACGGAAAAGTACCGCGACACCCTGAATGCCGGCTCCAACCAGGCCAACGCCAGGCCGCCTCGAGCGAACTCGAGATCGACTCGGTAAGGCAGCAGGTGCGCGAGCAAAAAATTCGGCCGCCGCTCGAAAAAATCCTCGCCTGGGATGGTCGATGGATCGACCTGGAAGTGTGGAGTCGGATTTCTGCGCCAGTCGCGGCGGGTCAACAACTCCCCGGCGTTCAGCGCCGATGAGACGGATTCCTTCAACGGATGTTTCTGAGCGGTCGCCGGAGTCGATTCGATCGCGGATGACCTGGCGACGACCTTTTGCATCGTTGCGCTCCACCATCGATCGCGGTCGCTCAGGGCCACTTTCATCGACTCTTCCTCGGCTTCGTACCCGTTTTGCTGGAGGCTGGTGAGGAATTCATCGAAGGTCGGCTCCGCAATACACAGCGCCTCTTTTGCTTCGGCCGTGCAGGGCTCCTTTTTAGAAAGCATTGTCGCAAGGG